>JBCDJJ010000031.1:0-37469 GCA_038747915.1 Planctomycetota bacterium | reverse complement strand
GAACATCGATGGGCTCGGGGTCGTCGATGCGTTCGACGTGGCCGCGTTCATGAACGCCGTCCAGGCCAGCGACCCCGCAGCGGACATCGATGGGAACACCACGATCGACGCCGCGGATGCCAACGCGTTCCTCACCGGCGTCGCAAACGGTGACTGCGCCCAGGAGTAACAGACCCTCGAACACTTCGACCGGACGAGGCGGGATGAAGTCTCGCCACGGCTCTTTTCACTGATGAGAACCCTGACGCTGTTCAACAAGGACATGACGATGGTGAACCAGATTGTGCTCATAGGTGTACTTTGTGTGGCTCTCTCGGCCCGGGCGGTTGCCGCGATCATCAATGTGCCGGCGGATCAAGCGACGATCCAGCAGGCGATCGATGCCGCAGCGAACGGGGACGAGATCGTCATCGCCCAGGGGACGTACTTCGAGCACCTCAACCTGCTCGGCAAGGAGATCACACTCCGCAGCACCGAGCCGGACGACCCAGCGGTGGTGCAGGCCACCATCATCGATGGTGGCAACGATCGCGATCTGCCAGACTTCCCGCAGAACCCCGGTTCGACCGTGGTGGCCAACTCCGGCGAGACCCTCAACACACGGCTCGTGGGCCTGACCATCACTGGTGGGTATGCGGGCGATGTGGCGACCGAATCCAGGGGTGGCACCTCCGGCGGCGGGGTGCGTGTCTTCAGCGTCGACGACACCGGCCAGTTCGTGCCCACGACCATCACGCTCGATCGGTGCCGGTTCGTCAAGAACGATGCCCTGCGGAACGGCGGGGGTGTCGTGGTTGCGCTCGGGTCGGCGCCGGTGATCACGGACTGCGTTTTCCTGAACAACCGGGTCGGGGGTTCTTCGAGCAGCATCGAAGATGGCGGAGGCCTGCACCTCTTCGTTCCGGATGAGACGGTCACGATTACCAACTGCGAGTTCAATGGGAACAGCTCGGGCCGCAATGGGGGTGGGGTGAGTGGGTTTGTGACCACGATCGTGTTCGATACGTGCACGTTTACAGACAATTCCTCTTCGAGCGGCGGCGCGGTGTTTCAGCAGTCGAGCGGTGGCACGTTCGTCTCGTGCACCTTCCGCAGCAACACCTCAACCGCCCAAGGCGGTGCGGTGCAGCTCTTCGCTGCGGGCGCGTCGTTTACAGACTGTGTGTTCGAGGAGAACACGGGGCTGACGGAGGGTGGGGCCATCTCGTCGGGTGGTGGCGGGACCACGCTTTCGATCATTGGTGGCGCGTTCCGGCGGAACACGGGGACCAGTGGTGGCGCGATCAACCGCTCCGGTTTCACAGATATCTCGGGCGCCGTGTTCGAGCAGAACAGCGCCATCGACGGGAGCGGCGGCGGAGTCTTTGTTTCCTCGGGTGGTGCCGCGATCACCGATTCGATCTTCGACCGGAACACCTCGACCGACGGCGGTGGTGGGGCCAGGATCGGCGGCGGGTCGGAGATCACGAACAACACCTTCACCGGCAACGAGGACACCACCGCCGGCGGTGGGATCCGGCTCGCCGGTGGGGTGCACCTGGTTCACAACAACCTGTTTGATGGCAACTTGGCGATCGGCGAGCCCGGGCGTGGCGCGGGCGGCGCGATCGAGCTGAACGGCAGCGCGATCATCGAGCGCAACACCATCATCAACAACCAGGCGGGGGGTGAGGGTGGTGGGTTAGACATCACCCGCGGGTCGGTGCCCACGCGTGTCTCGGACAACCTCTTTGAGAACAACTCCGCCGTTCAAGCAGGCGGTGGGTTATTCGCCTTGAATAGTGGTGAGACCGTGATCATCGACCACAACCGTTTCATCGGCAACACCTCGCTCGGCTTGGGTGGTGGGGTGTACGATGCCAGTGGCTTCAGTGCCGGGGGAAGCCCGACTCAATACGTCGGCAACCTGATTCACGGGAACACCGCCGAGTCTGGTGGCGGCGTGTTCGCATCCTTCTCCGATTCACAGTTCGTGAGTAATGTGATCGTGGCGAACACCGCGAACATCGATGGCGGCGGGGTCTACGCCGAGTGCAGCGCGATTGATTTATTCAACCCGACGCTCTTGGAGAACTCCGCGGGGAATCAGGGTGGCTCGCTCTTCGTTGAATGCCCATTCATTGATAGAGATCGCTTGTCGCGTGTCTGGAACATGATCTCGTTCAGCAACGACGCCAGTACACCGGTGAACGGGCCGGAGGTGTTCCTCGGTCTCAACTCGTTCTCTGAGATCAACGATTCGATCATCGAGGACGCCTTTGCAGTCGGTATCCGTGATGGTGGTTTCGCCGAGGCGACGCTCACCAATCTGTCGGATGCGGATCCACAGTTCGTCGACCCCGACGGAGCGGACGACGACATCACCACGCCGGCCGACAACGACCTGAGCCTGATGAGCACATCGCCCGCGATTGATCTCGGCGTCGTTACGAGCTTCCCGCTCGACCCGCTCGACCTCGACAGCGACACGGATACAGCGGAGCTTCTGCCGATCGGCGATGCCCTCGGTCTGCGGCGCGTGATCGGCGCTGCGATCGATCTCGGTGCCTTCGAGTTCTGCGTCTTGAATTTTGATGGGATCAATGGTGTCGACGCGTTCGATATTGGCGCGTTCATGAATGCGGTGCAGGCCGGTGGTCTGGACGCCGACATCAACACCAGCGGGGCCGTGAACGACCAGGATGTCATGGATCTGCTGAACGGGATTCAGAACGCCGACTGTGACGTGCTCTGATCCGACGTGATGGCCGAGTGGGTTGGAGTTGCTCCGGTGATCGAAGGTGTACGACACGCCGAGCAAGCCGGGTTCCTTGGCTGCTAAGGATATTCACTTTGAGTGATGGTTTTGATTGGGATACGGCAACGCGTGAGCCAATTGCTAGTGTCCCGAGTCTGACGGCTTAGGCGATGAAAAGCGCTTGATGTCGTTTAATTTCAGGATGTACTTCATAGAATTAATGCAGCGAGCGAGACCGAGGGTCATCGCTCGATGCGTCTGGTTGGGTACGGACACACGCGAACGTCACCAGGACGTTCGCAAGCGTGCGGGGTCCAGGCCACTGCGTGGGGATACGTGCAGCGAGCACGCAACGCACCGGTCGGCTGATGAGGCACGCGATCCGCGGAACAAGCCGATCTGTTCGGGCACACGGCCGATTCGGCTTACCCGTCGTTCGGCGCAGCACGCTGTTGCACGACTTTGGCAAAGGAAGACACGACGCAGAACGCGACACAACTTCTGGTTGCTTCGGGGGCCGTAGCGATCGCGATCACGAGTCTCTCGCACGCTGCGATCACGACCACTTCGGATCTCAGCGTCGTCCTGAACGACGGGGACACCATCGCCCTCTCGGGGCTCAACTTCGGCTTTAATCAGACCGCGCCCACACGCGGTGTTGTGAACTTCGCCGATGATCCGACTGGCCCGTACCCCGAAGCGGCGCAGTCGGGCCGTTCACCATCATCGGAAGCTGGGGTGGCACCCGCCAAGGCTTCGACGAAAGCGTCTTCGCGCCACCGGCCGGTGCCAACGTGTTCACGCCCGTGGCGCTCTTCAGCACCGATCCTGGTACCCCCGGGCTGTTCGGATTAAACGACCGCGGCTTCTTCACTATCGGCGCCTACGTCGGGTTCCTCGATATTCACGAGGAGCGGTACATCGATCTCGAGTTCACGAGCGCCGACACGATGGTCATTTACAGCTGGGGCTACAGCAATGATCCCACGGCGGATGGACTGACCACACCCCCGATCCCTATGCCCGGGACTCTTGCCGTCTTCGGCGTGGCCGGCACATGCGTGACCAGACGCCGCTGGGCCGATGGTGGGCTCGGTCGCGGCCTTTAGATGACCGACCCTCGCATCACAGTGCTGACGCCGGCACCGACCGCCGAGCCCACATGTCACTGTTTACGAGTCGATGACAGCGGTCGCCGGGCTCACGGCGACCGCGTTCTTCCGTTCAATCGAGGTCCAGGGCCGGCGGAGTCGCGCTTCGAACAAGATGCTGAGCACGATGGGAACGAGAACGAGCGTGAAGACCGTCGAGATAAGAAGCCCACCGACGACGACCGCTCCAAGACCTCGGTAGAGCTCGCTGCCCGAACCCGGCATCAACACGAGCGGGAGCATGCCACCCACCGACGTGAGCGTGCTCATCATGATCGGCCGTACGCGGCTCTGAACGGCTTGAGCAATCGCGTCGTTAGGGCTCACATCACCCTCAGCCATGAAATTGAGCGTCTGGTGGACGATCAGGATCGCATTGTTCACCACGACGCCGGCGAGGATGACGAAGCCGAGGATGGTCAGCACGTCAAGGTTCTGCACCGGCGTGTAGGGAGCGGCCATCGACCACTCGTGCACGATGGCCAGGCCGATGAAGCCGCCGAGTGTGGCAAGCGGCACACTCACCATGATCACGATCGGATAGGTCCAGCTCTGGAAGAGGACGACCATGACGAGGTAGACGACGAGAAACGCGAGGAACAGCGAGCTGCTCAATATGCCAACGATCGTGCCGTCGCCGAGCAGGGCCTGCTTGATGTCGTTGAGCTTGCCCGCCGAGCCGGCCTTCTGGATCTCGATGCCCTGCGCGATCCGGTCATCGGCACGGAGGTCTGTAATGATGGCGTCGACGCGATGGATGGCGTCCTGCAGCGGCGTGCCTGTCGGCGGTGTGAACTGCAACGTCACCGCCCGCTGACGATCAACGTGACGGATGCGATCCGACTCCCGGATGCGCTCCACCGCAGCAAGCGACTCGAGATCAACGACCGATCCACCCGGCGTTGCGATCGGCGCGTTGAGCATGGCTTGGATCGGGTCGTCTCGGAACGAGTCGGGCGAGATGATCTTGAGATCCTTGAGCTCGCTGCCAACCTGGAACTGGCGAGGCAGGACCAGCCCGTCGCCGTTGGCCGCGACCGCAAGGCCAACATCGCTCCGCGACATGTCGAGATCCCGGAGACGTTCGTCATTCGGTGTGACTCGGAGCTCGGGCGTGGGCAGCGAGAAGTTCGGCGGATCTGGCTGCACGGTCCCAGGCCCAAACTCATCGAAGAGCGCCACGAGCAACTGACCGGCCGAGTCGTTGATCGCATCCAGGTCGTCGCCCTTAAGATCGATCTTGATCGCCGAACCGGTCTGACCGCCCGTGCGGAAGAGCGGCATCTGGAAGCTGAAGCTGAACACGTCGGGTGCGTTTGCTCCGGCGACCGACTGATCGAAGAGCCCGAGCGCATCCGCGATCCTCTTGTTGTCGCGTGCGATCGCTGCATGGAAGACGAGGCCGTCCCACGCAACGAGGAAGTAATGCTCAAGCTCGGGCGGTAACACCTCGCGGCCGTCACGAGTCATGATCGTCGTTCGAGCATCTTCCTCGGGCGACGGTCCACCACGGAGATCGTCCTCGAGTTCGAACTTGTCCTGGGTGACCTCCCACGACGGCCGGATCTCGTCTTCCAGCCGGTCGCCGAGCGTCGATAACTGATCAAGATTGTAGCCCGGCGGCGGGACGAGCACTCCGAAGATGATGTTTCGATTGCCCGCGGGAAGGTAATCCAGCGGCGGGATCAGCGCTGCGATACCGGCGATGGTTCCGGTCGCGAACACCGCGATGACCACGAACCGCGTGATCCAACGCGAGGTGAGGCGCTGGATCGCTGCGCCAACCAACGATGGGACTGAGCCGATGCGCCTTGGCAGTGCGAGGATCGCACCGATCATCGTGCCGAGGCGGCCGCGTGCTTTAGTCGGTGCCTCTGTGTCGTTGGTCTGATCGTCGGCTCCGACCACGCGTTGCTTGAGGATCTGCGACGCCGCAGCGGGGATCACGGTCACCGAGACGATGAGACTGATCCCGACAGCGGCCATGATCGCGAGCGCGATGTCGCGGAAGAGCTGACCCGCCGAGTCCTGGATCAGCAGGATCGGGAAGAACACGACAAGCGTCGTGGCCGTCGAAGCAATGACCGCGCCACCCACTTCTTTCGTCGCGTCGAGCGCCGCCCGACGCTTGTCTTTGCCCATCTCGAGATGCCGAAAGATGTTCTCGATGACCACAATCGCGTTGTCGACCACCATACCGGTAGCGAAAGCCATGCCAGCGAGCGAGATGATGTTGATCGACCGACCCAGAAGAACGAGCACCGTGAGCGACGCGATCACCGAAATCGGAATCGCGATCGCGATGATGCCGATGGTTCGCAACGACCGGAGGAACATCAGCAGCGTGATCACCGCGAGCGCGCCACCGATGAAGATATTGCTCCGCACAAGCGCAATGGCCTCCTCGACGTACGTCGACGAGTCGTACGTTTGGACCAGTTCGAGCGTGCCTTCGATGCCGATGGAGCGAGCGTGTTGCTCGAGCAGCCCGTCCGGCGCGTTCAGTACCGCGACCTCGCTCTGGATGGCTTGCATCGTGTCGAGCAGGTTGGCGCCTTGCTGGAGCTGAAAGTTGAAGAACGGCATCTCCACGCCGCGAGCACGCACCCACTCGTTTTTCTCCTTGAATCCCATCTCGACCGTGGCGATGTCGCGGAGGTACACAGGGCCAGCCTCGTCGCGACGGATCACGAGATCGCCGACGGTTGCTGGATCGTGGAATCGGCCGACGGACCGCACCCGGACATCGTTCTTGCCGTCGGGCAGCAGGCCGCCGGAAAAGTTCTGATTCGAGAGCTGCAGGGCCTCGACCAGCTCGCCATAGGTGATCCCACGCTGCGCGAGCCGGGCGGGGTCAACAAGGATCTGCACCTCCGCTTCCCGCGCCCCTCGCACGCCGACCTCACTCACCCCCTGGATCCGCTCGAGCCGGGGGCGCAGGCGCCGCTCCATGAAGTCGTACAGCGTGGTCGCGTCAAACTCGGGATCGGTCGAGCTCAGCCCGATCCACGCGATGTAATCAACCGACTCCGGATCGACTGCGACGACCTCGGGCTCATCGACCCCATCGGGGTACCGCGGCACCTCGCTCAGCTTCTGATCGACGGCGGACATCGCCTCGTCGATATCGGTGCCGGTCCGGAACTCGAGCCGGACGTTGCCCTGCCCTGCCTGGCTCACGCTCGTCATCGAGATCAGGCCACCGATATCGCCGAGCCGTGCCTCTTGTTCCTCGATGACATCGGACTCGATCTCGGCGGCCGACGCGTTCTCCCACGTCGTCGTGACCGAGACCACCGTCGAGTCGACCGAAGGCGTCATCTGCACCGCGACACGCGTCGCAGAGAGCAGGCCGGCCATGACCGCAAGGATCACAGCAACGGCGACGGTGATGGGCTGGCGAACGGCCAGTTCGATCAGGCGGTTCATGGCTCGATCCTTCCAAGCAGAAGCAAATGACTGACCTTAACGGGAGGTATGAGACGCCGGAGAAGCGACCGCCAGCTCCGCATTCGGAACAAGCCGCTCGTTACCCTCCACAACGACCTGATCGCCATCGTGCAGGTCGGGCGATGACAACGCCAACATCTCGCCCCAGGTGAAGAGCACCGTGACGGGCGTCTTGTCGGCCTCGACGACTTCCTCCCTGTCCACGCGGAACACGTACGCATCGCGACCGTCGCGGATCACGGCATCTTTCGGCGCGAGCAGGGCGAAGGACTCATCGGACGTCGGCACCCAGGCGTTCACCGCCATGCCTGGTACCAGGTCCCCATCGGAGTTGTCCAATGTCACGAACACCTCGAACGTCCGAGCACGCTCGTCGACGTCGTGCACCGGCCGAACAGAGACCGAGGGCATCGAGCGACCGTCCGAGGCGAGCTCCACGAACAACGACTCGGGCTGAGCGAACACGCTCGACGCGTACCGCTCGGGCACGTCCAGACGCGCCTCGATCGTACCAGTCGAGACCAGTGTCACAACCGGCTGACCAGGCTCGACCCACTCGCCCGGCTCGACCTGGCGCGTCACAACGCGCGCGTCGAACGGTGCTCGAACCTCCATGTCCGCGAGCCGGATCTCGAGGAGATCGATCCGGCGGGCGGTCGACTCGACCATGCGGCGAGCGGCCTCGAGCTGCGACTCACGGACACCGAGCAACGTCTCGATCTCGGACAGCTCACGCTCGCTCGCACCGCCCTGCTCGTGCGCACGGCGAACACGGTCGCGGTCAAGCTCGGCGAAGGCCAGCTCGGCCTGCCGCTGAGCGACCACCGCCTCAGCGTTCGCATGCTCGGCCGCAGCCTCTTCGACCTGGGCTGTCAATCGGCGGGCATCCATGGACATCAACAGATCCCCCTCGTGGACCAGCGAGCCCTCATCGACGAGCACCGATCTCACGAGACCGGGCTCATGCGTCGCGACCGCAGCCCGCGACACCGCCTGAAGACTGCCCGTCACCCGCCGGTGGTCCTGCACCAATTCCTCCGCGATCTCGGCGGTACGAACAGGTGTTGGCTGCGCCGCCGCCAGTCCGGAGACCAGCGCCAACCCCGCGACGGCACCGAAGAACGGCTTCCACGGACCGGTCCGCTCCAGCGCACGCCGGAGACGCTGGGCCTGCTCACCAAACGTTGCGGCCTCGAGCACGCGGCCGGCCATTGCCAGCTCCAGCTGCCTGGCGCGCGCTTTGGCGAGCCGGGCATTTAGTTGCTGGGTGCGGCTCGAGGCCCCGTTCTTCGGGTCGGTGTTGCGATTCATTTTACGGATCCTTTCGATATGAGTAGACCGGTCGTCTAGTAACAGTGCAAATAAAAAATGTCAGTTGGCACCAAGCAAGCGCTCGAGCACCACATCAAGAAACTCGTTGAGAGGCGCGATGTCCTGATCGATCTGCATACGGATGGTCGCACCTTCCCACGCGTGGATCACCGCGTTCGCGAGTGCCTCGGCATCCGCGTCGGGTGGTATCTGCCCCTCGGCCTGGGCCTCCCGGATCACTTTGGCGTGCAGCACCGCCCATTCGTCGTACCCGCACTTAATCGCAGCACGCATCGGTTCGCTGAGCTGGGCGGTCTCGAGAGCGAGCTTCGCAATCAAGCACTGCCGTGTCGGGCCGTGTTCCGCGTAATAGTCGCGAGCCATCACGTAGAAGGCTCGAACCCGATCCAGGGGCGAGTGTGATCGGTCCGTGAAATACCGCCGCAAGTTAGCAGAGTGGCCATCGGCCGACTGCTCGATCACCGCAACACCAAAGCCCTCTTTGCTCTTGAAGTAGTGGTAGAACGAGCCCTTGGGTACCTTCGCTGCTGACAGGATCTCGTTAAGCCCACAGCCGTTGTAGCTCTTCGCAACGATCGCCTGGGAGCCTGCCTCCAGGATGCGGTCGCGGGTTTCGGCTGTCGTCGCTGCCATGCTCATGCTCCAAGTATTAGACCAGTCGTCTATAAAGTCAAGCCGCTTGAATGAAAAATCTCTCCAGACGATCAACGTCCCACAAACCCGATCAAAATGCAAATATTATCCCCGGTTTCTCGAAGTTCTATGCACCCAGCGATGCCGTACTCCGGCCGGACACCGAGCGGCAACTCAAAGCCGGCGATCCTGCGCGCAAGACCAAAAGGCCGCGAGCCTAGAGAGCACTCAAGTTCACCAGGCCAGACCTGTCCCGGTCACCAGAGACACTGACGTGATCTGAAGCTATGCAACGAGTCTCTGGGAAGCTGTGAGCGATTCGGTGTGGTGCCGAGTCTCACGCAGCGAGGAGGATTCGATGCTGACGATTGGATTGGATGTTCATCAGGCGTTCACAGCGGCATGTGTGCTCGACGGCGGCGGCCGCGTCATCAAGAACCGCTCGATCCGCGGCGACTGGCGACTCTCCACGCGATCGTTCGAAGATGATCCCTTGAGCCACTCACGCCCAGCATCCGGGACGAACTACAACTTCGGGTCACGCAAAGTGAACCGCAACGGCACCGATCAACAGGTCGACATTGTTGATTGACCCACTTCTCTCTTCTTCGTCGTTCCGTTTCGCACCCTAATCGCTCCACTTGAGTTGACCCCAGCCGGGCGATCGTTCTGCATTCCATTCACGGCTGTGATTGCTTCAGCAAATGCTCCTCGGCTTCGAGTGCAGCACGACTGTCCCGACGCAGACGCCGGGCAATGGCTGTCAGGTCCGAAGCTTCCTCGAGGCTTAGCTCTGGCTCATGTGTCCAGTGCTCGGCCTGCTCGGTGCGCAGCAGTGACCTTCCCGAACGATCCGCCGCACGTGGTAGACCGAGCGCATGCAGCATGGTCATCCCAAAATCCGCCGGATGGGCCGCGTCGCGGAGCTCATCCTCGCTGTGCATCGCGAGGTACGCCGAGCAATCGGCGGTGTCGGTCGCCATCAGTGTTAACGCCGGTCCACCGAGCACCGTCCACAGCCGGGCGACGAACGACACCGCCAGCATCTCAAGAGTATCGGCGAACTCAAGACCAAACGGCACGCCCGCACGGGATCGCTCCGGTACCGGCGCATCGGCGAGCAGCGTGTATCGAACCAGCATCACGTCTGGCTCGATACGCTGAGCGATGTCCGTCGCCGCGGCATGCACGGTCGAGGATTCGGCGAGCGCGTGAGCCGTCTCGGACAAGCGTGTGTCCCGCGCATCATCGATTGCATCGGCGTGGGGTACCAACTCCATGATCTGCTTGGAAGTGATGTCCGAGGGATGCACTCTCATCCCTGCCAGCCGCGACCGACGCCCTACCGGCTCGACCGCGCCTGGCGGACAGATCCATGTCTCGTGATCAGCGCCGGTCGCGACAGAGAAACTCGGCGTAACGACGCATGTCACCGGCGCTCCGCGAGGTACACGGTCGCGGGCATATAAACCAGGAATATTGATTGTTGCAACTGCCTTCCCGGCGTCCGCAGCAACCTCGATCCACATCCGGCGCCGACACTCGAGCTCGAGCTCGGGAACCGGGCGGTAGAGCGGATGGCGTGTGCCATACAGCACGCCGGCGAGTGCGCCGGTGGGTTCCCGCACCGTCTGCGTCGTGACCACGCGTTGAAAACGACCACTCAATTGCTCCGGCAGTCGGGCGAGCACCGAATCACAATCGGCGATATCCCGTACCGAGAGAAGCACGATAAGGTGACGCCGGGGATCCATCTACCCACCCAAGGCCGACGCGAGTCGATCGTTATCCAGCCAGTATCGAGCTGTGACTGCTGTGACTGCTGCGCCGGACCGGATGGCAAATTTGCGTGTTGACTGATGCACACCCGCTGCCGCGAACTCAACGAACGTCATACCACCCTCCAGAGCACGGCGTGCCGACTCGTGCATCAGCAGCACATCTGCAACTCCCCCGCGTGCGTCCTCGGCAACACAGATGGAGTCAACGATGACAGTCCGGGGATCAGAGCTCGTGCGGATCAGGATCACGCCAATCGGCTGCTCACCTCGGCAGGCAACGACCGAATGGACGGGAAGGTAGCCCGCAACCCCCGAAGCATCGAGTCGCTGGCGAGCGACTTCCTCCCGCCCACCGAAACACCGTCGGTGCATCGCAATCAGTGGTTCCGGAACGACGTCCTTGAGGTCGCGCAGCACCACACCTGCCGCGCGTTGGCGGCGATGGATTGCTTCGGTGAGCGGCCGGACCGCACTGACGATGTCGTCAAGCCGAGCGCGGTAGACAACGCTACCTTCGACAGTCGAAGCGCCAACATCACGCCAGGCTTGCGTGCGAGACGACCGCTCGCCGGGATCAAACCAACGCGTCGAGCAAATCTGGGACGCACCAGCCATCGCTGCGCGCTCGAGCGCGAAACGAAACGATGTGACCGACACCTCACATGACTGTCCGGCGAGCACGCGGATATCCACCGGCAGCCCCGTAGGTGCTGCGGACTCAAGGGTGTAGTAGATGACGCCCACGCCGGCGAGTGCATCATCCTTATCTCGGATGACGAAACATTCTCGCGGCACACGTGATGGAGCTCGATGCGAGAGGATCCTCGTGGCGATGTCATCGTCGAAGCGATCCGTCAGCGCAGCATTGAAATGCATGATGCGATTGTTGATCCCCAGACCCCATCGTGCAAATCATCTGTACGTGTTCATACAGGTAAAGGTGCCGGGCGAGCTGCCCGGCACCTGGTGATTGCCCGTGAAGAAGAGACCGTTGAAGTTAGCTGCGACGCGGACGGGCACCGGCCGCGACGGCACCGAACGCGAGCGCCGCGAGCGTGCCCGGAACCGGAACCGGCACACCGACCGTCACGGCTTCGCCCGGGGTCAAAGAGTAGGAGTAATCCAGCAGCGTGATCTCGGTGTCGTCGCGCGTGATGTTCGGATCTGGCCCGACAACCTGGTTGATCTGGATGGCGATCCATCCGGCAAGCTTGTCGGACGCGGGGACATCACCGTTTGGGCTCCCGCGCTCGGTCCCGTCGAGGGAAAACGCGAAGCCGAGGTAACGAACCTCGCCATCCGCAGCTCCGCCACCCATGAGCCCGTTGTCGGAGTTCACACCAGAAGTGTCTTTATCGACGTAAAGCGTCGTCGGTATAAAGCCCCCGGTACCGGAAGGATCGAAGGTCGATCCAAAGTCGAGGCCGCCCGTGGTCGACGGACCATCGAAGAACGCAAAGTCCGCATCGTCGAGCGCACCAGGGCTTGAGCTGCTGCCGGTACTCAACGTTGTCATCGGATCGCCGTCGCTGTCGATACCGCGGTCGAACGTCCCGAGCTCCCAGAATGCCTGAGTGCCATCGGAGTTGGGTCCCTGACGGAAGACCAGATCCTGGGTCGATGCGTTACCCGCGAGGTCGAGCACAACTTCTTGGACCGTCTCCGAATAGCCGAGCGTGACATTAAACTGGCCAACCACGCCCGAGGCATGAGCTGAGCCTGCGAACAGAACAACTCCAGCGGCCGCAGCCGAAGGAGCAGACGTGATCAAGGCGCTTCGTACGAACATAATTCACCCCAAACACTCTCAAAAACCCCAGGGAAGATGCCGCCCCGGCGCCGGCATAAACAACTCGTGAACCGACATATCGCAGTCGTGTGTGTCAGATCAATCTATGGAACCAGCTCGTTCCCGTTCCGCATGAAGCGTGTGCTCGCAAAGGTGTAGTCCCGGCCGGTCGCAGGGCGACCGAAGAACGCATCCGGCGAGGCTTCATCGCCTTCCTGACGGTTGTACAGCTGAGGCACGAACTCGTTCCCGTTCATCTCGATGATCCCCGCGTGGCCATCTCCGAACCCAACGAGATACGCGACGTTGTTCTGGGTCTGTTGAAGAATTGCGCCGTCACCTGTTGCGGTGTCACCGTAGAAGCCGGGGAAGAAACGCGGCGTATAACTCGTGCCGGTGAACGTGACCGCTGAATACTGCTGAGTGAGGTTGACGGCGTACTCCGCCGCCACGACGAACCGGCTGAGCGACTGGGAATTCTGCACATCCCGAAGAATGCGCTCGAGACGCGCCTGATCGTCTTCGAACGAGTTCGTCCCCGGCAGGTTCACGAACTCGTAACCAGGGCTATCGATGACCCAGTCGTTGAAGATGTAGCTTGTCCCCCAGAAATCGTACATGCTGAACAGACTGCCAAAGTCGCTCGATGTCGTATTGAGATAGCCCGGATCGCCGTAGCTGATGCTGTTGATTGCAGCAGTCGCTTCGCTCCCGACATCCGCGGGCGAACGGAAGAAGGAAAACTCGGTGTCGGCCGAATGATCCGATGAGTTAATGGTTGTGCCGCTCCACAACCTGGGGGTCACAGAATCGAAGAGGTACGGATTGATCAATCTCTGGTAGTACGGGATAAACGACGCGTTCTCTCTGCTCGGAAAAAGAGGGACCGTGTTCGTCTTCCCACCGAGCATGTACGGGCGACGCTTCGCCACTCGCCCCGATGGTGCGAAGTTGTACCTGATCGGCAAGAGCTGATGGTCCAGCTCATACGTCACTGACGCAAGAGAGATCTGCTTGAGATTCTGAAGGTCGACAACCCTTCGAGCCGCCTTTCGTGCGCTGCTGAACGCGGGCAGCAAGAGACCAACGAGCAGCGCAATCACCGCAACCACAACGAGTAGCTCGATGAGCGTGAAGCCGGCTCGGCGAACGGCCCGACCGCGCCGAATGGCGCGATCGGGAACGGGGAATGCTCGGAGACAACCGCGCATCACTGGCATGTGCCGACCTCGTTGAGGAAGCCCGCGAGATCAAAGCTGTCTGTCGCGCAGAACCCATCGAACTCGTTGCCGCAACCCGGGAAGGCACAGCTCGACAGATCGGCCAGGTAGTCGGTGATGTCGGCCACGTTCACAGACTCGTCGCCGTTGAAGTCGGACCGGCACGGCAGCGGGACTCGAGCAAAGAGTCCGCCGTTGACTGACGAAGTCTCGCGGTCGGTCTCTGCAAGGAAGTACACGTGCGAGTCGGTCGCGGTTGCTGCGTAGAAGGCCCACTGCCGACCGAAGCTCAGGATCGTTCGCGTCTCGGTCCCTCCATCTACGCCGACTTCGATGGTGTCGCCCTTTCGAGCGATTTCGTGGGGGTTTCCGGCCGGGTCGAAGTACAGCATGACCTCCTCGAGGCCCGCGGTATCGGTGAAGCCAATGACCACAAATCCACCGATCCGGTTGCTGTCAAACGAGCTGAAGCCGGCCTGCCCAAGATCATTGTCGCTCGCGAAGACAGAACTCCATCGCTCACCGGGGATGGTGTCGACGGGGACAAGCTCTCCCTCTTTGCCGATGACGGTTCCATTGCGAATGAGAAGGGACGGCGGCGGTGCGGTGAACAGCCCTCCTGAATTCCCGACCCACCACGTGCCATCGACCTCGACTTTCCCAACAAAGGTATTCGGCACCACGCCGAAGTCGTCGTCAACCGGCGTAACGAGCTCCTGTGCTTTGACATCACCGTTGACCGCGAGCACACGATCGGTCTGCGTGTCGCCGTCCAGATCGCCCATGATGCCGAGCACGGGGCCGAAACACTCGGTGTCGTAGTAGTACATGGCTCCGGGCACGAAGTTCGAGCCCGGTCGATTGAAGTTCTCCCAGAACCGAAAATCAGGGATCCCTGTCGGGATATTTTGAAGCTCGACCTCGAGCCCACTGATGGTCGGCGAGGGTTGCCCCTCCTCGAACAGGAAGATTCCGTCGAACTCGGAGCTCGATGTTTCGGATCGCGAGTCGAACTCGACGAACGCCACGTTCCCGAAGTTATCGATCTGCGAGCCTTCGACGCTGACGAAGTTCGGGCGAACGGTGTTGAACGGCGACGGGATCGGCGTCTCGGAGTCCGCTGCGATCAGCGTGATGCCATCGAAGGGCGAGTACCTGAACACCGCATCGGCCTGCGCCGGACCCCGGGTGCTGCCGGTGAAGGCGATCTCCCCGAAGTCGTTCATGGTCATGTTCCGCTCGCCGATGAACACGACCGAGATATCGTCGTTCGGATCCCACGGGTCGTTGTCGATCGTGTCGCCCGTGGACACAGCCGGGCCGAAGAAGGTGTTCCCGGAGCCCGTAATGATGAACTCGTCGGCGTTGGCGGACGACGCGTTCACGCGGATCGCGAACAACGAGTTGTCGGGACTGAATGCGGGCCGGTAGAGCCCGGTGGGCCAAATCGTTTCATTCGGAACGCCCGGGATCGGCCCATCCGCCCACAACAGAGGTTCGATCTGGGCCGACGCCGATCCACCAATGAGGCCTGCTGCGCCCGCAACAACAGCCACTTTCCAGCGCGTCATCATCGTCATCTGCATATTTCGCTCGCTTCAATTGCTCGGCTGTGCGGCACCCGATGCGGTTCGCTCATCGAACAGCCCGGTGGACTCTCACGTCCTCGCACGCCCGACCCCGTATGCAGGGCAACAGCACCCCGCCCATCAAGGAAACATGCCACCGGACGTACGACATCCAAGATGGTGTTTTATATTTCGTTTAAACGCGCGAAAAAACTGTTGGTCGGACACGAGAGTGGTGCTAATCTGCGTCATAGACGTGGATTTTGTGAGCCATCATCCAGAGGCAAGGCCGCGCAGCCGCCGAGTTCGTGATCCGTGCGCCCAGGGGGCCGACGTTCCCGGCTTCGAGCAGGCGGCATCGACCGTGATGTGCGAAATCAGAGCGTCGGTGAGTTCCGTGCTCACAGCCGTCGGCGTCACCGAGATCCGTCCGCAACGCATCGCCGACGCGCTGGAGATCGACCTGAACCTGGCTCGCAAGCTCACCGGTGTCGTGCAGACCAGCGACCGCTTTGCCGCTGGCCGAGATTTACCCGGGCTCAGCGGGATGAAAATCCTTGGTCGGGCTGCCTCGTCGATGGGTGTGTCTGATGACATCGTCGGGCGACTCGAACGCGCGACAACCGCGTACCACGAATTGACACGTGTCTACGCGGGCGACCGAGCATCGCTCGACTCGATGCTCGGCCACCTCGCCACATCGGGAACAGAGCGCAACGACCTTGCGGTCAGGCGGCAGTCATTCCGCAGCAACTCGTCGATCTTCGGCGTCCAAACACGGATCCAGACCGACACGATGATCGTGATGCCGAGCATGGTGATGGGCGATGCGGCCGATGTCGCGCTCGTTCGTGGGTTCAGTGACTTTCAACGACTGGCCAACGGGCGAAACTGGATCATCAGCAGGTCGAATCTCGTCACCCGCGACCCGAATCGAGCCTTCGAATCGCATCGAGAAGCACTCGATCCCGAATCACGCGATGAGCACAAAGTGCCACTGCTCACCGAGTTCTGCGATCTACCTCTGCCCTGCTGTCGGCGGGTCGTCTTGCCGAGCGGCGCGGTGCAGGACGTGCTGACCGGTGCCGAGGTCGGCCTGCGGGGTCGAACCACGCTCTTCACTAGCGAAGTGGTCCGCCCGGCTTTCATCTGGCCTGACCAGCAGCGTCACGATTATCGTGTCGCGCCGCGGTGTCATACCCCCGCCGAGATCATGCTCGTGGACGTCCTCGCGCACCCCGAGACACCGCTCGCCGCCGAGCCCGACTTCTTTATTACGTCCGAGATCGATGGCTCAGATTCCAATTACATGAGTTCCGACGATCTCATGCGGCTGCCGGTGTGCGAGTCCCTCGAGCAACGAGAGGCGTCGGCAGACGCCCTCATGTTCCCTGATTTCCCAAGGTACGCCGACGCTGTCTTGCGGGCGACGGAGTTCGTCGGCTTGGATATCAACGAGCTGGTCATGCGGCGACTGGTGGTGCGATACCCACCCATGCCATCGATGATGTTTCTGCACTGGGTGTACGACCCGTCATCGAGTACCAAACTGGGCCAAACACCATGATGATGCGTGCTCGCCCGATAGCCTCCGACGCTTTCACATTGATCGAACTGCTGGTTGTTGTTGCGGTGATCGCCTTGCTCATCGGGCTGCTCCTCCCGGCACTCAACGCGGCGCGAGAGTCGGCACTGGCCATCCAGTGCCGAACAAACCTCCGCGGCATCGGGCAAGCAACCATCGCCTACACGGTTGACTTTCAAGAGTCGCTACCACCCTCATCCGCGGGCCCCGCCCGCACCGCGTTCGTCGACGAAGAACGCACCTCGGGTGGAACACTCTTTTCCGGCGTGTGGACCCAACCGGGACGGATCGAGTCAGAGATCTACTGGAGAATGATCGACCGAAGTCTCCAAGATACCTATTGGCTCGTGTACGACGGTGGAAGCCAGCTCTCCCCATCCACCGCGTCCTTCACCTCGGATCGTGAACTCGTCAATCTTGGGCACCTCGTAAGCCTCTCGCACATCGACGAGCCGGATGTCTTTTACTGCCCCACTCAAGCCCAGCCGCAGTTCACTCGCGACTTCTACGGCTTCCCATGGCCCAATACCTTCGCGCCGACGCTTAACGAGTCCACGGGCCAACCCTCCGGCGTGAGCCAGGCCGTTCGCTGCGGGTACATGTACGCCCCGTACTCCGGCGTGCCCGAAGCGGATCCGATCCGCATCGACACCTTCGAGACCGCCAGACCGAACATTCTCCCTTATTTCGAGAGTGACCCAGACCGCCGCTACCTCTTCGATGCTCGGATGTACCGCCGCATCGATCGGATGCCGAGCGATCGCGCTCTGGTCGTCGATCTCTTTTATACCAACCCACAGGGCGTGCAGTTCTACCCGAGGTCACACTACGGCGGGGTCGGCTGGGGCTACGTGACACCCGACGGCAGCACCGAACTCCGGCGTCTCCCCGAGCTCCGCGAGCAACTGAACGGACTCACCGAGAAGACCTGGTTGCCAAAGAACATTCAAACCATCGCGTACGACTTCGAGAATCCAAGCAACGGCTGGGGCATCCTGCGACAGATCATGGGCAAGTCCGTGCAGACCACCAACCCATGAGGAGCAGTCGAGCCGCTGCAGCGCTCGCATGCATGCTCTGCGCTGCGAGCGCGTTGTCTGACTCGGCTGCCCCCGACGATATCCAACCGCATCGCACCACACCGCAGGGATTACCCGAGCCGCACTACGTCGAGTTCGACTGCCACGGGTTCGAGGTGTGCTTCGACGCAGAGCTGTACGAGCGCGACCCGGCGCTCTCAGCGCGAGTCGTGCATCGGCTCGAGGACGGGCTCGCAAGTCTCAGTGATCGCCTGCCCCGATCAGCATTCAACAGACTCTCCGTGCGCACGCGGATCTGGGTGTCAGATGCCCACAGCGGGGCTGAAACGCCGGAGTCATCGCTCGGCATGGTCTTTCATCCGTCGGAACATTGGCTCGAAGCACGAGGTCTTGATATCAGAATGGCCGGTGGCATCCAGATCCGAAGCCAGCAGAACTTCCTCGACTGGCGTATGCACTCACCGGAGCACCTGCTGCACGAACTCGCTCACGCGTTCCACCGTCTGCTCGATCAGAACACCCAAGAGTTGATCTCTGAGGCGTTTGTCCTCGCACAGTCATCGTCACGATACGAACACGTGCGTTACCTCCATTGGCGGCCCTCTCTGACGCGGCGTGCATACGCCATGGAGAACCAGCACGAGTACTTTGCCGAGCTTTCCGAAGCGTTTTTCGGCATCAATGAGTTTCAGCCACACACGCGGGCTGAACTTCGCAGCTTTGACCCCGTTGGGTATGTTGCGATCGAGTCCGCGTGGCTAAGCGGCGAGAACTCGAACAAGTGATTGATCGCTTGGGGGAGCATCACAGCTCAAACCACCGAGCACACCGCGGCTGATCGGCCACTGAGCACGCCGGCCGCTCGGGGACTCCGAAGCGGAGCTGCGAAGGATGAAACGCCTCACGTACTCGCGACGGGCGGGCCGGTTTTCCAAGGCGAGTTCTTTCGTGTACTCCTTCAACCGTATGGCCTTGCCGACCCTCTACTCCACTGCACTCGCGTCACCAGCGATCGTCCATCTGCTCGATCGCGTCGAGCAGCGTACGTGTATCCCGGCGACCGATGCCCCCGTGCTCGACTCAACGCCCGCGTGCGCAGGATGTTGACGACCTCTTCCGCTGACTGGTGCGTTCTTACTACGCCGCAGGCCTCATGATTCGCCGGATTTCAAGAATGCTGGACACGGGGTCAAATCCAGAGGGTAGGGGCCGTTCGAGGCGATGATTCAACGTATCTTCTGTACCACACGTCGCCATGAACTCCGCAATGCAACGCCAGTACGAATCCCACATCGCGCACAGACTCGAGCGGAGGTTGCATCCGCTGGTCTTTGTAAATGGGTGCCCGACTGGTCTCCCTCACGATCGATTTGTCGTGCGTACTCGGGATCGATCACTCGTCGGCCTCGGCATCTTGGTGTACATGCCCGTGATAGAGAGCCCGCTGCTCGCCGGCGCGCATCTCCGAGTCATGGTGGACGACAATGACGTCGCTGAGGCCTCTAGGGTACTTACGGAAGTGATGCTCCGTCATGCCGAGGCGAGCGGAGCCGCGGGGATCGCATCGTTGGAGTTTTGTGGTCGTTCCGATCCGGTGGGTGTGGTGTGGAGATCGATCGGTGCTCAGACGCATCGAGGTGCAACACTCTTTCGCTCTCGGATGGAGCGCATCTTTGACACACTGGAGCCGATCGAGGCGAGGATGCACCGCCTGCGAGAAATAGCCATCACGTGTAGTCCGCTTGCAGTGGCAGATCCTGAGGAGACCGCTCTGGTCTACCAGGCCGGCGTTGGCGTCCATCGGGCCGAAGCGGTCAGGCGGCTGACCGCAGATGATGACGCTGGGTTTCTCTACGAGGTGTCGCAGGTTGCACTGCTCAAGGGCCGCGTGATCGGATTCATCCTGATCCGTCGTGGCCAGTCCTCGGAGGCGGCGGTGGTCGATTCGCTCACTGTCCTGCCGGAGCATCGTGGGTCGCCCGCGCACATGCTCTTGATGCTCTGTGCAGCACGTGCCGCGAGGCACTGGTGCACAACGGTCGAGTACCTCGCTGGTGAACATCATGCGTCCACGTTGAAGTTCGCGCATTGGACCAGTGCGGATGTGATCGATGTACGACATCGGTACGTGCTGCTGCGGGGCGACCTCAAGAGGAACGCGATCCATGCCGGGTAGACCTGTTTCGATATTGGTGGTTCGCCTCGTGGGGACACTCGACGGTGAGTTCGAGTACGTGCTGCGGACGGGTCGCTTCATGCCCGGAGGCACCACCCCTCTCCCTGTCGCATCCTGGAAGCACGAGTCGGATCCGGCGCTACCATGGTTGAGCTTCGTTCACCTCGTGAGCGCCGAGGAGCTCGAGTGCGCCGCGTCATCCAAGACACCACCTCGCCTCCCGGCGCCAATCTGGGACGCGATCGCCAACGGATCTCCGCGGCCAGCTGCGGTGGTAGGGCTCCGCGGCAGGATGTCGCACCACAGCGCGCACCCGCACACGATCATGTTCGACGCGATGGCCTGTCGAGCCACCGGAACAGGGCCGACTTCGTGGCTGTATCCACCGCACGCTACAGCACAAGACGCGTGGAGAGCACGGTTCAAGGCACTGCGCGTTCATCCTTCAGAGATCACCTCGGCTGACCTAGCGGAACTCGTACCCGGTGCAGCATCGATCGATCAGTCGTCTGATTCGAGGCTCTCGATCGCCGCCCAGGTGTTGGCAGAATTTCAGACCGTCCGGGCGGTGGCGACCGACCTCGCGCGGGACGCTCATCCATCGGCGTTGTTCGTGGGCATCGATGTACTCGAGCGGTTTCCAGGGGTTACCCGTCCGGGTGGCGCGGCACGGCACGATCCGTTCGGGCCAGCCTGCCGTGCTCGGCAGTGGGACATGATCGTCCGCTTCGTTGAAGTGCTCATGAGGGAACTGGGTCGAGAGACAAAGCTACTCCTCATCGCCGATGGTGGAGACCGATTCAACGCGGCGGCGATCCCAGCATGGTCACCAGATGGATCTCGAACACCAGAGTCCATGGGGCTCGCTGTATTGCGCGCGGTCCTGCCTCGTAGTGAGTCGGGCCGGCCGGCTCCAGTCCCGCTCGAACCGTGGACCGAAGAAATGCTTGCCGAGCACGAACGTGACCTTGAGGCGGCCAGATGGATGGCCGAGCGGTAGATCGACCTCGGCACATCCATCACCGGTGACTCATCTGCTACAGCCAGCGGCTGGCGATTGAATCCATGATTGATCACCGAAGCCATCGATGACGAGAACACTGTGGACAACGGCCCCTTCGATCCGGACGGAAGCGGCACCGGAAGAACCCATACCCGCTCCACGGACGCCCCGATGTTGCACGTGCACCTGCACAGATCACCGACAGCGTACCGCAACAGATCCAAACGCAGAGATATGTACCTCTTATTGTGCCTGCAACTCGACATCGATCTCGACAATCGATCGACCCCTTTCAACCGCCACACGAACCGTGTCTCCGGGTTCGTGCGCTGCGAGCATCTCCATCCACGCGACGATCGAATCGATGCGCTCACCGTCCCACCGCATGAGTCGATCACCGGCGCGTATCCCGGCGCTGTCAGCAGATCCTCCCGATGAGACACGCTGAACGAGCACGCCGGGCTCCGTATCGTTGTAATTGCCGGGCATGATCCCGAAACGAACCTTGATATCGCCCAGCGAGATCGAGGGTCCGCGCTCGTAGTGCTCGACCTCCTGAAAGGTGATATTCGTGTTGCGTGTCGCCGCGGCAGCCACGATATCCGCGATCATGGAGGCCGCGAGTGACGCGTCACGCGGGTTGAGCTTCCATGCCTCGTCATTGGGGGTGTGGTAATCGATATGGAACGGATCGATCGACACGAACAGGACGGGCACCGCGGCGTCGTAGAACGCGGCATGATCGGATCTTGAAGACAGACCCTCGGGAAATAGAATATCGAGTGGCGAATTCGACGCTGCGGCATCCGCCAGCGCTCGCAGTCCATCGCCGGACGGGGTGCCGGAGACGCTGACGCGTCGATCGGTAATGCGACCGATCATGTCAAAGTTCACCATCAAGTCGCACCGATCGAGAGCGATCGGCGGGGTACGGACAAAGGCGCGCGAGCCATTGAGCCCCATCTCTTCCGCCGAGAATGTTGTGAACACGATCGAACGTGCAGCGGTGTTCTCGGGGAGAGACTCATATGATTCTGCCAAGCGCTCCGCGACCAGGAGTGTGGCAGCAACACCGGATGCGTTGTCGTCCGCTCCTTCGTGAATCTCTCCCGGTCCTGCGATGGAGCCGAAGCTCCCAGTCCCCAGGTGATCGTGGTGCGCCCCGACGACGATGAATCGGTCAGCAAGGTGTCCGTGCCCGGGGAGCACGCCAACCACGTTCCTTGCTGTGATGCTGCCCTCAGCCCCGTGCGGTCGCAGTTCAAATGACTGAAAAAAACCCTCAAGAGAGACCTGACTCGCCGGCGCATCGGCGTCTCGTTCGGGTGCATCTCGGTGCCGCGCAGCATCGTCATCAATGATCGGGTGCAGCCCGATCCGCTCGAACCAGTGGGCGATGTACTCCTCGGCGATGTCGATTCCGGTTGTTCCGGGGAGACGGCCACCCAGCCACTCGCTCGCCAGGATGGTCACGTGCTCGTGAAAACGTCGTGCGTCGGGGCCGACCGCAGCGAGCGCCGTTGCGACCGGCGATGCCGAGGAATTGTCATCGTGACTCTGGAGCGCACCACCCACCTGATCCGTAGTTGCAAAGGGGAACTCGGCTCCGACTCGGGCGAGGTAGAGCTGGCTCGGCCGACGCCCCGCGTCGTCGGGAGCGCCGCGCTGACCGGTCCACATCATCTCATTGCCAGCCGGGTTGAACACGGGCAAGCCATCGAAGCCCTCGGCGTGCGTCACACGCACAGGTGTCGGAAGCACGCCGGACGCCGCGATGTGTGGCCTGAAGGGCACGGCGAACACCTCGTAGTTCCGGTGGCTCACCGCCGACGTGGCGTACACAAGGAATCGGCCGGACGGATGCCAGAACGGCGCCCAGTTGACGTTCTGATCCTTGGTGAGCTTGATCTCGCGCTTGATCCCGGTTGGCACACCTCGGCGATCGAACGCGAGTTCGGCAACAAAGAGTTGAAGCAGGTTGTCGCCCGCTCGATCCGAACGGTAGCAGATCCAACGTCCATCTGGAGAGAAGAACGGGCCGCCGTCGTAGCCCGGCTCAACGATCAGCGGAATCGTGCGCCCGCTGGCGAGGTCTCGTAGGTGGATATCGCCATCGCCAGTCTCCGGATCGACAGCGGTAAACAGCACGAATCGGCCATCCGGCGACCACGACCCTTCGGCGTCGTACCCTTTGCGTTCCCAGATTGTCCGTGGTGCATCAAGATCGGGCCGAGCGAGAAGCCGCTCGCGCAGTGCCGGGCTTTCGGCCGACTGCTCCACAATGTCACGAACGGTCCGTGTGACGACCTCCATCTCCTCCGGAAACTCCCAGGTGTAGCGAGATGTCTCTCGGGAGTAGCCGGCTTCGACCTCGCTGCGAGGCGGTGTCATCGTTGAGCCGAAGAGAACCACACCGGGCAGCGTCGGATGGAACCAGCCGCAGGTGTTAGCCGATCCAGGATTAGAGATCAGGATCGGCTCGCCCGCTCCGGTGGCGTATCCGTGCTCGTCTCGGTCGAGCGGTGCGACATACATCGAGTAGCGGGGTGGTCCATCGGTTTCGTCTTCATGCGGGACCGCCTGGAAGATAATCCAGTCGGCGTCGGGCGAGAAGTAGGCCTCGCCCGCTCGGCTGAACTGCGACGGATCGGTCAGGAGAACAACTCCATCGAGGACATCGGCCTCATTCGCTGGATCCACATCTGAGTGTGGGCTGCCACCCGGCGCGTGCCCGTGATGATGTGCATCGTCCGGGGTGCATGCCGAGGCTGCCGGGATGAGCATCGCGGCGGAGAACAGTGCGCCGAGTGTCTTGATCATGCGAGGTCCGCCCTATCGCGTCGGGGATGTGAATTCCCGGAATCATGTCTCAGGCGACTCGATCCTTCCACCGATGATGCCGAGCCGGAGCAGAAAACGCTCGGCTTCATCGATGTCGTCCTCGCTAAAGGCATCAACGCACGGCGTCGAGCTCTTCGGGCAGAGCAGTTCGGGGAGCAGCACGGGCCGCCCTGTTCTCATCGCGTGCCGGAACGCGATGTGGTAGTAGAGGGCGGAAGCGGCCTCGCAGAGGCGATCTACTTCTTCGGGCGTGATGTCCCAGGGCACTCGATCAGCCATGTCGTTTATCCTTCGAGGCGCGTGACTCGTTACGTGGAGACTCAACAGCGTGCGTTCCCGATGCCGCGGCACCGAGTAACAGAACGCTCATCGGCGATGTCGGGACGGCCACACTCTGTCCGGTCACGACACTGAACGGACTGATGAACAACGAGTTCACAAAGCCGCCCGCGTCGCCACCAAAGACTCCAGCACGTAAAGCCGGGCACCGCAGCACGCCTCTCTCGGAGCGTGCCGCGGGCCACGGCCGGTTGGGGGTCGAACAACAACGAGTGGCCAGCGCCGCTCGAGAAAAGACCAAGCAAATGCCTACGGAGCAACAGCACGCGCTTCAATCTCCGTACCCTGGGAGGATGATCGTGAGGCACTCAGCAAGACCGAAGGCATCGCTGGCGATGGCGCCGCTCATGTCACCACGGCCAGCGAACTCACATGTGAATAGTGCGTCGATCCGGTCGGCATTGAAAACTCGAAAGAGCTGTCGATCGAACTCGGTGAGTTCACGAGCACCGTCATTCAGAAAACCATCTCGTGGAACGACGAGACCTGGGGCACCGATCGCGTTGTTCAGCGACCGTGTCTGTAGTACGAGCATGGCCGTGTTTCCCCCACCGAGCCCGAGATCAGGAACCTCAGTAACGACACTCGGCAGCACGCTCAGAGAGTCGTTGTTACCGCCACTCTCGATAAAGGACGTGCCGCTCTCGCCTCGAACGTTGAACACCGGCGCCGACAGCGATAGCACGGCGCCGAAGTCGCTCGTGACATCTGATGAATCTGGACCCGAGGGAGTGACAGATTGATCTCGCTCGGTAAGGAGTGAGTCGGCATCACTTCCACGTTGCCATCCGACGTTAGACCCCAGGCCTTCCGGCGCGATGAACTCTGCCCATACCAGCGGTGAGAGTGCGAGGCACATCGCCGGCGCAAAGGCGAGGAGTGTGGTGATGGTCCGATTCATCGTGCTCTCCATGTCGGATGAAGTTGGCCTTGGGGGAGCAACCCGAGCACTCCGCAGCGACGGGGAACGGAACGGGTGTCAACTAGACAGAGCCGCCCGACGCGCATCCCCGCCGCTGCGACCGCTCGGTCGTTCATGATGTGATGGCGACCAGCAACGCCGTGCGAGGCTCAACAACCGAGCATGGAAGAACCCTGCGATACCTGGCGTGGCGCGAGCCCCAAGAGGCCGCCGCTGCACGCACTCGAGTGATCTGAGTCGACAGCAGGCAGCACGACTCCGCCAGCTTCAACTCGCTCGCAGCCCACACGCGTCGCATGTCGTTGAGACCTTTCCTCATCGCGGCCGATTGAACAGACCGCACGAACCCACTCGGACGTTCGAGGGACAGGCTCCGTTCCAGCCACATCGACCGGGCGCGTCGGGCCCTACCCGCCTCTGGGATTCCGGCATATCCCACGGATTGATTGAGACTGCGTCTCAGTTGCAGATATAGATTAGCACTTCTCCTAGTGATGTCCAGTCCGTTATCAGAGGAATCACGCTCACCCAGCAAGAAAAT
Organism: Planctomycetota bacterium; assembly: GCA_038747915.1. Lineage (GTDB taxonomy): Bacteria > Planctomycetota > Phycisphaerae > Phycisphaerales > UBA1924 > JBCDAP01. Next base: position 11,361 of record JBCDJJ010000031.1, on the reverse strand, counting down.
CCAAGGCTGACAAAGGTTCTGCGGTCCGGCGTATCACCCAGCGCCTCTGGTCGCACAGCACGCAGCGACCCGCGCCTGCCGCATGCCACCGGTCACGCCAGCCCGTGGGAGAACGGATATGTCGAGAACTTCAACAGCAAACTCCGTGACGAGTTGCTCGCACGCGAACGCTTCGACACGCTGCGCAAGACGAAGGTGCTGATCGAACGACGGTGGGCTCACGACAACACGCAGCGGCACACTCGTCGCTCGGCTACCGCCGGCCGGCACCCGAGGCGGTGGCGATGAGACCGCCGGAGCGATCTGCTGAGCCATGCTCCGCTCCGCACACCTCAGCAGTAGGAGCGCGTGTCCCAACTACACTGTCTCTGACTGGTACACACACCGGGGGCAGGCCACTCCAGCAGGTCGAACACGATCGTGTCGTCCTTCGGCGAGACCGACACGGACATCCAGGTGCTCTCAGTCGTTGTGAAACGAAGCTGCCATGCTTCGCCTCGAACATCGCTCACATTCCAAGAGACCGCTGGAGGTTCCGCGACTACGCCGCTTGAGCACACAGTGACGATGCTCGCGCCCACCACGAGCTTTGCTGAGCAGACCAGGCCAAAGAGCCAGCACGACAATCTTTGAATCAACCTCGCATTCATACTTCGTACCTTCAGCACAACCCGTACTCCCAGATGGTTTCGTGCGCGATGCAGCGCTAGCACACTCGCGAACCACTTCCCACGATGCCAACACGCGGTCGACCGGGGATGTTCGATGCATGCAATGGCCTCACGCGGGCTCGATGCGAAGGGATGCGGCTGCGGCCGACAGCGCGTCACGCAGGCGATTGCTGGCATCCGCCATCTTGCGACGATCCGCCACGCCGATGGTGCTGTAGGGGGTTCCCGCAGCCGACCCCGGCCGGAAGTGGCCGCCGAGCAGTGCCATGGCGCTGTCGTAAGCCCGGGTGACCGCCTCCGACGCACTCGGCCGCGACCGCTTCACGAGTTCATCGAACGGGATGTACTGCGAGTAGATGCCGATCCAGTTGTGGCGAAAAATAAGCAGGGTCTGATCCGACCATGTCTCTTCCTCGCTCGAGACTTTCTTCGCAGAAACCTCGTTCGCAAGCGTGATCATCCCGCCGAACTGCCCAGCCGCGCTGAATCGCTCCGGTTGATCGAGCTCTCGGCGGAGCGACCGAACGCTCTCGACCAAGTGGGTGGCAAAGGGCACAGCGGGCGGGAGCTCCTCGTAGCCGAAGAGCATCGCTTCGATCTTATGAAAGCCGCGAAACTCGGCGTCGTCCTCGCCGCCCTCAAACGCGTACGGCCTGGCATCGATATCACGATCGCTCTGCTCGAACGACGCCGCGAGCGTCTCGATCTCCTCGTAGGGAGGCCGTGCCTCGATGTAGGCATGCTTTGCTGCGTCGAGATCGCCCGAGCGGATCGCTGACTCCAGCGCCAGCACCGTCGGGAGCTGATCATCGCAGCGCTTGACGAAGTAACGCCGCCCCGCGTCGACGGCCCGAGCGAGCGGCGGATCATCCGAGGCCGCTTGACTGGAACCGTGCTCGTCGGCGATCGCGATGGACGGCTTGCACAGCACCAGGGTTGCACTGCCGGCGATACCCAAACGCAGAAGGTCTCTTCGATTCATTGTTCTACTCCGATCATGGCACGATGAGGATGTGGGGAATCGTGATGCACAGCGCTCAGCTCCATCGTGAGCCCGCGTTGTTCACCACGCTGGGCGTACGGGCAGACCAGCGCGCGACTCCTCACCCAGGTGCGCCGGATCGTCAGAAGATCTCGCGGGCACCAGATGGAGGATGCTGAGCACCGCGGACATGGTATCGTATTGAGACTGAGAATCATTCTCTTAAATGGCGATCGCACCCAGTTTTGGCTGCGAAGCTCTCGAAGACATCGAGGAAACCGCCAGCCTGCCGAAGTCGGAGCGGGCATCACGCCATCGGTCGCAAGCGCCTCCGAGAAGGAGTCCGCCTTCAACGATCCAGTGGGTCACGACGCCCGGAGAACAGCGAGCGCTTGGCGTGCCGACGAGCAAGATCGGCTCCGCGCATCACGCGGTGTTCCGCTCGTGCGATCTCCAAACGCCCCTGGTTGTGACTACCCATCACCGCTTGGCATCGCCACGCGCAGCTGTAACCGCACACACCGGACCGAACACGCCAAACGCAACGACGAGCGACACCGACACCGCCGAGAGCGGCATCGCACCCAGGAAACCAGCAATCGTTGCGTGGCACCATGTCAACGGATTCACCGCCATCAGCACACCGAGCACGACGCCAGACTCCCCGGGCGGAAACACGCTGCCGCTCAGCAGCCACGCAGGCAGCAGCACGCCTGCCATGATCCCGTGAAACCCCTCGATCGAACGAAAGTGCCACGCCAGCGCGGTGCAGGCGCCGCAGAGCCCGATCGCAGTCAGGAGGATCGCCGCTGTCGCGCCGGCGAGATCGAGCGGGCCAACACCCTCCCCGAAGATCATCGCAGCACCAAGCATCGTCATCGCCTGTCCGACCGCGATGACGACGCCCGACGCGACGCGGGCAACGATCACGGCCCATCGTGGCGTCGGTCCTACCAGCACCGCCTGGAGATACCCCGATTCGCGATCCCGAATCAGGCCGAGTGCACCAAAGATCGATGCGAAAGTCACCACCAGCAACGCAGCACCCGCAGCGAGCGAGAGTGTGTACGCGCTCTGGTGTTGAGCCGTCTCACCGAGCGACCCCGAAAAGCCGGCAGCAAAGAACGCCCAAATCAACGTCGGTGTCAGCAGCGTCGCTGCGATCCGAGACGGGCGGCGAAGGATCAATCGCAGATCCCGCACGATCATCGCACCGACAGCGTGCAACACGGTCATCTGTGAACCAATTTCTCGGTCTCGCACGGTCCACGTATCCATCGTTTCAGCCGAAAGTATGCTCACGACAGCTCCCCACGTTGTAGGCGCTCCACCGTCGATGCCGAGGCGTCCTTGGTCGAGACCGCGCCGTCGTCCCGCTGCAGCACCACATCTTGGCTCGACATCTCGCGAACCAACAGACCGAGGGTGCTGTCGTCGAGCTGCCCGGGTTCGACCCGCCAGTTCACACCCGCCGATTGCGACACACCCAGATCTCGCAGCCGGGACACCGTGGCTGCGTCAGGATCGACAATGGTGAGCGAGCCCGTCTCGTGCGACACATCCCGCCACCCGTTCGACTGATCGGTGCGGTGATCGAAATCGATAAGACCGTCTTTCATCGCGATCACGCGGTCGGCCAAGCCCGCTTCGTCAAGAGAGTGCGTGGCAGCGACCACCGTGACACCCTCACCCGATAACCGGTCGAGCGCAGCATTGAAGTCTTCGGCCGAGTGCTGATCGAGCGAGGCAGTCGCCTCATCGAGCAGAAGGAGGTCTGGGCGGTGAAGGATCGCCCTTGCTAGATCAACACGGCGAGTCAAACCGCCGCTGAGCGTCCCCACCCGGTCGTCAAGCCGATCTCCGATCGAGAGCAGCTCACACAGCTCATCGACGCGCGATGCAATAGCCCTCCGGCACATCCGCAGCGTGCGACCAGCAAGAAGCAGCGTCTCGCGGATACTCAGGAGCGCATCGAGCGCCGGACTCTGAAAGACAACACCGATCCGCTGCCGCACCAGGCGGATATCCGATTCGCCGAACCACTCGATACAACCCACGACCGGTGTCGAAGCGCCGCTCAGCAGGTGGAGCAGAGTTGACTTGCCTGATCCATTCCCACCCACAAGCGCAACCCGTTCTCCAGCCTCGACCGTTAACGATACGGGACCGATCGTGTGCGAGGGGCGTTTGCGGTTCCCCCCGTACTCGTAGATCGCATCGACGGCCCTCACGAAAGGCGCGGACGACGACGAATGGCTCGATTCACGCGGCGCAGCACTCGCACCCACGGCGACTGACGATATCTCGATGTTCGATTGAATATCAGACAACAGCGGCCTCCTGCCGAGTAGAAGCTGCTTCGGCACATTCCTGTTCAAACGCAGTCGATCGCGGCGTTGGATCTTCGGTCGCAACGATCTCCGCGGCCCGTCGCCCCAAACGCACTCGGTCGTTCACACCAACGCCACCCGAAGGCCCGCACACCCATGAGCCCGCGAGCATCACACCGGGATGCCGCGACTGCAACTCAAGAATCGAACGGACGCGTTCTGCATGACCCACCGAGTACACGGGCACACTGTCGGGCCAGAGCGACACATGCGAAGAGCTCGGTGCGCCCCGCACGCCGAGCAGCGGCTGGAGCACACTCAGTGTTCGCTGCACGATCGCCTCGCAGGAATCGCGCAGCGCCGTCGGCCATCGAGTTCCCCCGACCATCGCGCGCAGGAGTACACGCCCGTCTGGCACATGAAAGGGGAAAACACTCCCCGGCCAGATCACGCCGAGCACAGGGGCTGTCTCGGGCTCGCTGCGCGGGATCAGAAAGCCGAAGCCATCGCACGGATGATCGACCAGATCCCGATCGAACGCGAGATGCACGACACCAAGACTCGCATGCCGGATCTCTTGTAGGCGCCGGACAATGCTCGGTTCGAGCCCCCCAACCAACCTGGCTGTGACGTTCGCCCCCGCCGCCACCACGACCGCATCGCACTCCACCATCCCTTCGGATAGGAGAACGCGGTAGCGTCGCGCCCCACTCCCGGGCTCGATCGACAGCGCCGTCGTGCCGCGTCTCGCCACGCCATCGAGCCGGCACGAAAGCTCGGTCACGAGTGAGGCAAGCCCCGAATCAAAGCTGACCATCATGCGGCGCCGGGCAGGCTCCGCGCCCGCTCGCATGCTCCGGGCAAGTCCAAGCGTCGAACGCGCACGATGATCAGCGGCCGAGAGCGTTGGCAGACACGCGTCAGCACTCAGTTCTTCGGCCCCAGCAGCAAAGATCCCAACGCACGCCGGGCTGATCAGCCGTTCGGCCGGCTCGGTCCCCAAGCGCCGTGTGGCGACATCGCGCATCGAAACGTCGCCAGCCTGCCGACGAACCGGAGAGAACATCATCCGCCGAAGCAGATCGAGCTTCGCCGGCATGGAGACCAACGAGCTCGATAGCAGCGCACCGGGTGAGGTCGGCACGCGCCGAAGCTGGCCGTCACGCAGAACGAATCGCGCGCGGCTCCCGCTCGCATCGCTCTCGATCGGCGCCAGCCGTAGCTCGTCGAGCAGCTCCACGAACTCCCCGCACCGCACCATCACGCTAAACGGACCGTGCTCGAGCAACATTCCATCGTGCCACTCCGAACGGATCACCCCTCCCAAGCGATCGGAGGACTCGATCAACACGACGGACCGGCCAAGATCCTGTAGCCGGTGAGCGGCCGTCAGCCCAGTGATACCACCCCCGATCACGACCACATCGCATCGCTCGCTCACGCGGCCGCCCCCTGTTCGATCATGCAGCTATGAGCGGCTCCAATCATCGCCTCGACGTTCTCAACGGGCGTATCTTTGATCACACCGTGCCCGAGATTGAGCACGTGCCCACGGTGCCCACCCAGCGTGATGCACTCTTCTGCGGCGCGCCGGACCTGTGACGGTGTCCCGTGCCGCAGGAGCATGTTGTCGATATTGCCCTGAAGAGGATGGCCGGGAACCATCTTCCTCGCGTCGGCAATCGAAAGACCCGATCCGATGCTGAGCACGCCGGCACCGGATTCGGCCATGAGCGCCGGGCACACCCCCTTGGCAAAGAGGATCGTTGGGACCGGGAGCGCGTCGAGTGAATCGAACACCATCCGCTGGTACGGCAGCGCAAACCTCCGGTACAGCTCGGGCTCAACGTCCGCAGCCGACGACTCGAAGATCTGCACCGCATGCACACCGGCCTCGATCTGCCCGCGCACGTACGCCGCCACGAGCCCTGCGAGCCGTTGCAGCAACCTGTCCGCCGCTGCCTCGTGTCGAGACAGAAATCGCTCGAGCTTGCAAGAGCACCCGCCAGGGCTCCCGCCACACACGAGGAAATTGAGAAGCGTCATCGGCGCGCCGGCAAATCCCAAAAGTGGCATGCGCCCCGCAAGACGCTCGAGCGCCAACTCGATGCTCTCATACACGAATCCGAGCTTCTCGATGGGGTCGTACAGCTCCAAACGATCGGCATCGACATCGCTCGTCACCGCACGCTCGAGCGTGGGTCCCGGGCGAAACACGAAAGGTGCGCCCATCGGGCCGAGTGGCGTCAGAATATCCTGGAATAGGATCGCTGCATCCACGCCGAAACGAACCGGAAGGAGCGTGATCTGGGCCGCCCGCTCCGGATCCATAAAGAGTACTTCCAGCTCGACGCCGGCCTGCTGGCGTAGCGTTCGGTATGCCGGGTCGAATCGGCCCGCCTGCCGCATCAACCACACCGGCGTCCGCTCCGTGTGCTCGCCGCGCATCGCGCGGAGGATCAAGTCGTTGTCGAGGTGTTCTCGCATACCAGAGTCCCTCCTATGCGCTCACCGAAAACGTGTCGCGGAGACCACTCCACGCCGCGTCCGCTGGTAGATATCCGTCAAAGGCCGCCGCCACGTTCCGCATCAACACGCGCCCGAGCGCATCGGTGAGCCGAAGCCCACCCTCCGCTGTGCGATCCACCAGCCCGTCATCAACGAGTCGCTCGATCGCCTCGAACGCCTCGGTGAGGTAGTGATCAAGCTCGACACCATCGCGCTCCCGAAGCCGCGTCGGGCTGATCTCGCCGTAGCTGTACAGATCCATCAGGATGGCCTGGCGCTCGGCATCCTCGGTCGAGAGCTCGAGACCCCGGATGGCGGTCTCGTCGCCACCGAGCGACCGCGCGGTGTACTCGTCGGGCTCTCTGATGTTCTGTAGGTATCCGCGCCGTGGAAACACGCTGATCGCCGAACACCCCACGCCGATCAGATCGAGCTCCCGGCCCGTGGTCATGCCCTGGAACGATCGATGGATCCGCCCGTCCCGCAACGCGCGTGCCAGATCCTCACTCGGAAGCGCGAAGTGATCCAACCCGATGAACTCGTACCCGCACTCACGGAAGATCCGTCGCGCCTCGGTCAGCATCGCGAGCTTGGCGGCTGAATCCGGTAGCGCACCGTGATCGAGCCCTCGCTGATTCGCGATCCGATCCGGAATCTGCGCGTAGTGGTAAAAGGCGAGTCGGTCCGGCCGCAGGTCACACGTGTGAAGCACCGTGTCAATGACACCTTCCAGTGTTTGGTACGGCAGGCCATAGATCAGATCGAAGTTGATGCTCTCGAACCCCAGTTCGCGGGCATCACGAGTGATCGACCGGACAAGCTCGAGCGGCTGAACACGATTCACATGCTTCTGCACGATCGGATCGAAGTCCTGCACGCCCATTGAGATCCGGTTGAAGCCGAGCCGCCGAAGCAGCCCGAGCTGCTCCCGTGTTGTGACGCGAGGATCCACCTCGATCGAGAGCTCCGCGTCGTGAGATACCGCGAAGTGATCGATGCACGCAGTGTGCAGCCGCTCGATCTGGGACAGCGAGAGGTAGGTCGGCGTGCCCCCACCCCAGTGGATCTGACGCACCGGCTGACCACCGCGACGAGATCGTGCGCACTCGGCGCTCCGGCGCTCGAGCTCGCCGATCACCGCGTCAAGATAACCCTCCACCCGCTCGACCCGGGTCGGTGAATCTTTGCGAAGGATCGTGCGATTGCACGCGCAGAACCGGCACATCCGCTCGCAGAACGGAACGTGGATGTACAGCGAAAGATCACGCGTGGGGAGCGACTCGCGCGCCATCCGCCGAACCTCAGCCGCCGCGACGTCATCAAGGTCCGACCACCACGTCGGCATCGGGTAAGCAACATGCCGAGGCAGGCTCAGCCCCGCGTACCGCGCGAACACCTCCGGATCGATCACGGGCAATGGCAGACTCATGTCGCATCCCCCAGAATCGTCGGCGAAGTCGCCATCGCGAGAACCGGTTCGGCCGCGGGCTCACCCGGAACGATGTGTCGCATGCCGTGACCCGGTGTGACCGTCAGCGGCGTTAGTTCTGCATCGCGTCGAAGCACCGTTCTTCCGTCATCGACGCCGAACCGATCATCCAGCTCTGCCGTGATGTGCGTGAGCGCCGCACGAAATCCGGGGCACGCAAGCCGCGTTTGCGCATACGCCGAGATGCCGCGTTGCAGCTCGGCGCAGTCGATCACGCGAATCCCATCGATCGTGTCAACATCGCCGGTCGAGCCGTGCGCATTGAAATCGATCACGGTCAAGGGGCGATCCCGAAAGTCTCTAAGGCCCGCCAGGTCGTCACAACCAAACACTGTTGATCGCGAGTCGATCCCGATGGCGAGCACATCGGCATGCTCGACCGCCTCGAGCACCGATCGGTCGTTGTACCGGTCGACGCACAGCCGTCGGGCCAGCGGCGCCACCTCACGAGTGAACCCGATCACATCCGCCCGCGAACTTCCGCGATGTACGAACGTCAGACTGCGCGCCGCGGTCTCCCCGAGCGAGCGGATGATCTGCCGTGATGTCGTCGAACCGCCTGCCACCACCCAGCTCCCGGCGTCGAGCAGCGAACGCTCGCCAAGTGCCGACAACGCGGCGTCCGCGAAACTCGTTGAGAAACCACCCCACGTCGTCTCGCATCGGATCTCTACATCCAGCTCGAGCACGCGCTCGAGCACACGCCCCACCGCTGGCGACAACGTCCCCGCGTGATCGGCCATCCGCATCGCCGATCGCACCTGCTCGCTCGCGTCCGATTCCCCGATCAGCACACTCTCGAGCCCGAGCGTGACCCGAGCAAGATGACCGAGCGCGGCCCGGCCGCATCGAATCGCTGGCGACGGCGCGACCGGTTCTGACTCAAGCGCCCCACACATATGACCCACGATCTGGTCAGCGGCACCCTCGATGCTGCACCCCTTCTTCACGATCGCATAGATCTCGCTTCGCTGGCACGTGCGCACGAACACGCAGCCATCGATCTCCGGCGCCGCCGCGAGAGCCCGAACGGTGCCGATCGCGTCCTGGCGACCACGCCCAAGCTCGCGGAGCAACGATGCATCAATCAGACCCGGCGCCTCTCGCCGTGTCATCGAGCCCGCGACCGAATACCCAACCATGACAAGACGCCCGGCCAACGCGTCGAGCGACTCACGATGGACGGACGTGCCGAGCGACTTCACCGTCTTTGATCGCGGCAGCGGCCTGCTCCCGCGCCGAACGAGCCCAGCGAGCGCGTCGGCGAACACATCGTCGTCGTTGAGCGCCGACACGAGATGCAGCGTCGATCCCGGCGAACGCGACTCAAAGCGTTCCTTGCCACCGATTCCGATTTCTTCGAGCGTCTCGAGACAATCCGATGTGAAACTGATCGGACACACCACAACATCCCGCTCTCCGCGGGCCGCAAGCTCGTCCAGCGTGTCCTGCGTCGACGGTGCCAACCATGGCACCGGGCCAAGCTTGCTCTGAAAGCTCAACGATGTGCGACGCTCGGGCCACCCAAGCCGATCGAGCACCAACCGGACCGATCGGCGGATCTGCCCCTCGTAGGGGTCTCCCGCTCGGATGTACGACACCGGCATCGAGTGAGCACTGAACAACAAATACGCCGAGTCGGAACCGAGGCCACGCGCCTCCATGAATCGGTGCAGCAACTGTGCCTGAGCCTCGATGTACCCCTGATCGTTGTACCACTCACTCCGGATACCAACACCGAGTCGGTTCCCCGTCCGCTGCAGCTCTCGGTACAGCACATCCAGTGCCGTCGCCGTCGTCGGCCCGGCATGCTGCGGGTACATCGGGAGCACCACGAGCTCGGTCACTCCGTCGTCGACGATCTTCTGAATGGCCGACCCAATGCTCGGCTGTGCGTATCGCATCGCCGAGTAGACCTTCCATCCACCACCGAGACGATCCTGAAGCTTGTCCCGCTGACGCTCGGTGATCACCTTGAGCGGCGACCCCTCATCCCACCAAATCTGTGAGTACGCCTCGGCGGATCGCCCACCCCGAAACGTCGCGATCATCGTCGCGAGTGCCGGCGTCAACCACCGAAGCGGCTTCGGAAGCGTGATGACATACGGGTCAGCGAGAAATTCTCGCAGGTACCGGCGCACGTCTTTGGCCGCCGGTGAGTCGGGTGTACCGTGGTTGATCAGCAGAGCGCCGCGGCGAATCGGCCGGTGACACACACACGACCGGTTCTCGCCGGAGCAACCGCTGCACATCGGCTGCGAGGTATCCGAGGACATACGTCCTCCTCTGTCAGAGAGACGAGTGAGCCAGGACGAAGGAAGCCCAAGAGCACGGCCACACCGCGCGGCACATCACCGCGATGCCGAGCACAAGGCACCTCTTCAAGAAGCGTCAACAAGCGGTTATGGAAGAGCGGGCAAGGCGAAGCGCGTCAGATCGCCGGAGGAGGACGAGCAGACCAACTCAACCCAAGGCGTCTTTGGCACCACTCAACCGAATCGCCGGCGACGAATAGCCCACTCTGAACACTCCGAAAGAGCGACCGGCGGCATAGCGCCGCGAGCCCACCGGCAAAGTCGGTCCACCACCCAAAGAACCGCCGACGCACCCGAGCCCCCGCGAGCACAACACCACCCACCGCAACGACCGCGAGCGGAACGCTCAGCTCCGTCCCGATCGATTCCGCAGCGGACGGACCGTGCGCGATCGCACCCGCAATGAGCCAAACGGCCACCTCCAGAACCGGTCGGTCCATCCGCAGCCACGCGACATCACATGCCTTCAGCACGAACAACGCCACGATCGCGCCGAGCACCAGACACGAACCGACATCCGACATCGAGCCCGCATGCCAGAACCGCACACCAACCGCGACCAACGGGACAACATGCACAGCGGCCAAGGCGGACCACACTACCCGCATCGTCGCACACACCCAGCTCGTCTGTCCGGCACGGTACGCCATAGATAGATTCCAGCGCAGACTCAAGGGACAGTAATCGGGGCAACTGCTGCAGTACAGGAATAAATACTGGAAAAATCGATTAATATAAGAGCTGAGACCTAGTCTCATCCGTGAATGTCTGTAGAATCGACGCACCGGCATAAATGCACGCTGCAATCACCACCGGAGTGCTTTCCAGTGCGCCCGCAGCGGTGTGTTCGGCACCGGAGACTGAGCGGAGCACTCCCCCCAAAGCCCGCTGCAGCCCCTGCGCGCACCGTGAGCACAGGCTCTGCACCAGGGCTTGGTCGAAGCGCTCGCCCTTGAGCAGCAGGTACTTCTCCCCCGCGGCAGAGAAGAAACGGCGACCGTTGTGGGCTGTGCTCCTTACTTGAGTCAGATACGGAAGAAGGCAGGTCGCTACGGGCGTGGCGCGG
>JBCDJJ010000030.1:0-38055 GCA_038747915.1 Planctomycetota bacterium | reverse complement strand
GGGGGGGGGGTGGTCACCCCCCCGCCCGCCCCCCTCGGTGGGGGGGCGGGTCCGCGCGCCCCCCCCCCCCCCACGACTCACGCGCGACATCAGAACGCTCACCAGCGCACCGGATCACGACGTGCCTTCGATTGCGGCGACGCCGACGACCACGCCCACTCATGCGGATGACCCATGAGCCCCGCACGAACAGGGTTCTGCTCGATGTACGCCACTTTCTCACGGGCCTCCTGTTCTGTGAACACATTCCGGTCGTAGCCACCCCCGCGCTGCCAGAAGCGATGATCGCCCGCTGAGTCGATGATGCGCGCAAGAACTGGGGCATCAAGCTCGCGCCAACGCCTGATGACTCGCTGAGCCATCGGCTGTTTGATGGAGCGGAGAAGGAGGCTGACCGATTGGTCGTCACCGCTTGGACGTATCAACAGATGGACGTGGTTTGGCATGACGATCCACGCGTGCAGCAGGAAGCCATGCCTTGCTCTGGCCGCATCGAGCATGCCAACACACTCGTCTCGGAGAGCCGGGGTGCCGAGGAGATCGAGCCTTTGGAAGCAGGAGAGGGTCAGAAACCGGAGGTGGTTCTGTGTGTCAACGTGGCGGAGGCGGCGCGTTGACATCGAGGATCACGTGTCGGTGCCTTTGTTCCTAGCGTGCTTCTCGCCTTCGGCGAGTAGCACGGCACCCGGAAGGGCTCTCAGCGCTACCCACCGTTGTACTTCGACGCGACGGCGTCGAGCGGGACCTGCGTGTGGTCTTTCACCGCGCTCAGGCAGAAGCTGGTGCGGAGCCGGCCGATGTTCGGCACGGCGCTGAGCTTGTGCAGGATGAACTGCTCGTAGTGCTCCATGTCCGAGACGAGGATCTTGATCAGGAAGTCTTCTTCACCCGTCGTGTACCACGCGGACTGGACCTCCTCGAAGTTCACGACCGCGTCCTTGAACTGCTCCATCTGGGCCTCGCCGTGCTCGCGGAGCGAGACGTGGATGATGGCCTGGATGGATTTCTCCAGATACTTGGGCTCGAGCAGCGCGACGTAGCGTTTGATGATGCCCGCGGTCTCGAGCTTCTTGACGCGCTCGAGGGTGCTCGGCGGGCTGATACCCACCCGTTGCGCGAGTGTGGCGTTGGTGATCTTTGAATCGTTCTGAAGCTGCTCGAGGATCGCGAGATCGATCTTGTCGAAGCGAACCTTGGAGCGGGCGGTGGCGGCTTCACTGCTCTCTGACATCGTGCATCTCCTGCGACGAGCGGTGCGGGACGACGCCGAACGCCGATTCCCGAACATTGCCCACCGGGCCACGTGGATCGAAGAACGATCCGAAGCGTCGCAGCCCGGACGCCTCAGAATGCACGGAAGCTGTGCGGACCGCAAGCCCGAATCCGGGTTTTCCACCGAAGATTCTTCGGCCGAGCACCAACAACGCCCGATTACGTTGTGCCGAGTGCTGCCCGCACGGTGCGAAGGGACCGCTCGACGGCCTCGCGCGGGCCCATACCGCGCAGGTGATCTTGCTCGACGATCAGTTCCTCGACCTGCTTGGCTGCGGGCGACGCCACGATGTCACCAAAGCCCACCCCGCCGTCGCCCACCGGGCAAAAGGTGCGGTCGGGCGAGCGGTCCTCGAAGTCCTTGAGGTGCACGAGCGGGCACCGGCCCGCTGCGGCGAGGTCGTTGAGCATCGCCTGCGGATCGCGCTCGGCGTACCACACCCATCCGAGATCGGGCTCGAGGAAGAGCGACGACGCGGCGACCATCTCCCAGAGGTTGTCCGGCCCGTCCTCGCCATCGTCGAAGGCTGCGAACTCGAAGTCGTGGTTGTGGTACCCGAGCTCGATGTTGTGGTGCTTGAGCGTGGCGGCGTGGTGCTCGAGCTTTTCGACGAGCTCGGCACACTCGGCGCGCGAGCGCGCCTTCGTGAAGGGCATGACCACGCGGTTCATCCCGATCGCGTCGCACGACTCGAGCACCCAGGGCATCTCGGTGTCGAGCTCTTCCATCGACACGTGGCACGAGCTGGCCCCGAGGCCCGCATCGCGGAGCGACGCCGCCATCGAACTCGGCTCGTACCGACCGACACCGGACACCTGCACATGCTCGTAGCCCACCTCGCGGACCATCGCGAGGGTGCCGGGGAGGTCTTCTTTGCACTGATCGCGCAGGGTGAAGAGGATCAGGCTGACTCGGGGCATCTTGCGTCCTTCCTGGGCGTGTCGCCAAAGGTGCGAGGCTAGCAAACACTTGCAGCTCCCGCCCGGCGATCGCCGGCTACAGGGAGAAAACACGGAGAAAACGCTGCCCTTTGCTCCCGCCCCGTTCTCCCGTAGGATTTACGTGGGACCTGGGCTCCCGGCCGAAGCGATCGGCCCCTTCACCGCCCAAGTACTGGAGCTGATCCGACGATGACGTCCACCGCCACCACCGTGTCGAGCGCCACCGCTGCGGACCCGCTGCAGCTCATCGATGTCGACCACGTTCGCTTCTACGTCGCCAACGCGAAGCAGGCCGCGTACTTCTATGCGCACACCTTCGGGTTCGAGATCGCGCAGGTCGCCGATCTGACCACCGGCGTGCGCGATCACGCGAGCTACCTGCTCACGCAGGGGAACATCCGGCTGGTGCTCACGAGCCCGCTGACCAAGGACCACCCCGCGACCGAGGAGGTCGCGCGGTACGGCGACGGCGTGAAGGATGTGGCGTTCACCGTCGCCGATGCGCAGGCCGCGTTCGAGCGGGCGGTCGGGAACGGCGCCGAGGTGGCCTACGAGCCGGTCACGATGACCGACGAGCGGGGCACCGTCGTGCGCGCGGGCGTCAAGACCTACGGCCGCGTCATCCACTCCTTCTACTCCCGCACCGGTGGCTACGCGCTCGACACCATTAAGCAGCCGGGCGCGTACGAGACCCATCCCTTCCTCCCGCCCTTCAAGCCCTTCGGCGACTTCGCGCTCAACCGGTACAACCGCGAACATCCGTGCGGGCTCATGTTCGTCGATCACCTCGTCGGGAACGTCGAGGAGGGCAAGATGAACCACTGGGTCGACTGGTACGAGCACGTGCTCGAGTTCAAGATGTTCAAGCACTTCGACGACCAGGACATCTCCACCGAGCACTCGGCGCTGATGTCGAAAGTCATGGCCTCGGGCAACAATCTGATCAAGATGCCGATCAACGAGCCGGCGGATGGGCTCAAGAAGAGCCAGATCCTCGAGTACCTCGAGTGGCACGACATGACGCCGGGCGTGCAGCACCTCGCGCTCCGCACCGACGACGAGCTGCACTCGGTGGCCGAACTTCGCCGCCGCGGCGTGGAGTTCCTGGCACTGCCCGACACGTACTACGAGCTGGTGTGGGAGCGTGTGAACACGATGCTCACCCAGCACGGCCACGAGGCTGTCCGCGAGGACCACGAGCGGGTGAAGGACCTGGGCATCCTGGTGGACGCGGACGACGAGGGCTACCTGCTGCAGCTGTTCACGCGGCCACTCCAGGACCGCCCGACGCTGTTCTTCGAGATCATCTGCCGCCGCGGCTCGCAGAGCTTCGGGAAGGGGAACTTCAAGGCGCTGTTCGAGGCGCTGGAGCTGGAGCAGGAGCGGCGAGGGAATCTGTAACTAGCTCTCGTGGTAGTCTTCTCCGACTAGCTACGGAGGAGCATCAATGGACATCGAACAACTTGTCGACGCTCTAGAAGCCATCACTGATAGCATCAAGGAGCCTGGGACGCTCGATGCACTGAAAGCTCTTGCTACCGCGGCCACGGAAGCCCACGCGGCTCTACAAGATGCGGCGGCCATGACGAAGTTTGAAGAACGCATTGCGTCTGCACGCACGTCGTGCCAGAGTTCAGTCGACTACCTACGCGAGTATCCAAGGCGTACACAACGACTTGCGGCCGAGCTATACCCGCGAATAATCCCATTGAACATTCAAAGTCGATTTAATAATATATTTAGCGCGCAGCCATTTATTATTCCAACTGCAGAAGCAAGGATTAAGAAATTAAGTGATGACATATCGACACAACACGCTGCATTATCCTCGCTTTATAACAAACTATACGAAATAGCACATTCATCAAGCGAACAAAATAATAACAATGATTTAGAAAGTCCGAATCAGCAAGTCCATGTAGCGGTGCCCACAGAAATTACAAATGATGATCTCCAAGCACTTGGGAAAGTTTCTCGTGACTGGGCACTAATTGCCAATTCCCTGGAAGAATATACTACTGGTTCAAAACCAAAGGCAGTGCGCGTAACCTCGTTATCCAAAGGTAGCTTTGAATTCAGCTTTTCAATGAGTCTTGAAGGCGCTTTCGCTATTCTTCTTCTTACACAGGCCGTAGTAAAGATTCTCCAGACGGTCAAAAAGAATAGAGAACGAATTGATGATGCCCGAGAGGATGGGTATACCGACGATGTAATCAACCAGATGCAGGAACAGGACGATCTATTCGTTCAGAAAGGTAAGGATCAGGTAATTAGAAAACTAGAGCAGCGCTATGACCATATATGGAA
This sequence comes from Planctomycetota bacterium, assembly GCA_038747915.1. Taxonomy (GTDB): domain Bacteria; phylum Planctomycetota; class Phycisphaerae; order Phycisphaerales; family UBA1924; genus JBCDAP01. Next base: position 33,534 of record JBCDJJ010000030.1, on the reverse strand, counting down.
ATCTTCCGAATCCAAGGCTCGTGGCAATGAACTGCTAAATGGATGTCGCAATTCACTCAATAGAGTTTTATCTTATATAAACTCTGGATCGGACATAGACGTTTCTCATACTGGGACTGCTGAAGAAGAGGACGCAGTCGAATCGGATATTCAAAGCTTGCGAGATCAGATTGATAAACTCCGCCTTGAAGTAGAACAACGCTTCGATGCATTGGGCGATCGCAGTTCACCGATTTTAGTGCTTCCGGAGGCGACCCTGTCGGGGGGCGAGTCTGATTCCAACACCGACGCTGAGCAATCCAAGCCAGATAGTGCATAGCCGAGTTCACGTTCTTATTTTGAACTGCTAGCAATTTATTTGACAGAATTGATTCGCGTGACTGTCCGCTTCAGGCAAGACCATGACCACCCTCAATGTCGCAAGGTCTCTTCATCGACCTCCGCAACACCGACGAGTGCAGAGGACGATGCAGGACCCTTACACCGATTAATGCCATATGCCACCTCAGAGCGTGTGCGAAACACCCAAAAAGCCCGGGTGCCCGGCTACTGCGCAGCAGAAGCCGGTGAAGCCACGATCGCGACCGCACACGCCGGCCTCTGCTGCGCAGTAGCCGGACACCCAGCGTTGATGTGACTTGGATTGTCGTGGGCTCGCCACGCTTCGCCTGCCGTCGAAGGCGTGGTGCGGGGTCGAGATCAAGGCATCGCACGTGTGAAGCCCTACTACTCGCACAGTGGCCGATGTCTTCGCGGACAATCATATCGATTTCTGGAAAAATATGGGACACAGGTCGTTCCGCGCACCGCTTGTCCTGCCGTCGGATCTTCGACAGAGAATCATGCCGGCGAGCGAGAACACGGCCTCGAGTCAACATGACCGAAGAGAGAGGCCAATGACTACTCGTTTTTCTGGAAATTGATCTGGATCCACGTACGGGGCCGAGTTAGCTTCGCCTCGCTGCGATCGTCGCGGCCTCGTCACCCCACTTCTCTCGGAGACACGATGGCTCACCAACGGACACACGCCGCGCTGGCGTGCGCTGTCGCGCTGACCTCAGCGATGAACGCGACCAACGCGCTCGCCCAGGTGCCTGGCGAAGCGAGTCGCCCCAACGTGATTCTGATCTACGTCGACGATCTCGGGATCGGCGACATCAGCCCCTACGGGCAGCTCGACATCCCCACGCCGCGCATTCAGCAACTCGCGAACGAGGGCATGACCTTCACGCAGCACTACGCGGGCTCGCCCGTGTGCGCGCCCTCGCGTGCGGCGATCCAGCTCGGTCTGCACGCCGGGCACGTGCCGGTGCGCGACTTCGGCCAGGTGATCCGCCCGAAGGACAAGACGCTCGGCGAGAAGGCCAAGGAAGCGGGCTACGTCACCGGCCTTGTCGGCAAGTGGGGTCTCGGTGGGAACGAAAACGTCGTCTCGGGCCCGGGGTGCTCGGGCGGGCTCGTCGATCACGACACCTACGCCTTCGTGGAGGGGTGCAACTGCGACGAGTGGTACGCCCTGCCCTTCCACCAGGGGTACGACTACTTCATGGGCTTCCTCAATCACCGCTCGGCGCACGACTTCTACCCCGAGCAGGTCTGGCAGTCCGACCCCAACGGCTTCAGCTACGGCTCGTGTTTGAACGGGTCGAACACCACGTGCTCGCTGTTCAACGCGTGGCCCTACCCGCTGCCCGGCAATGTCACGATCGGGACCAACCCCGAGAACCGCGGTCAGTACATCCAGGAGGAGTTCACCTCGTGGGCGGAGTCGTTCATCGACACGCACGCGAGCGGCACGGATCCGTTCTTCCTGATGATCAACTGGACGATCCCCCACCGCGAGCTCGAGGTGCCGGCGCTGGCGCCGTTCACCGGGCTGTTCCCGTTCAACACCTACCCGTTGCACGAGCAGATCTTCGCGACGATGGTGAACACGCTCGACACGGATGTCGGGCGGATCCTCGACCGCCTCGATACGAACGGGATCCGCAACAACACCGCGGTGATCTTCACGAGCGACAACGGGGCCCAGGCCGCCAGCGCCTCCGATGAGGTGCTGTGCGCCGGGCTCGCGGTCAACCACGACGAGGAGCAGTACAACTCGAACAGCTCGGACCGCGGGCGGAAGTTCGACCTCTTCGAGGGCGGCATCCGCGTGCCCATGATCGTCCGGTGGCCGGATTATGTGCCCGGTGCGACCGTCACTTCGCACCTCTCGGCCCAGTACGACGTGATGGCGACCTTCTGCGACATGCTCGGCCTGCTCGACCCGATCGGGATCGATGGCCTCTCGTTCCTTCCAACGATCGTCGGGTCGGCCGGTGCGCAGCGGCAGCACCCGTATCTCTACTTTGAATACAACTCGGTCTTCCGCGGGGCCTCGACCGTCGGCAACCCGCGTGTCGCGGTGCGGTGGAACGGCCAGAAGTACATCCGCTACGACACGCAGGTGAATGTGCCGCCGACCAGCGGCGCCGACACCGCGGGCGTCGAACTCTTCAACCTGGCGATCGATCCCTCCGAGACCACCGACCTCTCGAGCATCGACTTCGCCGCGGTCTCGACGATGGAGGCGTTCATCGCCGACGAGTACCTGGGGCCGCCGTCGGACCCGTTCGCGCGGGCGCGGTACCCCCTGCCCACGACGACCGCCGCGAGCGATGTGTTCTCGAACGCCTCGTCGTGGTGGAACGGGATCGTGCCGGGGCGGTACGGCATCACCGACATTCTCAACGAGTCGCCGTACGAGCGCATCTACTGGATGGACATCAGCCACGAGGTGCTGGCGCTGCGGCTCAAGAGCAACACCGGGTTCAAGATGCGGATGCCGTTCTTCTCGGGCGTCACGCTGACCGCAGACAACGGTGTGCGGATCGCACCGGGCGGCCAGATGGAGCTGAACGCGGCGAGTGTGATCACGCAGTCGAAGTTCGAGATCACCGCGAACGGCGTGTTCGGCGGCGCCGGCTCCATCGTGGGCAACGTGTTCAACAACGGCATCTTCGATGTGGTCCGCTTCTGGGGCACGATGAACATCACCGGTGACTTCGTGAACCAGCCCGGAGGACTGATCAGCCACGACATCGCGGGGACGACGCCCGGGCTGAACCAGTACGACTTCATGGATGTGTCTGGGACCATGGTCGCCGGTGGACAGCTCCACGTGGTCACGAGCTACACACCGAGCCTCGGCGACGATGTGAAGATCATCGAGGCACAGTCCCTCGCGGGCCGGTTCGCGAGCATCTCCAGCGTCCATACGTCGACGCGTTCCTGGGCGGTGCGACCGATCGGCACCGACCTCTTCGCCAGGTACACCAAGCTCGGCGATGTGAACCTGGACAACCAGATCAACCAGATCGACATCAACATCGTCAACGCCAACAACGGACTCTCCAACGTCTGGTGGACCGACGGCGATGTGAACGGCGACAACGCGGTCAACGCGACCGACCTGGCCATCGTGACGGCGAATCAAGGTCTGTAGCTACCTCGAACTCGGACCAAGCCTCTGACCGCAGGCCCGGCTGACCGCTGGGCGTGCGGCTTCTACCCGGTCGTGTGTGCCGTCGCCGGCCACGAAGCGCTTCGGCGTGGCACTCCGACACATGGGCTTGACGCGATGCGTGATGCACGCTCTGCTTGTCGAACCCGAGGGCATGATTGTGAAATGCCCTGACTGGGTGGACCATCGAGCAACGATCACGGAGCGTGACCATGAACACCCTCGAAGTTGGAAAGACCCTCGTCGAGCTGTGCAACGCCGGCGAGTACGAGAAAGCCATCCAAGACCTCTACGCGGACGACGCCACGCACATCGAGGTGTGCGAGATGCCCGGCATGCCCAAGGTCGTCACCGGCAAGGCCGACCTGCTCGCGTCCATGCAGCAGTGGGTCGAGGGCAACGAGATCCACTCGGGCCACACCACCGGCCCCTTCCCGCACGACGACCGGTTCATCTGCCTCATGACCACCGAGATCACGCCGAAGGCGGGCCCCATGGCCGGCAACCGCATGAAGCTCGAGGAGGCCTGCCACTACACCGTGACGGACGGGAAGATCTCCAAGGTCGAGTTCTACTACGACATGGAGATGCCCGGCGGGTGAGCGGGCTCGTGCCGCACTGCTCGGGTGCCCGGCTACTGCGCACCGGAAGCCGGTGAACCGCGCCACGCCGTCTCGCCTGCCCTCCGGCTTCCGGTGCGCAGTAGCCGGGCACCCAAGTTGCTGGAACTCGACAGCCGCGGCGGCAAGTACAGTGCCCGCATGAAGAGCAAGCGAATCGACTCCCCCGGTGCCGCCCTGGCCCTCGCCCGCGAGCGTGGGCATCTCCGCGACGGCATCACCCTGCACGCCGGCGGCTTCGGGCTGTGCGGCATCCCCGAGCAGCTGATCATCGCCCTCCGCGACACCGGCGTGACCGATCTGACCGTCGTGTCCAACAACGCCGGTGTCGACGACTGGGGCCTGGGCCTGCTGCTGCAGACTCGGCAGATCCGCAAGATGGTCTCGAGCTACGTGGGCGAGAACTCGGTGTTCGAGCAGCAGTTCATCGACGGGCAGCTCGAGGTCGAGTTCAACCCGCAGGGCACGCTCGCCGAGCGGATCCGTGCAGCGGGCGCTGGCATCCCCGCGTTCTTCACCGCCACGGGTGTCGGCACCCAGGTCGCTGAGGGCAAGGAGACGCGCGAGATCGAGTTCCCTGTTGGCACCGGGCGCACGCGCACGTACGTGGCCGAAACGGGACTCTGGGCCGACCTCGCGCTGGTCAAGGCCCACACCGCCGACGAGGCCGGCAACCTCGTGTTCCGCATGACCGCACGGAACTTCAACCCCATGATGGCGACCGCAGCGAGCTTCACCATTGCCGAGGTCGAACACCTCGTGCCCGCGGGCGAGCTCGACCCGGACCACATCCACACGCCGGGCGCCTATGTCGACGCGGTCGTCGTCACCGAGAGCGAGAAGCGGATCGAGCGCCGCACCGTGCGGGAACCGTGACCCGTTCGTGAACCAACACGTGCGCACAAAGAACGCCTAGCGCCGCTGTGGGCCGCGCCAGGCGTTGGGAGAAAGAGAGAGAGTCGGAAGGGTGCCCGCACGAAGCGGGCGACCCGTTGTGTGGTGAGGAATCAGACGAGTGTGAGCGAGATCATGATGGCCATCGAACCGGCCATGGTGATGAAGCTTGCGAGCGAACCGAGCACCTGGATACGGGCGTGCGTTCGACCCGAGTGATTGATCGTGTTGCTGACCTCGGCGGCGTTCGTGATCCTTGAGTGGTCGGTCATGTGAGGCTCCTGTATTGAGTTGGTCGTGTGCTGGCACACAGACCAGATAGAAGGAGAAGGACCTGCGTGCTTGGTTTATTCGGTGAACCGGTCGATCCCGATGCACTCCTCTTGATTCCGGACCCCGCGTTTCGAAAGCACAGGACGGATTCCACTTTGATCGGAACGGGCCCTCCCGCCCCGTGCTACGCCGCCTCCGCGATGTCGACCGGATGAGGGCGGCCCACGAACCAGCCCTGGAGTGCATCGAAACCAATGTCACGCAGCGTGTCCGCCGCCTCGCGCGTCTCAACATTCTTTGCAATCACCAACGTATCGCTCTCATGCACGCGATCGACGATCGCACGGAGCAGGCCGCACTCGCGAAGCTCGAGGCTCTGCGCCACGATCGATGCGCTGAGCTTGACGAACTCGGGCCTCAGCCGATCGATCATGTCGAGCGAACGGATGTCGCCTTCGAAGTCATCGACCGAGATCCGAAGACCGAGGTCGCGGTACTTCTCAAGCATCGACGAGGCGTGCGAGACATCCGACGCGATCTGACATCCAACCAGTTCGAGCACGATGCGGTCCGGGTCGAGCGCTGATCGATCAATCGTGGCGAACGTCGACGACAACCCGTCGATCGGATCGGCCACCGTCAACGGCAAGAAATTCACAAAGAGTGCATGGCCCCGGCGGACGATCTGCGCTCCCTGTTCGATCGCCGCCTCGCGTGCCACACGGTCGAGATCCTTCAGGCACCCGTGCGCATCCGCGGCCAGAAGCACCTCCTGCGCGCCGATCGATATACCGTCGACGTTCCCTCGAAGGAATGCCTCATAGCCGAAGACCCCATCTCCGTCGATCTCGAGGATCGGCTGGTACTCGAACTCGAGTGTGCGCTGCTCGAGCATGGCGGGGAACCACGGTGATCGCATCCGTTCGAGCACGACCGGGAGCGGCGCCGCGGCCCAAGGGTCTGCCGGCACGCCCTCCTCGATCAACACAGCATCGATACTGTTCTGATCCGGTCGACGCAGATCGGCGATGGCCAGTCCGACACGATCGAGCATGTCGTGGCCGACAACCTCGAACACATCGGGTTGATCCGAGCACGCGTCAAAGTGAGCCGCGAGCCATTCGCGTAGGTGCGGGGTCGCCGCGCGCAGCGCGATGCCGTGTGGCGGTGCGGTCGAGGATGACTCACACGAGTGCGAACACCCCACCGTTGGAGAGGGTGTTTCGGACGATGCGGTTTCGGGCGTCGCGGGCCGATCCATGCCACCTCTATCGAGCCATCACCACACGCGCGAATACTTCAGTACTCCAGTTCCACAGGGTTGCGACGCTACACTCCAACCGCGATACCACCGTGAAAGGGGAGCAATGCCACTCACTCGCGAACAGATCGCCCGCCGTGCGGCCCAAGAACTCAACGACGGCGATGTCGTCAACCTCGGCATCGGCATCCCGACGCTGGTCGCGAACCACATCCCCACCGGCATCGATGTCTGGCTTCAGTCAGAGAACGGGCTGCTCGGCACCGGGCCCTACCCCACCGAGACCGAACTCGACGCCGACCTGATCAATGCGGGGAAAGAAACCGTCACCGCCCGTGATGGGGCCGCCTTTTTTAGCTCCGCAGATTCCTTTGCCATGATCCGGGGGGGTCACGTCGACATCACCATCCTCGGCTCGATGGAGGTGAGCGAGCGGGGCGACCTCGCCAACTGGATGATCCCGGGCAAGATGGTCAAAGGCATGGGCGGCGCGATGGACCTCGTGGGCGGCGTCGACAACGTCGTGGTGACCATGGAGCACTGCAACCGCAAAGGCAATCCGAAGATCCTCGCGTCGTGTACGCTCCCCCTCACCGGTGTGGGCTGTGTGAAGAAAATCATCACAGATCTGTGCGTCCTCGAGTGGGATAGCAGCCGCGAGCGTTTCCGCCTCGCCGAACTCGCGCCCGAGACGACCATCGACGAGGTGGCCGCGAAGACCGAAGCGGACATCATCACCGATGGCGATGTTCGCGCGATGACGGTGTAGAGAGCGAGCCACTCGACACGGGGAAATGGCGGGATGAACGAGCGCGCATCATCACCGAAGCGGACCCGATCGCTCGATGACACGCCGAGCGACCCATCTCGCGACATCACAGTGCCTTGGTGAGGCCGCCCCTCAGCGACAATCCTGCACCGACGAGTCGCAACGAAATCAATACATCGACGAGAGCCGATCAGCCCGGAAGCTCGCGACCGAGCATTTCCTCGATCGCCTGCTCGAGCGAGTCCGAGAGATCGACCTCGACACGCTCCATCGATACGTCGCGATCATCGGCCAGCGCCTTCGCATCGGCGACGACCTGCCGCAGATCATCGTCGCTCACCTCACTCGGCGGCTTGAACTCCGTGGAACCATCGGGCGTCGTCCGGCGCACCGGTCCAAGCAGCCCATCGATGTCCGAAGTGGTGATCGTCTTAGCGACCACACCCTGCGCGACACGGTTGAGCGTGAGCGATGCCTCTGCCTTCTCTTCATCGCTCAGCCCGGAGTCCGAGAGATATGTCGCTTCGAACACGCTCACGCCACCCATCGCGAGGAACGGGCTGTTCTCCAAGCCCTGCAGCAACCGTGTCGCTTCCTCGATCGTGATGTCCCCGTCTTTCACCGATGTCGCCAAGCGATCGATGATCGCGTTGATCTCCGGCTTCTCCTGCTCGGGCAGCGGCATCGCCGACACCGCGGCCTTGGTGAACCCCGCAGCACCGTCGACCGCAAGGGTTTTCAGGTTCATCACAAGCAGCACGACCCCGATGATCACCAGGACAGCAACCACGCCCGCTGCGATGAGACACCCAGCAAGGGCGCCGCCGCGTCGATGGGTCACACTTGATTGAATCGACATTCGTATCTCCCGTCACGAGTGTTCGCTTCAGTCTACTGCATGACCAGAAGGCCGTGTGCCTACTCCGGGTGCGTTAGGTTGTTCACGATGATGCTCTTCGATGCCCATCTCGATCTTGCAGCACTCGCGGTCAACGGCCGCGACCTGCGCGCACCGCTCGACCGCGCGATGCCCCCCCACCCACCTGCTGCGGTGACACTTCCTGCGCTCCGAGATGCGGGCATCACCCGGTGCCTGGGCACGATCTTCACCGCACCGGGCGAGGCGGACCAGCCGGATGGCTACCCGGTCGGCGATGCGCAGGCCGCCCACGACGTCGGCACTCGACAGCTCGACATCTACCACGATCTCGCCCGCACCGGTGACATCCGTCTTGCCGGTGCGCGTTCGTCCACCCCCCACCACGACCCGTCGCCCGGTGGCATCGAGCTCGGCATCCTCATGGAGAACGCCGACCCCATCCGCACGCCCGATGAACTCCCCTGGTGGGCGGAGCGCGGCGTGGTCGCCATCGGCATGGCCTGGTGGGCGTCATCGCGATACGCCGCGGGCAACGGCGTCGACCCGGCCGACGCCGACGCCGACTTCGGCCTCTCCGACCTCGGCCGCGAGCTTGTGCGCACGATCGATGCGCTCGGGCTCGTGCACGATCAATCGCACCTGGCCGATTCCGCCACGCGCGACCTCTTCGACACCACCGATGCCCTTGTCATCGCGAGCCACTCCAACTGCCGCGCCCTCGTCAGCACCGGCAACCCGCGTGACGATCAGCGGCACCTTACCGACGACACGATCCGCGAGATCATCCGCCGCGGCGGGGTCATCGGCCTCAACCTCGTCCGCAACTTCATCGCACGTGGGCTCGACCCCAAGACACCCCAACGTCCCACCATCGATGCAGCACTCGACCATGTCGAACACATCTGCGCCATCGCGGGCAACACAAACCACGTCGGCCTCGGCACCGATATGGACGGCGGCATCACCGCCGACGACCTTGTCGGCGGCATCGATCAACCGAACGATCTGGCAAAGCTCGGCGATGGCCTCCGCGGCCGTGGGTGGAACGACGAGTCCGTCAACGCCTTCCTGTCCGAGAACTGGCACCGCTGCCTCGCGGGTGTGCTCACCGGCGCGAGTACCGACGAACTTGCGCGGGCGACACCAAAGCACTGAACCCCCCGTCCGCATGGGTCGGTATCACGGACATGGCCGCCACTATGCTGGGCGCTATGCCCGACCGCATCGTCAACGCGCTCGACAACGCCCGTCGCCAGACGCTCCGTCTCGTCGACGATCTTTCCGGTGAGCAGTTCTACGACGAACCGCACCACGGCGTGCACACGCCCGCGTGGGCGCTCGGCCATCTGCTGCTCTTCGACGCCTATCTCGCCGATGGTCTCGCGTGCGATGCCGTCACAATCGATCAGCGGTGGGCCGCCGCCTTCGGCGCCGACAGCACCCCACGATCCGCCGACGAATCGGTCTTCTCCAAGGATGAGCTGCTCGAACAGATGGACCGCATCCGATCGGTCCTGATCGCGCGGGTCGCGATGATGGACCCAGCCCACCTCGATACACCAAACCCCGACGACAGCATGCGGCCCAAAATCGCGACGGTCCACGACCTGCTCGAGTACGCCCTCTGGCACGAGGCGTACCACGCCGGTCAGCTCAGCACCTGGCGGAAGCTCATGAAGCTGCCACAGGTCGGCGTCGCCTTCCTCGACTGAGGATCGCCACGACCACCACCCGCTCAACAGCCCCGATTTCGGTGGGAGCACCGATCAGACGCGCACCTCGGCCGAATTGCGCGCGCGACCAAGGCGATCGTTCCCCCGAGTCTGCCGATGCACCGGCATCGCTACGCAATCGGAGGTCGTGCCATGCAACTGATCGCCAACGTGCTGTTCGCGCTCGGCGTGCTGTCGATCCCGGCCGCCTGGCTCGTCTTCCACGGACATGACCGCGACTTCGGACTCTTTATGGGGCTCTGGCCCCCCACGCTGCTCCTGCTCTCGACGAGGTGCGAGCTGCTCTGCCAGTTCATGACGCTCCAGTTCACCTCGATGGGCCAGGACTTCGGCTCGGGCGGGCAGTGGCGGGCGCGATCCAGCGAACGGCGGGCCCGCCGCGATGATGGCGACCGCGAACGCCGCGGCAAGAGCCCCGACCGGCGGCATCACTCCGAAGCCGCGGTGCTCTCGAACCCGGAGACGCAGACCTTCTCACTCGAGGAGCGGTCGAAGGTCGACTACGACTGGCAGGACACCGTGGATCTGTCGCGGCCACCGGCAAGGCAGGCCGACGATCCCACGGATCGTTAAACGCGCGAGGTCGAGAGATTTTCAACTGACGCTGCCCAAAACGAAACAAGGCCGTCGGTGTTCCGACGGCCTTCTTCGGGAATCAAAGGTCGTGCGTTCGCCTCAGGCCAGCGTCACGCTCTCGTCCAGGTACACATCCTGCACCGCGTTGAGCAGCTGCACGCCCTCCTTCATCGGCTTCTGGAAGGCCTTGCGGCCCGAGATCAGGCCCACACCGCCCGCGCGCTTGTTGATCACCGCGGTCTTGACGGCCTCGCCGAGGTCGCCCGCGCCCGAGCTGGCACCGCCCGAGTTGAGCAGCGGGCTGCGGCCCATGTAGCAGTTGGCGACCTGGTACCGGCACAGCTCGATCAGGTGCCCACCCGTGCCGTCCTCATTTGCAGCCGACAGCTCGGTGTAGATCCGCTTGTCGAACTTGCCGTACGACGAGTCGCCCGTGTTGAGCGCCACGTACCCGCCCGTCTGCTCGGGCAGCTTCTGCTTGATGATGTCGGCCTGGATCGTCACGCCGAGATGGTTGGCCTGGCCCGTGAGGTCCGCCGAGGTGTGGTGGTCCACGCCGCCGGCCTTGAACGCCGAGTTGCGGATGTAGCACCACAGCACCGTCACCAGGCCGAGCGCGTGGGCCTCCTCGAACATCTCCGCGACATAATCGATCTGGCGGCGCGAGTCGTCGGAGCCGAAGTAGATCGTCGCCCCGACCGACACCGCGCCCATCTCGAACGCCTGGCGCACCGAGCCGAAGCGGTCCTGCTGATGGACGTTCGGGAAGGTCATCAGCTCGTTGTGGTTGAACTTGACCATGAACGGGATCTTGTGCGCCCACTTGCGCGAGACCGCGCCCAGCACGCCGAGCGTCGACGCAACGGCGTTGCACCCGCCCTCGTAGGCGAGTTCGACGATCTTCTCGGGGTCGAAGTAGTCGGGGTTCGGGGCGAAGCTCGCACCCGCTGAGTGCTCGATGCCCTGATCCACCGGCAGGATCGACATGTACCCGGTGCCGGCGAGACGGCCCGAGTTCATCATGAGGCCGAAGTTGCGGAGCACGGGGTTCGGGCGATCGGTGTCCTTGAGGATGCGGTCGACGAAGTCGGGGCCGGGCGCGTGGATCGCGGTCTTGGGAATGCCCGTGCACTGGTAGCTCAAGAGGTCGTTGCCCTCCTGGCCGAGCAGCGAGGCGACGTTCGAGTCGATGGTTGTCATGACAGAAAACCCTTCCCGGAAGTGCCGGCGTCGCGATCTCGAGCGACCCGCCGGCGTGCGGCAGATGCACAAAGCCGGGCTCGCGCCCGGACGAAAGACGATAGCAGAGACCACGCCACAACGATCAGGAGAAACCCGCAAACCGGGTGGGTTTTTGAGATCACAGACGCCCGGAAGAGGCCCCGAAGAGACGACGGTCAGTCCAGCTCGCCGGCCGCCACCACAGCGGGTGACAGCGGCCGGGACGACCTTCCACCACCGGCATGAACGGACGCGCCGGCGCCCGCAGGCTTCGGCTCGGTCGCGATCTCCGCCGACATCGACTCCGCATCGGGCTGCGGCGTGCTCGCGTCCACCGCGCGCTGCATCTGTCGGCCCGGCTTGAACCGCACCGTCCGCTTCGCAGGAACATGCACGGGCTCGAGCGTGCGGGGGTTCTGAGCCATTTTGGCCGCTCGTTCCTTGACCTCGAAGACACCGAAGTCACGAAACTCGAGCCGATCGCCGGCGCTGAGTGTCTCGGTCACCTCGTCGAGGAACGCCTGGACGATCTGCTTGACAGCAGTGCGCTTGCTGCCCGTCTCGTCAGCGATCCGGTCGATTAAGTCCTTCTTCGTCACGGTCGCCACGCACACCCTCCGATCGGCTCGGATGCCGACAACACCTCCGGGAACACCGCCTCGATGTGAGCGAGCCGAGCCGAACGCATCTCTGTCTCTCCGCCGGAAAGACTCGCTGGGTCAAGTATGCCGAGGGCTCGGTGGTTGGTCAACGGCTGATCGCCGTCGCGCGCGAAACAGGGCAAAAACGCCGCACCGGACCGCCCGTGTGCGCACAGACGAGGGCACCACGATCAGTCGTCTTGACGAAATCGATCAAAGTCCACCGGGCGCTCGAGCGGGCGGAGCGGGTGCGGCCACTGCGCGGTCGCGCGCAGCGCCGTAGAACGCTGCACCCCCATTAGGGCGTCTCTCCGGCTGAACTCGAAACGCTGCGCATCCACGGTCCGGCTCGCCGCCGACCACGACACCACCTGCGGAGAGGAGAACACCCGGTGGGCGGACGCCGAGGAGACCGACACCGGGTATCGGACCGGCTCGCCGAGGGGCACCGAGATCGGATCGATCACGCTGTAGCACCCGCCGAGGCAGAGCACCGGCACCACGGCAATCGCTGCGACTACTCTGTGACATCTGGCCATCGCGCCCAAGCCTCCGGCGTGGGTGATGCACGAGGCGTGCCGACGACTCCGTCGCGGCCTCTAGCTCTTTTTATCGGCGCTGTCGCGAGGACGCCACATCGCCGAGGGACTATTGCGCCGCAGCTTGCTGCGCGCGAACGATGCCCACGCACACCGCGGTGAGCGGGGCGGTGCCACGGTCCGAGTAGATCTCGAGCGTGGCGCGGAACACACCGGCCTCGATCGTGGGCGTCGCGACCACCTCGACCCAGGTGCCATCGCCCTCGACCATCTCGTTGGGGAGGATCCGGGCCGTGAACTCGGCGCTCGACTGACCGATCACCCGGACATCACTCACTGTGAACGGGCGATCGGCACGCGAGACGACCTCGACCCGCGCCGAGTAAGTCCCCGGGTCGCTCTCCGACGGCTGGAGCCGCGCGTGCGCCGGCTTGGTGGTCAGGTCGCCGAGGACGATGCCGATCACGTACGCTGTGAGTGTGGTGACATTCTCCGTACCACGCTCCTTGACGCGGATGATGACCGCTTCGCGGAGCTGACCGGTCGGCAGGTCATCCTTCAACGTGTAGCCGATCGCGCTCGAGAACGGGTACGACCCGTCGGACGATGCCGGCGCCACCTCGGCATCCGCATCGGCCTCGGCGGTGTCGCTCGCGTCAGCCTGCCAGTCGAGTTCAATGAGCCCGCCCGGGTTCGTGACCGAGACGATCTCGAGATTGTCCTGACGCGACAGCACCGTCAACTCCCCGCTCGTCTCCGTGCCGAGCTCGACATTGCCGAGCCGGACCGCCGGCTCCGACAGCTTAAACGGCGCCGCGTAGTCCACACTGACCCGAAGCCGCATGGGCTGGAGCTGAGGCTCCTTGAACGTCACCGTGACACTCGACGAGTTCAGGCCCGGACGGCGCGGCTTGATGGTCGCGCGGATCACCTCGCTCTCGCCGGGCTCGAACCTCATCTTCGGCAGCGCCGTCGTCGTACACCCGCACGAGGCACGCACCCGCTCGATCTCGACCGGGCCATCACCCGCGTTGGTAAACCGGAACTCCGCGGTCACTGCCCCGTTGTTGTCCACCTCGCCGAGGTCGATCGTGGTCTGATTGAACTCGAGCCGCCCGACGCCGGTGTACTCCCGCTCCGCCTCGACCACGCTCACCCGAGCCGGATCGACCGGCTCGAACGTGTCCTGAGCGAGCATCGGGCTGGCCAACGCAGCGAGCAGCGTCGAGGCGACGCACGCAACTGAACGGGGCGACACGGTCATCGGATGATCCTTCGGACAGGCGTGCTCCGCGGCCGGCCGGAGCGGGGGTATGCGTGGTTCGCGCGGACCTCCTCCGGCCCGCATGGCGTGGACTCATGGTACCGGTCGCCGACGCACGGGTTCACCCAGCGATGAACTGGAACGCGCCCGGGAGGACTCGAACCTCCGACCTGCGGTTTCAGGCGATCCGACGGTTCCCCGCCGGCCTGGACCATCTCATCACCCGCGCCGAACCACCTGGTCGGGTGGTGCGACGGGAGGGTGCCGGGCGCTGGTGCGGGCGTATCGCTGGGACCGCTCACCCGCTGGTCTCTACACCTTCCGCCGAACAGAATCCTCCTCGCACAATCATATGTCCGGATTGTGTCTGGATGATCCGCCCCGCCGACGGCTTGGCTCGGGATTACCTCGGCCCCACCGCTCGGGCTGAGTGCCGTCAGGCTTCCCCGAATTCACCCGGTGAACACCGGACCCTTTCGGACCCGTGCCCCTCTTTGCGAAGGAAACCGCTGCTCTATCCTGCTGAGCTACGAGCGCTCCTGGGCGAGCCTCCCCGCCCGAGCCGAGTATAAGCGGAGACGGAGCGCCGTCGGCGTCCGGATGGCGTCAGGTCGAACCCCCACCGCCTGAGACAGGAACCCGACTCACACGATGGGCAGTGCACCGAGCGTGGGCAAACGACGAATGGTGCGCGCGCCGCGTCTCGTGGCCGGGGTGGTGGTTCTCGGACTCGTGGCCCTCGCAGCGTGGGTGGTCGTCTTTGCGCCCGGGTGGGGGGTAGCGACCCGCGCGGTGGTGCCGACGCTCTCGCGCGTGCTGGGCGGCGAGGTCGACGCGGGCGCCGTCGGCTTCACGCTCGACGGCGAGGTCATGATCCACGACTTCAGGTGGCGGATCCCGGGCGTGCCCGATGAGGCGGCCGAGCTGATGTGGGCCGAGCGCGTCGTGGTCGAGCTCGACCTGGCGGCGCTCTCGAAGGGGCAGGTCTCGCCCACCTCGATCGAGCTGATCGATCCGCGGGTGCGCATCGTGTGGGTGGACAACGCGCCCAACGTGCTCGCCCTTGAACGCCGGGCTGGGCCGGGCGGCGGTGTGCCCTCCTTGCCGGACCTCGAACTCCCGATCGGCACCATCGAGATCGCCGAACTCACACCGGATGGCCTCGCGGTGCTCGAACGCATCGAGGTCGAGGGCAGCGTCCGCCGGCACCGCACCGGCGCGGGCGGCGCCGACATCCACCTCCGCCAGATCCTCGACGGGCACCCGACGGGCCTCC
The DNA here is from genome assembly GCA_038747915.1 of Planctomycetota bacterium. GTDB lineage: Bacteria > Planctomycetota > Phycisphaerae > Phycisphaerales > UBA1924 > JBCDAP01. The sequence goes on along the minus strand of JBCDJJ010000030.1, from coordinate 18,082 downwards.
GCATTGACGGCGATGTCGACCTCGCGCGCAACCACCTCGAACTGGTCGCCACTGATGTTGACCTCGGGCAGATCGGTGAACTCCGCGTCCCGAGCATCATCCGCGATCTCTGGGAGAGCCTCGGCATGCGGGGCAGCGTCACGCGCGTTGCCATGAGCTACGACGGCGAGTCCGAGATCGCCGGCTCGATCGAGTTCGAGAATGTTGGTGTGACGCTGCCCATCTCACCGCGCGAGCACGAGCCGACGAAGCTCGCCCGCCGGCGTGGCGGCGTCGAACCGTTCGCGCTCCACCAGGTCTCGGGCGCCTTCGCGTTCTCCAACGCCGGCGTGCATGCGACCATGACCGGGCTGATCTCCGATCTCCCGATGGAGATCGATCTCGAGCTCGACGGCCTCACGCTCGACGCCCCGCTGCGCATCGCCATGTCCAGCACCGGCTACCGGCTCACCAAGGCGCCGGCCTTGATCCCCTACACGCCCGAGCTCGTCGGCGACATCCTGAGACGGTTCCAAAGCCCCGAGGCCACGGTCGATGCCTCGATCCGCGTCAGCCGCGGGCCCGTCGTCGCGGGCACCGAGACCGATCTCTCGATCGACGGCGAGGTGCGGTTCCGCGACGGCACCGTCGCCTACGAGGCATTCGACTACTGGTTCACCAACGCACGTGGCGTGATCGAGTTCGATGAAGAGAGCGTGACCATCACCGACATCCGCGGCGATGGCCCAACCGGCGCGAGGCTTCACGCCACCGGTCGCATCTCGCCGCTCGATCCGACCGCGCGCGTCGAGATCGACGTGAACGTGACCCGCCTCCCGACGGACAACTTCTTCACGACCGCGCTGCCCGCCGAGCACCGTGACGCGGTCGACATCCTGTTCAGCATGGAGGGCTTCCGCCGCGTCAAGGCCGGGCTCGGACAGGCCGCAGCGACCGGTGATCTCGAAGCCGCCCATCTCCTGCGCACGATCGAGGCGGACTACCTGCCCGGCGGGGTGGCATCGCTCTCCGTCGCGGTGCGGCGCGAGCTCGGTCCCAACAACCCCTATCGCTCGGAGATCGAATTCGCGGTCCCGGACGCCGCCATCGTCCCCGGCCCCTTCCCGTATCTCGCGCGAGCCGAAGAGCTCCGCCTCCGCATCATCCCCGGTGCCCGGCGCGGACTGGTGAAGGAACGGACACGTGTCGAGGTGCTCGAGACGGCGCTCACCGGGCTCACCGGCATGACGGGCACGCTCTCGGGCACGGTGACGCTCGCTGCCGAGCAGACCGATGGCACGATGTGGGGCGCCGACGAGCCGGACATCCGCATCGAGGCGCGAGCTGTTCCGGTCGACCAGTTGATGCTGCTCGCACTGCCCGACGAGCCCGAGGCGGACGAGGCCGATCTGTCACCGCGGGAGATCATCGAATCGCTCCGGCTCGACGGCACGGTCGATACGTGGACCCACATCACCTCGCCGCACCAAGACAGCACCGCGCCGCTCCGCCCCGGCTTCAACGACGAGTTCGCGTTCACCTCGCTCGTGCGTTTCGAGGATGTCACCGCCTCGCCGGGCACGCTCGGCCCGGGGCGGTTCTCCGGCACGCTCGAGGTCACGCAGCACCTCATCCGCACGCCGGACGACACACCGATCACAGGCGAGCTCGGCGGGGCGCCGCTTCACGCCGAAGCGACCGTGCTCTACAACCCGCCGGAGGTCGGCCTCGGCGCCTCGACACGCGGGGGTGAACGCATCGATGCATCCGTGCGCGCGCGCGCGCTCGATCTCACCAAGCCACTCGAAGAACTCGTGGAGGTGTTTTCGCTCGACGCTGCCGAAAAACTGCGGGAGCTTCGCGATCTGTACGAGCCGTCGGGACACCTCAGCACCGACATCCGGATCGCCGGGCCGATCGCCGAGCCTTCGGTCGATCTCGACCTCTTCGACCTCGATGATCTGTCGTTCTCAGCCATGGACGGCCGGATGTCACTCGAACGCCCGAGCGGCACGATCGCCGTCCGGGGCGACATGATCGTGTTCGACGAGTTCTTCGCCGGAGTCGACTTCGACGGCGAGCGCGTGGGCGATGTCGTCATCACCGGGCAGGCCTCGGCGAAAGACGACGACACGACAATGGACCTTGAGCTGCACCTGCAGAACACGCGGCTCGAGGCGGCGCTCACCGGCCGCGTGATCCGCGACACGTTCTCCACTGGCGGGCTGGACCCGGCGCTGTACGACGAGTCGGCCCCCACCGGCCTCGTGGATGCCCGGTTCCACGTTCGCCGCGCGCCGGGCCAGACCACCCCGACCTTCACCGGACGGATCGAGCCGACGCGCGCCGAGATCACCAGGCTGGGCGAGCGCCTCGCGTTCCACCAGATCACCGGCGCGATCGTGCTCAACGAGGGGGGCGGCGGGTTCGAGTCGCTCACGCTGCGGAGCGACGCGATCGATCTCACACTCGGTGGCGAGTGGCAGGCCTCGGAACGCACCGGGGCCGACCTCGCGCTCACGATCGATGCGAACGCACCGTCGCTCACGCCGGGCGCGAGGGCGCTGGTGCCGCCCGAGGTCCGCGAGATCCTCTCAGGGCTCGATATCGAGGTCGAGGGACCGGTGGAGGCGGTCGGCGTGACCATCGAGACACCCGAGCCCGATTGGGCCGGGATCTCGGCGCTGCGTGTCGCGGGCACGCTGCATGTCGACGGACTTGCGATGAACGCCGGCGCGCCGGTCGAGGAAGCCGGTGGCACGATTCGGTTCGCCATCGACGCACCGGTGGGCGATGGCGAGAACGACGAGTCGCTCCCGGTGAGCTTCGAGCTGCGCGCCGAACTCGATGCGCTGCGGTACGCGGGGCTGCTCATCGAGAACGCGGTGATCGAGGCGGAGGAGGGCCGCACCGCGACGCAGACACTCCTGCCACGGATCACGGGCTCGGTCTACAACGGTCGACTCTCCGCAAGCGGTGCGGTGGACGCAGCCAGCACACCCACCGACGAAGCGTTCGAGATCCACGCGGAGTTCGACCGCGTCGACTTCGCGCGGATGCTGCACGATCTCGGTGCCATCGAAGGCCCCGAGCCCGCGTCACAGGACCGCGGGCTGCTCGCTGGCAACCTGTCGGTTGGCGGCCGCTTGACGGATCTGAACCACCACCTCGGGCGGGGCACGCTCCGCATCCAGGATGGCGACATCCTGGATACGCCCGGCATCATCCCGCTGCTCACGCTCTCGAATCTGCAGATCCCCTCGGGCAACGTGCCCGATCTCGCCTATGCCGAGTTCTATATCCGTGGCGAGGAGCTTGTGGCCCCGACCATCGTGGTGAGCGAGACCGCTGCACCCGGCGAGTTGGTCGGCGGCAACTTCACGATCGAGGGCGCCGGCTCGATCCAGTGGCCGACGAGCGAGCTCGACCTCACCTTCACGACCCGCGGCCGCCGACAGATCCCCATGGTCTCCAACTTCATCCAGGGCATCCGCGACGAGATCGTGACCACCCGGATCACCGGCCCCATCGACGATCCCCAGCTCACCTACGAGCAGCTCTCCAACACCAAGCGTTTCCTCGCCTCCATTTTCGGCTCCGACGACGACACCGACGTCCCCAGACCGCCCGGGGCCCGTGACGCCGGGGCCCGCGAAGGCGGCAGGTGGCAGCGGCAGCCCACCTCGCAGCAGCCGAGCGAGGGCCGCACCGACTCGTCACAATGACGGCACATGAGCACAACCGAACCCCACCATCACCGCGAGCGGATCATCGCCGACACCATCGACGCCGATGTGCCTCGTTCGGACCGGCGCGTCGACGATCCGGACTTTGTCGCCAAAGTCGAAGCCCTGGTCGCCGAATGCGGCCTCGACCCCGCGACGTACGACGGGCGGCTGGTACGCGACCAGATGACCACCGCGCTCAAGCTCATCTACGACGGCGCGGACACCGGCGAGCTCCGGCTCATCACCGGCGCGATGAAGGAGCTGCGCTACGCCTACACCGTCTTCGCTGGGCACCAGAAGACCCACAAGATCTCGATCTTCGGCTCGGCGCGCACCCAGCCCGAGCACCCCGATTACGCCGCCTGCGTCGAGTTCTCTCGAAAGATCGCCGAGCACGGGTGGCAGGTGATCACCGGCGCCGGCGACGGCATCATGAAGGCCGGCCACGAGGGCCCCGGCGCCGAGAGCAGCTTCGGCCTCGCCATCCGCCTGCCGTTCGAGACCACCGCCAACGAGGTGATCGCCGGCGACGACAAGCTCATCAACTTCCGCTACTTCTTCACGCGCAAGCTCATGTTCGTGAGCCAGGCCGAGGCGGTCGCGGTGTTCCCCGGCGGCTTCGGCACGCTCGACGAGCTGTACGAGTCGCTCACGCTCGTGCAGACCGGCAAGAGCCCCATCGTGCCCGTTGTGCTGATCGAGAACCCGGAAGGCACCTACTGGACGCACTGGGCCAACTACTGCGAGCACTCGCTCATGAAGAGCGGGCTCATCTCCCCCGAGGACATGGGCCTGTTCCACATCACGCGCGACATCGACGATGCCGTTCAGCATGTCTGCCGGTTCTACCGCAACTACCACAGCTCGCGCTACGTCCGCGACGAACTCGTGCTGCGGCTCAAGCACCACCTCCGCGAAACCGACGTCGCCGAGCTCGAACGCGAGTTCGCGGTGCTCATCAAAGACGGGGGCATGGTGCAGCGAGGGCCACTCGAGGTCGAGCGGGAGCACCTCGAACTCCCGCGGCTCGTCTTCACCCACACCAAGCACAAGTTCGGCCTGGTGCGCGCGCTCATCGACCGCATCAACCAGCTCGACCCCGCATGAACAGGGCCGCACCGGCCCTGGCGTGCGCCGCGTGCGCACTCACTCTCAACGCCTGCGCGGGTGACCAACGCGGCGACCTCCCCACACTCGGCACCCCGCCCGACGAACCGGCCGGCTTCCGATTCCCCGAGGACGACAGCCCCATCGTCGCTGGCGACCCGCTCGGGATCGACGTGCATATCTGGGCCACGCCCGACGAGGACGGCTCAGTGGACCAAACGCTCGCCGAGCTCGGCGCCGACACCGGCGACGCAGCCGAGGGCTCGTGGGGCTCGGAGGCGTGGCGGGCATCGGGCGTCACCTTCGCGGTGTTGCCCGGCGAAGCGCTGGTGGATCTGCGACGCCGTTTCCCGCAGGTGCTGCTGGGCGATCGCAACTTCCTGCGCGCCGCGACACGGTGGGAGGAGATCTACCGCGGCGGACCGCTCGGCGATCGCGCGGTGCTCGTGGTCGCGGGCGAGTCGGTGCGCACCGATGCGGGCACACCACGGCTGCTCGGACGCGCGTGGTTCGGCCCCGCCAATGTCCGTGGACGGGTCCGCGGCGCGGTGCGCCTTCAACTCGCTGCCCAGCTCGACCAAGACCGCGAGATCGAGCGCTTCCCGCTCGAAGCCCCGACCGAGCTACCCGAAGCGGGCGAGGCCGGGCCACCGATCGGCGAGCTCGTCCTGGCCGGCGAACTCGTGCCCGGCCGCCTGTACCTGATGACCGCCGACGCCCCCGCTCCGTCGCCGCCCGAGGCCGAAGCGGACCTCGCCGGCCCGCAAGCGCCCACGACACCCACGCTCGGCCAAGCCCTGTTCACCGGCATCACGGAGCACGCGGGCGGCACGACGTACCGCATCCTCATGGCGATCGTGCCCCGCGGGCCGGAGCGGTTCTCGCTCATCGATTGAGTCGGCACATACGAACCGCGACCTCAGCGCATGAACCACATCATGCCGGGTGCCCGGCTACTCGCGAACCGAGTAGCCGGACCGGCGCCGCAACACCCGAGCCGGCCAGATCGTGGTTCTCGCCTCCAGCGAGAACCACGGCACCCACAGATGGTGCTCCACTCAACCGGGCCACCTCCCGTCTACCGGGAACGCCGGGTTCGCAAGAGGCCGCAGCGCCAGCGCGAGCAGCGCCCGCTCATCGTCATCGCCCGCGATGCGGTTGAGCCGCAGCTCACCGCACCCCGTGCATCGATGGACGATGCACCACTCCCCATCGCGCGACGAAGCATTCCGAACCGCGATCGCGATGGGCTCCATCCCGTGGCGGCAGGCACACCGACGGTCGCCGACGGCCTCGTCGACATGCCGCGACCACAGACACGCTGGGCAGTGGTTGCGGTGCTTGGTGCCGAAGGCGGCCTCGTTGACCGCTCGTTTGCAGTGAACACAGAGAAAGCTCCGCGACCGCGCGGAGCCGCCGCGCTCGCCGCGGCGTGAATGATTGCGTGAAGACATGTGATGTCCGTGTGCGCGGGGCAGTGCCATCGGCCGCCCGCGCTCATAGTGAAAGTGGGTCGTCAGCGCTCAGCCTGAGGTCAGGATTCGCCAATGCGTGCGCACACCACTGGGCACACCAGCCACGACACAGCACTCGGCCGAGCGCTTGACCGAGGCGAGCGCGGCACCCACACCGATGCGCCGATGCAGGCGGGCGAATCCTGTTTCAAGCCGAGGTTGTAGACACGGCAAGAACATACCCGCAGAGCCACACCAGGCAAGCGAAAATGCACCGGGGCCGGTGGTGGGAGCGTCTCGCTCCCACGAACATGGCCCCCAACATGTGAGACGTCGACCGCGGGAGCGAGATGCCCCCGCCACCCGCCATTCACTCGACCCGCATGCCTCGCATGGTGAACCGCCCGCTGGCGCACGTCACCCGCTCGGTGTCCCGCTCGACGGTCGCTTCACCTTTGAAGGTCGCCTCGCCGCTCGCCTCGTTTTCCTTGAAGAGCGTCACGTCGCACCGCAGCACCTCGCCGGGCCGCACGAACGAGGCGTACTTCAGCGCGCGCACCTCGCCCAGCACATAACGCGCCGATGCACCATCCCGCTCCCCGAGCCACGCCCGGGCGGCCTGCACCATCGCCTCGAGCATGAACACCCCCGGCAGCACCGGGAAGCCCGCGAAGTGATCCTGCAGGTACTCCTCCGCCGCGGAGACCGCTTTGACCGTGACGATGCCCGTCTCCGATCGATCTACCACACGGTCGAGCAAGCAGAAGTGCATCGAACCACACTAGCCGATCACCCGATCGGTGCTCACCGCAGGATCGCCTCGAGCAGCCCCGGAAACCGGTGATCCAGCTCTTCACGCCGGAGCGAGTTGAGCCGCGCCGCCCCGTGGCCCTCCTGACGGATCACGCCCGCCTCGCGCAGGACACGCCAGTGGTGGCTCATCGTGCTCTTGGGGATCTCATCGAAAAACCGGTTGCACGGCAGCCGCGGGTGCGCCGCCGCCAGACGCACGATCTCGAGCCGCACCGGGTCCGCCAGCGCGTGCAGCACCTCCGGCATCGTCACCTGATCGAGCTCGGGATGTCGGATTTCTCGCGGCATTGTGGAAGTAAACACGGGACAGGTTCAATTGTTCGATTATACTCGAACAATCGAACTTGATCGGGTCCATCGCCGGGGCCCAAAGGAGACACCGCCCATGATCGCGTATCGCATCACGACTGGCGAGGGGATCGACGCCATCGAGACCGCCAAGGTCGGTGAGCCGTCGCCGGGGCCGGGCGAGGTGCTCGTGGAGCTGCGTGCCGCGTCGCTCAACTACCGCGATCTCATGGTCGCCAAAGGCGGGTACCCGCGGAACGACACGCGGCCCGTGATCCCGTTGTCCGATGGTGCGGGCGTGGTCGCGAGCGTGGGCCCGGGCGTCACGCGATGGTCGATCGGCGACCGTGTCGCGCCCAACTTCATGCGCGACTGGATCAGCGGGCCCATCACCGAGCACGCGGTGCGATCCGGTCTCGGCGGCGGGGTCGATGGCGTGCTCGCGGAGCGTTTCGTGATGCCCGAGCGGTCGCTCGTTGCGATCCCCGACGAGCTGAGCTTCGAAGAGGCCGCGACGCTGCCCTGTGCGGCGCTGACCGCGTGGAACGCGCTGCGCGCCGCGGGCACCACCGCGGGCGACACGGTGCTGACGCTCGGCACGGGGGGTGTGAGCATGTTCGCGGTGCAAGTGGCCCGGGCGCTCGGGGCGGTCCCGGTCATCACGTCGAGCAGTGATGCGAAGCTCGAGCGGGCCCGAGCTGCCGGTGCTGCCCACACCGTGAACTACGCCACGACCCCCGAGTGGCAGGACGAGGTGCGGGCCATCACCGGCGGCCGCGGCGTCGACCATGTGCTCGAGACCGGCGGCCCCGGCACGCTCGAACGCTCCCTGGCCTCGGTCCGCGTCGGCGGCACCGTGAGCCTGATCGGCGTGCTCGCTGATGGCCATCCACCGAGCCTGGTGCCCGCGCTGCTCAACGCTGTCACCGTCCGCGGGATCTACGTGGGCAGCGTGGAGCTGTTCGAGGAGATGAACCGGGCGATCGCCGCGAACGGGATCAAGCCGGTCATTCACGAGACGGTGCCGTTCGATCGCGCGATCGACGCCTACCGGGCGCTCGAGTCGCAGCGGCATGTTGGGAAGATTGTGATTATTCGAGGCGGTTGACCGTCACGCACATCACAAGAACTACTAAGCACTCTTGCGAATCGACTTAGTTGTCTTAATCGACACTGCTGTGCGTCCAGAATCATTCAAGCGGATTGTGTATCTCTCAATTGCGGCACCTTTACCAGACGTACGCGACGCTGATTGTGCACTGCTTTTAAGGGATTGCTGCTTACCCTGGGCCATCATTGAACCTCGCTTGAACCATACTCTCTAGCGATGAGTTTGGCAAGTGTTTGGCATTCACCAAAGACGATTTCGCGCAATTTATCGGCCGCTTCGTGCTCTGGCTCTCCAAGAATGCGTTTCGCACAATCAACGTAGACAACGGCGACAACCCGATCATTTCCGTCATCCGCCGCGAAGATCGGCGCGGCAACCCAACTAAATCGATCAACGACGCGATCTCCGGCCTCATCCCAGGTAAAACCCCATTGATTCACGAGATCGGCGCGATAGTCGGCAGGATCATCAGCATTGCGCTTGGCGAACTGGAACTCACCAGAGCGAGCGCACACACCGATAATTCCGCATCTGCACGAGAACACGCGGCCGATCGAGCCACCGCGGCCTCCGACATAACTGCTTATCTGCACTAGCTCATTTGGTGCGGAGCGGTCACGCGTCCACCTAACTTTGTGAAGCGCGACACGAAAGAAATCACGTGCCTTGGCCTCTTCGCCGACCACGTCGCAGAGCTTCTGATGGAGCGACTGCAAGACGCCAGCAATGAACGCCGGCTCGTGAAAAGGCCTGGCCGATGCTTCGCGAGATCGGAGCTCAGGTATCGCAAAGACCCCAATCGCAGCGCTCACAACCCCAAGTAAGAGCACGCCCCAATACTGATACCAAGATTCACCCGAGCCATACAACCGAAGTGCGAGAAGTAACGCCACTCCAAACGCCAAAAAGACTTGCAACAACGCAGCTATCCAGGACCGGAACCTCCACGGTCGACGAGATGGCTCTGGGAGTTCAACCACGACTTCAATCCCTCAACAGTCTCAAGGACTGGTATCGAGTGTTCCAAAGCGAACTCGACCTCACCCGTCGCTCCGATCGACTTCTGCCAACCTTCGACACAAATCAGTGCATCACAGCGAGCAAGGATATCGATATCGCCCTCCAGCCACACTGTGTCGGGTAGCGCACCACCGAACCCTGCTGTATTCTTGTGCGGGCAGATCGCAACGCATCCGAGTCTCCAGACTTCAAGCGCTAGCTGCTCTGCAGATCTGATGTTCTGAATCACTCCCCATTCTGAATCAGAACGATATGGGCCAGCAACGTAAACAACCTTGCGAGCCATCAGATCACCCGGTCCTCGCTCGCCAGCCCGTGCGCCGGCGCCGTGTTGAGCTGCACGAGCGTCTCGCCCGTCGCCCGGGCCTGCAGCTCGGCCGCCTCGGCGTCGTCGACGTAGTCGCTGTGGCAGGCGGCCTTGGAGGAGCCGTTGGCGCTCTCGTCCGCGGGCTCGTGCCCGCGGCTCGTGGCGTCGCTGTTTGTTGGTTTCATCGCACCCTTCACCTTGCTCGCGAGCTTGTGGATCTCCTCGGGCTTGAGGTACCCGCGCTGCTCGAGGATCGCCCGCTGTTCGGCGGTGAGCGCATCCGACTTCACCGGCTTGCCGCGGTCGAAGCCCTCGGCCTTGCCGCTTGCGAATTCCTGGATCTCCTTGGAGATGCGGACCGAGCACCAGTCGTGCCCGCACATGGCGCAGAAGTCGGTGTCGACGTCGAGGTCCTCGTCGTGGTACGCGCGGGCCGTGTCCTCGTCGAAGGCCAGCTCGAAGTGCTTGGACCAGTTGAGCGCGGCGCGCGCACGGGTGAGCTCGTCGTCCCAGTCGCGCGTGCCGGGGATGCCGAGCGCCACGTCCGCCGCGTGTGCTGCGATCTTGTAGGCGATGCACCCTTCCTTCACATCGCCCCGCTTGGGCAGGCCCAGGTGCTCCTTGGGCGTCACGTAGCACAGCATCGCGGCGCCGTGGTACGCCGCGTTGGTCGCGCCGATGGCGCTGGTGATGTGGTCGTACCCCGGGAACACATCGGTCACGAGCGGGCCGAGCACGTAGAACGGGGCGCCGTGGCAGAGCGTCCGCTGAAGCTTCATGTTGAACTCGATCTGGTCGAGCGGCACGTGGCCGGGCCCCTCGACCATCACCTGCACACCGTGCCGCCAGGCCCGCTCGGTGAGCTCGCCGATGGTCTGGAGTTCGCGCAGCTGCGCCTCGTCGGTCGCGTCCGCGAGCCCGCCCGGACGCAGCCCATCGCCGATGGAGAAGCTCACATCGTGCGCACGGAGGATGGCGCAGATGTCGTCCCACAGGTCGTACATCGGGTTCTCAGCGGGACCGTTGTCATCCGCGTGCGAGATCATCCACTTGGCGAGGAGCGACCCGCCGCGCGAGACGATGCCGATGAGCCGCTTGCGGACGTGCTTGAGGTGCGCCCTGCGGACCCCGGCGTGGACGGTCATGTAGTCCACGCCCTGTTTCGCCTGGTGCTCGATCGTGCTCAGGATGATGTCGCGGTCGAGGTCTTCGAGGCGGCGGCCGATGATCATCGAGTAGATCGGCACGGTGCCGATCGGCACGGTCGCGGCATCGATGATGGCCTGGCGGCACGTGTCGAGGTCGCCGCCGGTCGAGAGGTCCATGACCGTGTCGCCCCCCCACCGCTCGGCCCATTGGAGCTTCTCGACCTCTTCGTCGGTGCCGGAGGAGACGGGGCTCGCGCCCATGTTGGCGTTGACCTTGGTCTTGCTCGCGCGGCCGATGCACATCGGGTCGAGGTTCTTGGCGAGGTGGTGGATGTTCGCGGGGATGATCATGCGGCCCGCGCCGACCTCGTCGCGCACCTGCGCACCGGTCAGATGCGGCTCGCGCTCGGCGACACGGCGCATCTCGGGGGTGATCGTGCCGAGACGCGCGTGCTCGAGCTGGGTGACCGGCTCGAAGCCCGCGGGCACCGTGACCTTGAGCGTCCGCCCGCGCGCCGTCGTGAACACGTAGTCCGTCGTCGCCGACGATCGGCAGTTGCACCCACCGGTGCAGTGCGCATCGGCCGAGCCCGCGTCGATCACCGCGACCGACCATCCCTCGGGCAGAAAGTCCCACGCGGTCTTGGTGCTCGGGGCGGGCATGCCGGGCGTGTCGGGGCTCGCGAACATGAGCGGGCCGCCGATGTCGGGGCGGAGCGCGAAGCTGCCGGGGCTGGTGCCGGCAGCGTCGCTCGCAGCGTTCCACGCACCATGCACGGGTGCCGCAAAGTCACCGGAGAGTGACGGCCCGCCAGGCGCCGGGGCATTGACGTCGAAGGGCGCCCCCGCCGAGGTGACGATCTGCGAGGTCAGCCGCCACGCCTTGCCCGCTGGGGAGTTCGGACCAAGGTGATCGGCGGAGCACGCCACACCGTTGGTCGCACCGAGTTCGTGTCGCGGGTGGTCGAGTGTGGTCATCGCGTGCAGCTCCGGTCGGCGCCGACTCGTCCGACGGGGCGGTGCGCGGTGCCGGGCACAGATCACATGGTGCGCACACGAGTGCGCCATGCGATCTCCCGAGCCGCGTTCCCTCCGCCGGTCCGAACCGGGTCAGGTTCAACGGGTGCTTCTCAGCGGCGGATGACCCGAAACGCACGGGCTCCACCGCGCCCCGCGCGGTCGCTATCACCATAGCACGACGGCAGGCTCCATCGTTACACTTCACCCCACTGATTCGGGTGGAGGGTGCTGTGTTGGGCGGAGAGGGAGCGATCGAAAATCTGCGTGAGGCGGTGCGGCTGTCGCCCGACAACGGCCCGCTGCGTCGGCATCTGGTCGAGACCCTGATCGGCGCCGCACGGTTCGTCGAGGCGATCGAGGAGGCCCGCGAGTGGGTCTCGAAGCACCCGAAGGACCGCGAGGCACTCCGTGCGCTCGCGCGGGCCTGCCTTGGCGCGGGCCGGGCGAGCCAGGCGATCGTGGTGATCGAGCTGGTGTGCGCGGACGACGGCGAGGCGAGCGACCGGGTGCTGCTGGCGCGGGCCCTGCACGCCGCGGGCGAGGAGGACCGAGCGCGGTTCCAGGCGGAGCAGGCGGTGTCGCTCGACCCATCGCTCACCGACGACGAATTCGTGCGTGAGCTTGGGATCACCGCGCCCGATGCGCCCGGCGCCTGGGACGAGCACCACGACGATTCGTCGCCCGTTGACCCACGTGCGCCCCAGCGACCAGACGGCGGTGCGACCACGCACCCCGAAGAGCGGCCGACGGTCACGTTCGACGAGGTCGGCGGGATGGACCAGGTCAAGGAGCAGATCCGCCTGAAGATCATCTACCCGCTCGAGAAGCCCGAGCTGTACGCCGCGTACGGGCAGACCGTCGGCGGTGGCGTGCTGATGTACGGCCCGCCCGGGTGCGGGAAGACGCATCTGGCGCGCGCCACCGCGGGCGAGGTGAGCGCGCGGTTCATCTCGGTCGGCATCTCCGATGTGCTCAGCATGTGGATCGGCGAGAGCGAGCACAACCTCGCGGCCCTCTTCGAGCAGGCGCGGAGCCAGACACCGAGCGTGCTGTTCTTCGACGAGGCGGATGCACTCGGTGCGAGCCGGACCGATCTGCGCCAGAGCGGCTCGCGGAACATCATCAACCAGTTCCTGAACGAGCTCGATGGCATGCAGGGCAGCAACGACGGGGTGCTGGTGCTCGCCGCGACGAACGCGCCGTGGCACATCGACCCCGCCTTCCGCCGGCCAGGCCGGTTCGACCGCGTGATCTTCGTGCCGCCGCCCGACCGCGGGGCGCGGGCCGAGATCATCAAGATCCAACTCCGCGACAAACCGAGCGAGGGTGTCGATGCCGACGCGATCGCCAAGAAGACCGAGGGGTTCAGCGGGGCCGATCTGCGACACGTGGTCGCGACCGCGATCGAGGGCAAGCTCCGGGAGGCGCTCAAGAGCGGCGTGCCGACACCGATCCGCACCAAAGACCTGCTGACCGCTGCCAAGGGCATCCGGCCGACCTGCAAGGAGTGGTTCGCTTCAGCGAAGAACCACGCCCTCTACGCCAACCAGGGCGGCATGTACGACGAGGTGCTCGAGTACATCAGCCGAAGCTGAGCCGCACCGTCCACGAGGGAAAACACGAAGGGAAGAAACACATGTTCGAAGCCCAGCAACCCACCGGCGAGATCATCCGGCTCAAGCGCGGCCGCCTGCTGTACGACCAGCGGCGCTACGACGATGCGATCGCCGAGTTCCAGGGCGCTCTCGCCGAGGACCCCAACAACGCCAGCGCCCACGTGCTGCTCGCGATGAGTCTGCTGCACCTCGAACGGTGGACCGAGGCGACGGAGTCGGCCCGGACCGCGGTCGGGCTCGACCCGGCATCGCCTCAGCCGCACTACGCGCTTGGACTGATCTACGAGTCGCGGAACATGCTCGAAGAGGCGCTCGAGTGCGCGGAGACGTCGCTCGCGTGCGACCCGGGGTACGTGCCGGCCTTTGCGCTCGGCGCCCGGGTCTACCTCCGACAGAAGAAGTACGACAAGGCGATCCGCGCCGCGAGCAAGGGCCTCGAGCTCGACCCCGATGACATCGAGTGCACGAATCTGCTCGCCGCTGCTCAGCGAGGCCGCGGCGACCACGCCCGTGCGCGCGCCTCGGTCACGGAAGCGCTGCGGCGCGACCCCGACAACACCCACTCGCACGCCAACATGGGGTGGCAAGCGCTGCACGCGGGCGATCACGAGACCTCGCTCGAGCACTTCCGCGAATCACTGCGGCTCGATCCGACCAACGAGTGGGCGCGGGCCGGCATCATCGAGGCGGTCAAGGCTCAGTTCGTGCTGTACCGCCTGGTGCTGGCGTACTTCCTCTGGGTGAGCCGGCTCCGCGGCAAGTACCAAATCGGGCTTGTCCTCGGACTGGTGATCGGCATCAACGCGGTCAACAGAATCGGAGACGCCAACCCAACACTGGAGCCGTTCACGAACGCCATCGTGGGCGCCTACGGACTCTTCGTACTGACGGTGTGGATCGCTCGCCCACTCTCGAGCGGTGTGCTTGCACTGTCCCGGTTCGGGCGGCTGGCGCTGCCCGCGTGGGACCGGTCATGGGGACTGATCGTGCTGACCCTCGCCATCGGCGGCATCGTCGCGAGCGCCGCAGCGATCGCATCGCTCGACGGCTGGGTCGGGATCGCCATCTCGTGTGCGTTGTATTTGTTGGTGTTGAGCGGCGCATCGACGATCAAAAACACGACGCTGAGACCGACCGCGATCGCGCTCGCCTCGTTGCTCGGTGTGGTCTTCGCTGTGGGCGTGTACGGCCACCTCGGCGACATCAGCCTGTTGGCCAACGGCTCGTTTCTGGTGCTGATGATCTCGGCGGTTGCGTCCACCTGGATCGCGAGTGGCATGAGCATGATGCGCGAGCCGATCAAACGGTAAGCCCAGGGTCGGCCGCCGCTTCACGGTCTGGCTCGTTTTTTCCCGATCGGTGCAACGCACGGGGGTGTCGCGGGTTTCTCTCTCTGCGCAACCCAACACGACGGGAACCCCCCTGACCATGTGCGACACGCACGACACCGCCGATGCGCCGGCACAGCCGCTCGCCGACGATCAAGCCTTCGACGAGTGGCTGCTCGACTCGCTCAACCGCGGCGCGCTCGCCCTGATGATCTCGATCGGGCACCGCACGGGCCTGTTCGATCGCATGGCAGACGGCGCGGCGCGCACGAGCACGGAACTTGCGCGCGACGCCGGTCTGAGCGAGCGGTACGTCCGCGAGTGGCTCGGCGCGATGGTCGCGGGGCGCATCGTGCTCTGCGATGACGCCGCATCGAACCTCGAGCTGCGCTTCCACCTGCCCGGTGCGCACGCCGCGGCCCTTACCCGCGCCGCGGGACCCGACAACATCGCGGTGTTCGCGCAGTACATCGGCGTGCTCGGGCATGCGGAGTCGAAGGTGGTCGAGGCGTTCGAGCACGGCAACGGCGTGCCCTACGCCGACTACCCCCGTTTCCACGAGGTGATGGCGGAGGATTCCGGCCAGTCGGTACTCGGCTCGCTCATCGATCACATCCTGCCGCTCGATGACGACATCGTGGCCAAGCTCTCCGCCGGAGCCGAGGTGTGCGATGTCGGGTGCGGACGCGGTCTCGCGCTCATGCTCATGGCCGAGCACTTCCCCGAGTCTCGGTTCTGCGGCATCGACTTCTCCCACGAAGCGATCGAGTTCGCGCGGAGCGAGGCGCGCGCACGCGGGCTGATCAACATCGACTTTGAGATCCACGACGCCGCATCGTGGCGCGAGTTCGAGCGGTACGACCTCGTCTTCACCTTCGACTCGATCCACGATCAGGCTCGCCCGGATCTTGTGCTTGCGAACATCGCCGAGTCGCTCAAACCCGATGGCATCTACCTCATGCAGGACATCAAGATGCGATCGTGCATCCGGCTCAACACCCAGCACCCGATGGGCCCGCTGCTCTATACGATCTCGTGCATGCACTGCATGAGCGTCTCGCTCGCGTACGGCGGGATGGGGCTCGGGGCCGCGTGGGGCCGCGAGCTCGCCGAGACGATGCTGACCGAGGCCGGGTTCACAGACGTTGTCATCAACGAGCTCGGCCACGACACGCAGAACGACTACTACATCATCCGCAAGCAGCCGCAGACACAAACCTTCTGAGGGTGATTGTTCAGCGACGACTCGTCACCGAGTCCGTACGCTGTGCGCATGCCGAGGCAGGCCTCCCGTCCCCGCCATCGCGCCGTCACCGACCTCGGCCTCGTCGACTGGTATCAATTGCCCACGTGGTACGACGCGATCCACCGCGCCGGCACCGCTGCCGAGGTCACCGGTCTCGAGCGCGTCGCGCTGACCTACACCCGCTCGCGCGGCACGATGCGCTGGTTCGAGCCCGCATGCGGCACCGGCCGGTACCTGCGCGAGGCCGCGAGCCGCGGTGTGGCGTGCGCGGGCCTCGACCTCGAGCCCGCGATGATCGACTACGCGCGGGCCGCCGCGGCGCGCCGCGGGCTGACGATCGAGCTGCGCGTCGGCGATATGACCGACTTCCGCGCGCGTCAGCCCGCTGATCTCGCGTTCTGCCTCGTCAACTCGCTCCGGCACCTCCCGAGCGATCGGGCCCTGCTCGACCACCTGGGGTGCATCGAGCGCGCGCTCAAACGCGGCGGGGTCTACATCGTCGGTCTCAACACCACGGTCTTCGCCGGCGAGACGGAGAGCGAGGACGTGTGGGACGCCACCCATGGCCGCACCGAGTACCGCCAGATCGCCACCTACCTCCCCTCTGAGGGGCCCGGTACCCGCGATCGCTTCGAAACCGTGATCAATCACCTCGTCCGCCGCACACCCACAGCCGAGATCCACGCCGACAACACCTACCAACTACGGTGCTACTCGATGCCGCAGTGGCTCGATGTGCTCCGCCGCTCGCCCTTCGACGCGGTCGCCGCGACCGATGAAGACGGCAACGAGGTGGCCACGCAGCGCGACATCGCCGATGTCTGGGGCTACGCGTGGTTCGTGCTGCGCCGGCGGAACGAGGCGTGACCGGTCGCCGGTGTATCGTCGACGCCGATCGAGCCGATGGAGCACCCATGAACACGCGCCGACTCTCTCTCGTCTTTCTCGTCGCACTCACCGCGATCGGCCCGCTCACCGGGTGCGTCGGCTCGGGGCAGGGCCGCATCCAGCTCGAGCTGCCCGAAGACGCCGAGCGGATCGCCGTCGATATTGAGAACTTCCGAGGGAGCGTCACACTCCGCGAATGGGGCAGCCCCAGAGGACGCACCGTCGTCGTGCGCTCGGACCTGGCCTTCTGGAAGCTCGACCCGGCGCTCCGCGAGCCGGTCGCCCGCGGCCTCGAGCTCGACGCCGAAGTGATCCGCGAGCCCGGCGGCGAGGTGGTCCGCATCCGCTCGAGTTCCGCGTTCCCAGAGCAGGAAGACCACCACGTCAACCTCAGCATCACCACGCCGAGACTCGACGGCGTCTCGATCCGCACCGCCCGCGGCCCCGT
Source organism: Planctomycetota bacterium (assembly GCA_038747915.1). GTDB lineage: Bacteria > Planctomycetota > Phycisphaerae > Phycisphaerales > UBA1924 > JBCDAP01. The sequence goes on along the minus strand of JBCDJJ010000030.1, from coordinate 581 downwards.
GTTCGTCCACGCCACGACCGCAGCGGTCACGGTCGACACGCTCGACGGCGATGTGGAGGTCCGCCTCGACGAACCGATCGACCAGCCGCTCACGATCACCACCGGCGCGGGCGACATCACGGCCCATCTTCATGAGGCCTCGAGCCTCGCGGTCGACGCCCTTACCCTCGACGGCCGGGTCGAGCTCGATCAGGAGAACGCCACACTCACCGGCTTCCGGGCGAGCACCGGGCGTGGCCGCACGCTGGTCAACGTGCCCCAGGACGGGGTCGCCGATGCCGAGGTGGTGTTACGGAGCGGCGAGGGTGTGATCGAACTCTGGTTCGACTAACGCGCTGCGCGCATTCGTGTTCCCGGATGCGGTGGTCTGGAGGATGCCGAAGGCATCCGAAGGCCACAATCGCAGCACACCACACAGGATCTCGTGGCCTTCGCTTCGCTCAGACTAGAGCAGACCAAGTCAACTCGTCTCGCCAGTCTTCGCGGTGGATCGACCGACTCCGGGACTTGGGTGCCACTGGCGGCTTGCCCGCCAGTGTTCAAGGGCTTTGGCGTTCGCACTGGTGGGCAAGCCACCAGTG
>JBCDJJ010000029.1:0-38610 GCA_038747915.1 Planctomycetota bacterium | reverse complement strand
TCGGGCCGAGCATCTCGCCCGCGATGAACAAGTGCCGCAGGTACGCCCGGGTGAACGGCACTCCGTCTGGGGTGGGCCACCCGTGGCCTCCGGGGTTGCAAGCCGCGCAGTCGCACCCAGGCTGGATCGGGCGGTCATCCTCCGCGAATCTCGCATTCCGCAGCCGCATCTGCCCGGTCGGTTCCTCCGCGGGCAGGTTGACGAAGGCGTTCGCGTTCCGGGCGTTCCGCGTAGGCAGGACGCAGTCGAACATATCGACGCCCGCTCGTACCGCCGCGACAATGTCTCGCTCGTATCCGACGCCCATCAGATACCGCGGCTTGCCCGCCGGCATCAGGCTCGCCGTGAACGCTGTCACGCGCGCGATGTCCTCGGGCATCTCCCCCACCGCGACGCCGCCGATCGCATACCCGGGCAGTTCCACCCCACAGACCCGCTCTGCCGACCACGCTCGTGGATCAAGGTCTGTCCCGCCTTGCACGATCCCGAACAGAGCTTGTTCGTCCGGGCGCATGTGCGCGGCCTTGCACCGCTCGAGCCACCGCACGGTCCGTTCGTCGGCCTGATCCAGGCGTTGCTCGTGGTCGTACCCCGAGCGTTCCCACTCGGCCTTCTTCGCTTGCGCAGCGAGCCGAAGCCGGGTCTGGTTGAGCGTGCGCGGGTCGACGCTCGGCGGGCAGTCGTCGAGCGCCATGATGATGTCGGCGCCGAGCTCGTTCTGCACCACCATCGCGCGCTCGGGCGTGAGCCGCACGGGATCACCGGTGACAATGCTCTTGAAGGTGACCCCGTCGTCGTCGATCGCGTTGATGTCGGCCATCGAGTAGGCCTGGTACCCACCCGAGTCGGTGAGCATCGGGCCGTTCCAGTGCATGAACCGCTGAAGCCCGCCGCGACGATCGATCAGGTCGCTGCCCGGTCGGAGCATCAGGTGGTAGGTGTTGGCAAGGATGATCTCGGCCCCGGTGCTGCGGACCTGATCGACCGTGAGCCCCTTGATCGCAGCCTGCGTGCCAACGGTCATGAAAGCGGGCGTCTGGAACGTGCCGTGCGGGGTCTCGACGACGCCGACTCGTGCGCCGCAGGACGGCGAACGCTGTTGAATCTCAAAGCGGAGAGCGGTCATTGCAGGGGCACGGGGCGTGAGGAGTGGTTCACTAGGGCATCCGCTTGCTCATGTCATCCATGAACGCGCGCTCCTCATCGGTCAGTGAGTGCATGCCTTGCGTGCCCACCTTGGCGAGGAGCTCGTCCATCCGCTGTTGGTCGCGCGCCGATGGGGGCTTGGGCCCACGCTTGGTTTTCTTCTTCTCCTTGGGCTGTTGTGCGTCAACAACCCGGGCTCGTTTGCCCCGCTTGCCCGATTTGTCGGGCCCGAGGATGTCGTCGAAGAAGTTCAGGAGCAATTCAGGACGGCGAATAAAGAAGTAACCCGCGATCGCACCGCCGAGGTGGGCCGCGTCGCCACCGGCGTTGGTGCCGCCGATCAACAGGTTGAAGAACGCGAGCCCCACGAAGAGGTAGGCGCCCGTGCGAAGTTTCATCGGGATGATGCCGAACACGAGTAGTGTCGAGTTCGGGGCGATGAATGCCGACGCCATCAGCACGCCGAACACCCCCGCCGAGGCACCAATCAGTGGCGTGTACAACTCCACACCGAACGCGCCGGGCAGCGGCACGCCGACGAACCCAAGAAGATTGAGCAAGAGGTACAGCACCGCACCGGCGATGCCGCACGCCAGATAGAACGCCGCATACAGCCTTCGGCGGCCCAGGTATCGCTCAACAACCACACCAAAGAAAAACAACCCCACCATGTTGAACAGCAGGTGCCAGACATTGGCGTGCAGGAACTGGAATGCAATCAGCCGCCAGATCTCGAGTTCGAAGAACCCCTTGCCTGTCGAAAAGTGTCCGAACGCCCTGAACGGGTCGAAATAGCGTCGGAAGGACCGCTGCCCCACGATCTCGCCCGTATCGCGGTCAATGATCGGTAAGTCGTACCCCACGATCGCATCGCCCTTGTCGGGACGGAGCGATTGTCCTTCGATCTCTTCGACAAGTCCGAGGTTCCGCCCACTGAGGTCGAAGCCTTCACCGGCTGAATCTCCCGACCGAAGGTCAACCGACAGGGCTCCGCTGCCCGCGAAGAATGCGCCGATAAAGAAGATCGCGACGTTCAGGACGATCAGCCACGTGTTGACCGACCAGCTCCGCGGCGGCGGGATCGAGCCCGGTCCGAAAGGTCCCCCGCCGAAGCCCCCGTTCTGATGACCACTCGGTTGCGCATAGTCTCGGTCGGCGATGCCCATGCCTGGTGCGTCCTTCGGGGTTCCGCGTGCGGTGATTGGGAGGATACGGGCCCGCGCTCCGCGCCGGGCGCGGCCTACCCCGCGCGCTCGCGGAGTTGATCGAGTCGCCGCCGCTCGCTGCGCGTCAGGCTTTTCATCCCGCGCTCGGAGATCTTCGCGAGCAGCGTGTCGAGCTCGAGGCGATCGGCCTCGGCGTCGGCCGCGTCGTGCCCGGCCGCGAGGTCCGCGAGTTCGTCACCGCCGGCCACGATCTCGAGCGCGCCGGGCCGCCGCCGCTCCACCCAGCTCGCCGTGATCGCCAGGCACGCCAGGAGCACACCAATGCTCGACCCGATCGCGAGCGCCGCGGCAGCCCCGATGGCGCCAACGAGCAGACCGAGCGACGCCGTCCACGCGGTCGCCTCGCTCCACCCGATCTGACGCCGCAGCATCGCCCGCAGGGCCGAGGCGCCATCGAATGGGAACGCGGGCACCAGGTTCACGAACGCGACCGCGGTGTTCGCCGCGTAGAGCGACCACAGGGCAAGCCGGGCGGCGTGGCGCGCCGGCCGACCCGGATCACTCGCGTCCACGAAACCCGCGCTGAAATCAACCGGTACGAGCTGCAACGCGGCGCCGTACCCCGTCGCGACGAGCCCGATCGCGGAGAGCCCGATCAGCACAACGTTCGCCCCGACGCCGCCGACCGCCGCGATCACCTCACTCCGTGTTCGGTCGGGCGCCTCCCAGAGGGTCAGCCCGCCCCACGGGAGCAGCACCGCGCGATCCATCCGGCCGCCGCTCAAGCGACACGCGATGGCGTGCCCCAGCTCGTGCGCCACCACCGCGACCGCGAACGCGCCGACCAGCATCGCAACGAACATCACACCGAGGTGATCCGGCACGATCGACGACACCATCGCCACCACCACCGCACCGATGGTCACGATATGCACCCGCCACCGCACGCCGAGCACAGTCAGGAGCGGCAGCGACCAGCCCGACGGGTTATCCACGTTCTCGAACACACGGGAGAGCGCCGCACGGATCTGCCCGCCGGGATCGTCGCGTGCGTCCTGGTCGAACACCGGGCTCACCGCGCTCCGCTCTCGATCAGCCCCTTCCGGTGGGCGAGCATCAAGGTCATCAGGCACTTGCCGTCCACGATCTCACCATCGTCCACCATTCGCCAGGCCTCGTCGATCCCCAGTCGGTGAACCTCGATCATCTCCGCGGGTTGCAGGTCGCGCTCCCCGGGCACCGGATCGACCGCGGCGTACACATGCATCCACTCGTCCGTTACACCCGGCGTGGTGAGAAACCGGCCAAGCGGCACCAGCTCGCCACCGTGCAGGCCGGCCTCCTCCGCGAGCTCCCGCGGCGCACAGACCTCGGGCGACTCCCCCGGCTCGAGACCGCCCGCGACCACCTCCCACACCATCGATGCCATGGACACGCGGTATACGCGGATCAGCGTGACCTCTCGGCCGCCGTCATGCACCGGCAGCACGCACACCGCGCCGGGGTGTCGAACCACCTCGTGCTGATGCCGGCGACCGCCTGGCCACTCGAAATCGAGCAGCTCGAAGCTCACACGCGAGCCGCGGTGCAGGGTGGTGCGGCCAACTTCCCGAGGCATGGAGGACATTCGCGTGATGATAGCGCATCATGTCCGCGTGCCGGATGACCCTCTCATCGCGCGGCTCGTGGGCGTTCACAAACGATTCGCCGGCGGCCCACCCGTGCTCGCGGGCGTCGACCTCGACTTCCGCCGCGGAGAGACCACCGTCGTGCTCGGCCCGTCCGGCGCCGGCAAGTCCGTCACGCTCAAGCACATCGTCGGCCTTGTGAAGCCGGATGCCGGTGAGGTGTACTTCGACGGCACTCGAATTGACACGCTGAGCGAGCGCAGGCTCAACCGCGTGCGCACACGACTCGGCTTTCTGTTCCAGCTCGGGGCGCTGTTCGACTCGATGACCGTTGCCGAGAATCTCGCGTTCCCGCTCCGCGAGCACACCGATGCCCGGGCGGGCGAACGCAGCGCGCGTGTGGAAGAGGCCCTCGCACTCGTCGACATGGCCGGCGCAGGGCCCAAGATGCCCGCCGAACTCTCGGGCGGCCAGCAGAAGCGCATCGCCCTGGCGCGCGCGATCATCCTCCGGCCCACCCTGATCCTCTACGACGAGCCGACCACCGGCCTCGACCCCGCCCGAGCCGATGGCATCAACGACCTCATCATCAAGCTCCAGCGGGAACTCGAGGTCTCGTCGATCGTGGTCACGCACGACCTCGCCTCGGCCACGCGTGTCGGCGACCGGGTGGTCGTGCTGCTCGATGGCCTCGTCGCCGCCGATGGCTCAATGGACGAGATCCGTGCGAGCACCAACCCAGCGGTCCGTGGCTTTCTCGCTGGGCGGTACGGTGATCAAGACGCGGCCATGGCCGCTGCAACGGAGGACCGCGATGGACGCGAAACGTGACTTCTTCGTCGGGCTCGCGGCGCTGCTCGGCACCGGCGGGCTGCTTGCCCTCCTCTTTGTCTTCGGCGAGGTGACCACGACACGGGTCGAGCGGATCGAGTTCACACTCTCCGTGCCCGACGCCCAGGGGGTCACCAAAGGGTCGCCGGTGCTCTTCACCGGCGTGCGGGTCGGGAGTGTCCGGTTCGTCGAGCTCGACATGGAGGGCGGGGGTGTACTGGTCGGTCTCAGGGTCGATCGGCGCGCGCGCATCCCGCGCGATGTGCGCGTCTCGATCACCAGCGACTTCATCGGCGACACACACGTTCGACTCGTGCCGCGCCCACGAGAGGACCGAACGCCGCCGGCAGATTTCATCGAGGCCGGCGACACGATCGCAGCGGTACCCACGGGCCTGTTCGACGAGATCATGCGCTCACTCAACACGACGCTCGATGAGCGGCTGATGCCTTTCGCCGAGACCGCCGAAGCAGTGTCGGAGCTCAGCGCGACCTATACGAACGTCGGCGAGCTCGCTGCCGAACTCCTGCGCCCTGTCTCCCCGGACCGCGTCGACGCGGGCGAGCCGCCGACGATCGCGACGGTGGTCGCGCGACTCGACGCCGCGGCCAAAGCGGCCACCACGCTCATCGAAGAACAGCAGGTCACCGCTGATCTGAGCACAACGCTCGAGCGTGTGCGCACGCTGGCCGACGAGGTCGCGAGCGGAGTCGATCGGGCAGCCACGTCTGTCGAAGGTGTGCGCACCGATGTCGCCGCGGCGACCACCTCCGCGAGCGACGCCATCGCTGCGTTCGCTGACGCGATGGACACCGTGTCGGTGGCGACCGACCAGGTCCGCCTCGCGCTCACGCGCCTGAACACCGGAAAAGGGACCGCTGGGCAGCTCCTCGTGAACCCCGATCTCTACCACTCGCTGGATGACGCCGCCGAACGCCTCGACCAGACACTGATCGAAGCGCAGCTCCTGATCCAGAAGTGGCGGAGCGAAGGCCTGCCCATCCAGCTCTGATTACGGTGAGAACCCAGGAGGCTGGATGACCGAGCGACTGCCATTCGATCCCGACCGCATGCGAGGCCCGACGCCCGCGCCGCGTCGTGGATCCTCGGCCCCGCTCTCGGTCTCGAGGCTCGGCGAGCTGATCGCGCAGGCGCTGCAGGGCGGGCTGCCGTCGGCCGTGCGTGTTGTCGGGGAGATCTCGAATTTCAACGACCGCACGCACTGGTACTTCGCCCTGAAGGACGAGCACGCGGTCGTCTCGTGCGTGATGTTCGCGAGCGCGGCGAAATCCGCGGGCGTGCAGCCGAGGCCGGGCGACCGCGTCGTCGCCACCGGCTCGATCAACCACTACGCCCCGCAGGGTCGGACGCAGCTGTACGTCGAGCGGCTCGAGCCCGCCGGGCTGGGCGACCTCGAGCAGCGCCTCCGAGCCCTTGTCGAGCGGCTGCGTGCCGCGGGGTATCTCGACGAGCAGTGCAAACGCCCGCTCCCGGTGTTCCCGCGCGCGGTCGCGGTGGTCACCTCGCGGACGGGTGCGGCGCTCCAGGATGTGCTCGACACCATGCGGCACCGGTGCCCAGCGGTCGGCGTGGTGCTCGTCGATGTGCGCGTGCAGGGCGATGCAGCAGCGGGGCAGGTGGCAGAGGCGATCCGCCGCATCAACGACCGGGCCACGGACCTCGGCGTCGATGCGGTGCTCGTCACACGCGGTGGCGGGTCGATCGAAGACCTCTGGGCGTTCAACGAACAGGCGGTCGCCGACGCGATCTTCGAGAGCGAGCTCCCCGTCGTCGCGGCGATCGGTCATGAGACCGATACCACGGTCGCCGAGCTCGTGGCCGATGTGCGGGCCGCGACACCGACACAGGCCGCGATGCGGTTGACGCCGGATCGCGCGGCGCTGCGCGAACAGATCGATGAGCGGATGAGCCGGTTGACGCTGCTCGTGCGTCGCGGCGCCGCGACCGAGCGCCAGCGTCTGGACGCCCTTGCATCAAGGCCGATTCTCCGTCGGCCGGGCTCCGTCCTCCGTGATCGACGGTCGAGCGTGAGCGAGCGCGGGCGCCGGCTCGTCGCAGCGATGCGCGATCACGTCCGTACGGAACGCCTGCGCGTCGCGAAGCTCACAGGCCTGCTCTCCCGCCATCAGCCGGCGACAGCGTCGGTGCTGCGGCGCGAGCGCCTTGGTTCGCTCGGAGAGCGGCTGCGCCGGGCCGTCGATCTGCACCCTCGTCGTGTCGCCCTCGATGGCCTGCAGCGCTCGCTGGAAGACGCCGCCGGCGCGCGCCTGGAACGCGAGCGCCACCGTGCCGCGGCGCTCGCGCGCGAGCTGTCGATCGTCGGCCCGGTGCGCGTGCTCTCGCGCGGCTACTCCGTGACCACTCGCGAGGACGGCGCGATCGTTCGTGAACCGGCCGACGCGCCGGAGCGCGCTATCATCGTCACGCGACTCGCCAATGGCGAGATCCGCTCGATCGTGCGCACCTCCGATGGTTCCTCTGCTCCTCCGCCGACGTCACCGAGCGCCGAGGCGCCGCCGCCGCGCCGACGGGCCGCTCGCAGATCAGCCCGCCGCAAGGGCGACGACCCGAGGCAGCACCGGCTGTTCTGAGCGAGGTGTCCCGGCGCGGCGTGCGCCGGACCGGCCGCTCACCCCTTCGTCACCTTGTCCTTCGCCGACCGCGCGGCCTTCTTCCGGTCGCTCTCGTTCAGCATCTTCTTCCGAAGACGTACAGCGGTCGGAGTCAGCTCCACGAGCTCATCCTCTTCCACGTACTCGATGCACTTCTCGAGTTCCATCTTGCGCGCGGACTTGAGCCTGACAGTTGCCTCCTTCGTCGACTCGCGGAAGTTCGTGAGCTGCTTCGCACGGCAGGCGTTGACCGTCAGATCGTTCTCGCGGTTGTGCTCGCCCACCACCTGGCCCGCGTACACCTGATCGCCCGGCTCGACGAACATCACACCCCGGTCGGCCAGTGCCTCGAGCGCGTGCGCCGTGATCTGCCCGGGCTCGCTCGCGATGAGCACACCGTTCGCCCGCCCGGGCACCTCGCCGCTCTTGGGCGCCCACCGCTCGAACGCGTGGCTCAGGATCGCCTCGCCCGCCGACGCGGTCATCACCTTCGAGCGCAGCCCGATCAGCCCACGCGCCGGGATGTCGAACACCAGGTGCGTCATGTCGCCCCGCGGCTCCATGTGCACCATCTCGCCCCGGCGGTTGCCGACCAGCTCCATCACCGGGCCCACCGATGACTCCGGCACATCGATCACCAGACGCTCGATCGGCTCCTCGATCACCCCCTCGTGCTCGCGCAGCACCACGTGCGGCTTGCCGACCGACAGCTCGAAACCCTCCCGCCGCATCTCCTCGAGCAGCACACCCAGGTGCAGCATCCCGCGGCCCGCCACGATGAACTCATCGCCGCCCTCGCCGGGCTCCACGCGCAGCGCCACGTTCTTCTCCGATTCTCGCGCGAGCCGATCGCGGAGCTGCCGGCTCGTGACGAACTCGCCCTCCTTGCCCCCGAACGGCGAGTCATTCACACGGAACACCATGCTGAGCGTCGGCTCGTCCACGCTCACCGGCGGGAGCGCCTCCGGGCGCTCGGGATCAGCGAGTGTGTCGCCGATGTCGACACCCTCCACGCCGATCACGGCGCACAGGTCGCCCACGCCGATCTCCGATCGTTCGACTCGGCCGAGGCCCTCGAAGCCCTCGAGACCGCCGATCTTCGCGCGGCTCTCGTGGCCGTCGCGATCGATGCGGACGATCTGCTGTCCCTTCCGCACCGAGCCGCGGAACACCCGGCCGATGCCGATCCGCCCGACGTACTCCGAGTACGCGATCGAGGTGACGAGCACCTGCAACGGTCCTTCGGACTCGCCCTTCGCCGCCGGTACGTGCTCGACGATCGACTCGAAGACCGGCCGGAGCGAGAACTCGGGCGGCCCGATGGTCTCACCGGTGCGCTGCCGCGCGACAACATCCTGTGCAGTCTGCCACGAATCGACCGCCCACCCGCTCCGGCCGCTCGCCCAGACGACGGGGAAGTCGAGCGCGTGATCATCGGCCCCGAGCTCGACGAGCAGGTCGAACACCTCGTCCACCGCGGCCTCGCCGCGTGCATCCTGCCGGTCACACTTGTTCACCACCACCACCGGCTCGAGCCCGGCCTCGATCGCTTTGCCCAGCACAAACCGCGTCTGCGGCATCGGGCCCTCGGCGCAGTCGACCAGCAGCAAGCACCCATCCGCCATGCGGAGCACCCGATCCACCTCGCCGCCGAAGTCGGCGTGGCCCGGAGTGTCGATGATGTTGATCCGGATCTGCTCGCCGTTCTCACGGGTGTACGTGACCGCGCACTGTTTGGACAGGATCGTGATGCCGCGTTCACGTTCGAGGTCGTTGGAATCCATGATCAGCCCGTGCTGCCCGCCCGCGAGCTTGTCGAGCTGCTCCGAGCGGAACATGCCGGACTGGTAGAGCAGGCCATCGACGAGCGTGGTCTTGCCATGGTCGACGTGCGCGATGATCGCGACGTTGCGCATCGACAGTGCAAGGGCGGGCGTGGCAGACATCAGCGGGGCCTCTTCCGGATGGGACGAGCTCGAGGGCCGAGCGGGCGGCGACACAGCAGGCACGCGCAGGCGTGCGGCCGCGATCATAGCGCGTCAGGGCGCCGGCTCGACGTCTGGGGCAACCTCCGCGCTCATCTCGATGAGCGTTGCGCCGTCCGGACCGGCCTTGGCCCGCCACGACACCACGCTCACATCGGAGAGGAAGTCGAGCCACGGCCCGGGCCGCCCCGCGTCGCGGGTGAACCGTTCGAGCGCGTCCGGCCGGACCACACCGACGGAACGCCAGCCTCCCAGTGCGGCACTGCCGCGGCGGCTTGCCCGATCGGCGCGGTTCAGGACATCCAGGGCCGACCGCGCCCGATCTTCGGTGCTCGCAAGCACAAGCCACTCGCCGGGCACCCCCGCCCAGGCGAGCGTGTCGCCGGGCCAGGGCCCATGGCCCGTGTGCTCGCCGAGCGTCACGGCGCGGACCGCGTCCGGAAACCGCCCCCCAAAGTCCGCCGCCGATCGATCATCCGGGCTGAGCCATGCCGCCATCGCAGCGTCGACCCGCGCGAGCGCATCCTCGACGTCGGCCAGCCTCGTTGCAGCGACGAGCGACGGGTGGCCGTCCCCGTCCGGCGCGCCGGCGTGGGCACCGACCAGCACAGGCTCACCCAGGAGATCAGCATCAATCCGCGTGAGCCCCAGCTCGTTTCGGATCGAGACCCCCAAGAACCCCGACGAGGTGCCCTCTCCGATGGCGTACGCCGCGTCGGCCCCCGCAAGCGCCTCCACGAGCGACGCATCCCACTCCGCGACATCGTGGAGCGCCGGTTCGACGAGCGCCGCGTGTACGTGGATCGATCGATGCTCGATCTTCGCGGTCATCATCAGGTCAATGCCGCTTCGTTGGAGCCGTGCAGCAACATCTCTGGGCTCGAGCGAGGCCACGAACCCCTCGGCGACGGTGCGCTCCCGCGGCCCGCGTGCGGCCTGTTCACTTTCAACGAGTTCGGTGACCCAACCCGGCGTCGCGATCAGCACGCGGCGTCGCCCGTCTTCGGCCGGACGAACCGTGAGCTCGGCCCGTCCGCCCGCCACGCTCAGAACGGTGAACCCGCGCCGCGTCAATCGGGGTGTCGCCCTGAGCTTCGCGGTCAGCGCGAGTGCGTCGGTCTCGGTGACATCGGCGAAGCCCCCGACGCCGCCGTCACTCCGGCTGAAAACCCCAACCATCCCGCCGCGCGTCCGCGGCTCGAGCCACGATGCCTCAAGGCCGAGCTGCTCGCCGAGGGTGGCGCCGAGTGGATCGAGCCACACGCCGAGGTCGAAGGATGCCACCACTTCGGAGATCGTCTCGGTGACTTCCGACGCTGCGAGTTCATCCGTATGCCGTACCGCAGCGGCCATCGTCGCCGATGGCGGGGCCGCGGTCACCACCGCGAGCGGGTCATCGGTCACCGAGTCCGCCTGAGCCACCGCCGGGGCGCCACACACCATAAAAACGGTGATTGCGCAGGCCTGACGCCACCACGCCATCGCGCGGATCATTCCTCGCTCGATGCTGGGATCGCTTGCATAGAGAGCCGCTGAAGTTCGCCGGTGCGCTCGTCAAGCAGCAGCAGGCCGCCATCGACCTCGACGATGACCCATCGCGAGAGCGAATAGGTCCGTCGAGCAGCCGGCGCACGACCCGTGACCGTGCTCGAACCGCCAATAAGCAGCTCCGGAAGCCGCTCGCCTTCGAGCACCGCGAGCAGCTCCGATGCATCGGTGAAGGGGATGAACGACTGCAGCTCACGAGGCCTGCGACTCGGCACGACTCCGGCGTCGTCGTCGCTCGCAACGATCTGGCGAGGACCGTCGCTGCGACCAAGGACGGGTGGCGCCGAGGTGCCGTCATCGGCGATGCGGAACATCCGCGACACCGGCGCGAGCTCGAGTGTGGAGGTGGCGGCGGGCGTTTGGATCGTGAGCGGCTCGGGTGCGGGGTCGGCGTGTCGCTCAGCGATGAACGCTGCGGTCGCAACGCCGGCAAGGACGCCGACCACAGCCACGCGGGCGCCCATAAGCCACCGACACCCCGCCCGACTGAGCCAGCACCGCCGACGCTCGCACCCCGAGAGCACCCGAGCGGTCAGGTCGTCGTTATCCGTGGTTTGATCTTTCAGCGAGCTGTCGAGGTGTGTCTCGAAGAGCAGATCGTCCGCCCCATCGAGCGGCGCGAAGAGATCGTCATCGTGGCGATCGTCACGCTCGGGCAGATCGGGGTTCGTCGAGGTCATCGCGAGGGCTCACAGATCCGTCATCGTGGGCGGTCAGAGATCTCGAGTCATACCGCGAGGGCGTCGCGGACGCTGCAGGCAGCCGGATCTTCGCGGGCCTCGATGAGCTCGCGGAGGCGACGACGGCCCCGGTGCAAATGGCTCTTCACCGTGCCCTCGGGCATCCCCATGTGGTCCGCGATGCGCGCGATGGGCCAATCGAGCTGGTGGAACAGCACGATGACCTCGCGTTGATCGGCCGACAGGCTCTCGAGAGACTGGTCGAGCACCGCACGGGCGTTGCTCGCCTCGTCTTCCGCCTCGACAAAGGGGCCTCGGGAATCGGGCTCACGGCCCCTCACACCGCCGACGATGTCAGTGTCGTACACGGGCCGCATCTTGGCTGCGGCGTTCATGTAGAGCCGCTTGGCGATCGTGAAGAGCCAGGTGGAGAAGCGGAATCGCGGATCAAACCGGTCGAGATTGCCCAGAACGCGGACAAAGGCATCCTGGACGATGTCCTCGGCGATCTCGGGCCGCTTGCACATGCGGAGCATGAACGCGTAGAGCGACGCCTGATGCGCGCGAATCAACGCTTCTGCGGCTGTACGGTCTCCGTCGGCAGCTCGCTCGATCAATGCTCGTTCTTCGGATCGCTCCATGCTCACCTCAAAGACTACTGTCGAGGGATCGCCCAAGTTCCCCAAGCGTCAAAAAAACCGTCGTGACCACAGTACAACGCACACAAACCTTCGATTCTTCCGGTGTGGATGGTCCAAATCTGGACACATGGGTCGCCCTGCTGGCCCACGCCGCGGAGTTCGCAAAGCGTTCGGTATCGATCCCCGAGGCGGAGGAACGTGCTCGGTGGCACCGGGCGACGCCCTCCGTGATCACCCTCCAGGCGGTGTGCCTCGCATTGGTGGAACTGCCGCGGCTGGATCGCGACGAGCGGGCGCTGGGTGTCGATCGGGCGGAGCTGTTGATCGCCGAGCACGCCGTGGTCCTGTCCGAGGCGTGGGGGACCGAGCCCATGCCGGAGGGGCTCCTCGAACTCCTCCGCGATGCGCGGGCGGGTGTGCAGGTCGCCCGGTCGCTGGCCTGGATCTGGACCGTGAGCGCCGAGGGGTTCGAGATGCCGCACGTGGCGACGCGGATCGAGGAACTCCGGGAGGATCGCGGCCTGCAAGTCGCGCTTGCGCTCCCAGCGGGCGCCGAGGCCCCCGTTGGCGTCCCTGTGCTGTGTGTCGCACCTGATCGGGATGAGATCAATGTGCCGGGTGCACAGTGCTCCAAGGTCGTCGCGCCGGCCACGCAGTGGTATGTGCAATCGGATGGCGGTGCGCTGATCGCGCCGCTCGCGGGCGAACTCCCCGCGGGCCGGCCGAGGCTGGAACTGCTGGTGGACGAGGGCGAACCGACCCGAGCCCTTCACCGGGCGTTGGGTGCGGGATAAGCCGGCGTGCATCATCGAGTCTCGTGGTCCGGTGGTGAGAGCGTCTCGCTCCCACGAACACTCACCCGCACACGCCCGGAACCTAGTCGCGAGAGCGGGACGCTCTCGTCACCGCATCCGGGCTTGCGACGTCAGAAAGCTCGGCCACGTCCGTGAGCTCGATCCACGCCGAGGGTTCGTCGGCCGGTGCAGCGATCACGTCGCATGGTGCACCGGCGTGCGCACGCAGTGCAACCTCCGGCGTGTTGCACTGCCGGGAGAGATGCAGCAGCACCACAGCACGCGTCGGGGCCACCGAGTAGACAAGGGCCGCGGACTCATCGTTCGAGAGGTGCCCCGAGCCGCCGGTGATGCGATCCTTCACGAACGCCGGCCGATCGCTCGCAGCTTGGAGCTCGGGGCAGTAGTTGCTCTCGACCGCGAGCACATCCACGCCCCCGAGCATGGCAGCCAGTTCCGGCGTCGCCTGGCCGAGGTCGGTCGCGTACCCGAGCGAGCCGCCCCTTTCGAAGTCGAATCGGAACGCGGCCACCCCGAGTTCGTCGTGCCGAAGGACGCACGGCGTGACGCGAGCACCGCAGGCGAGTTCAAAGGGTTCGACGAACGTCGTACACCGTCGGTGGCCGATTCGCGCTCGCTTCGCGCGCCACCGGTGCGAGTCGAGCACGCGGAACCGGGCGTGCGATGGCAAGGATTTTGCCCACCCGCGGTGGCAGTGGTCGTGATCGAGATGGGTCAGCAGCACATCGTCGATGCGCTCGAAATCGAGGCCGAGCGTCGCGAGCGTTGCCCGGGTCCGCCGCGGGCTCAGGCCGCAGTCGATCAACGTGAGGCGGTAATTCCGCCCCGATCCGGTGCGGAGGATCGAGCAGTTGCCGCCGGAGGAGCTGGCCAGCGTGCAGAACGAGACGGCCACCGAGGGCGGGCGGCGCACCGGGAACAGGTCGAGCTGCGTTGGTGCGACCCCCTTGGTTCGCCCGGAGCGCTCGATCAACATGGCGGCGCGTGGCGGCACGACCCGGGTTGTAGCACGCGCGGGGCACGCGTCAAGAAAAAGCCCCGACGCGGCCGTGCGTCGGGGCTCATGGGGTGTTGGAATACTCGCCAGAGCGGGGGTGCCGTCCGTGGCACACGTCGCCCTCTCGCGAGGGTGGCGATCACGCAGCCCGTGCGTGCGCCGCTTTGTTCCGGCCGACCGTCCGCTGATCCTGGCTCATGCGGCGGGTCGGCTCGTCGAGGATCGCCTCGACGACTTCATCGGGCTCATCGGCCCACAGATCCGCGCCGATTTCCTCAGCGAGGCCCGAGGCACGGGCGAACACGCCGCCGCCGACCACGATCTGTGTCTCACGGCACGCGCCGATGTCGTTGAGCGAATCGATCACGCCGCGGATCTCCGGCAGATCGGTTGGGGCGCTCGCGAAGATGAGGAGGATGTCGGGGGTCGACTCGTTGACCGCTTCGAGGATCTCGTCGCCCGCGATGCCACCGCCGCAGTACCGCAGCGTGAAGCCTTCGCGCTCGAGCAGATCGGTCGCGATCTGGGCCGCGAGCTCGTCGGCCTCGTTGGGGCCGCAGAAAGCGAAGATCGTTCGACCGTTGCTCGGCGCCAGCTCGAACTCGCCCGCTGCGCGGTCGCACAGCACACGGAGCAGTCGGGTCGCACTGTTATGAGCCAGCTTCGAGAGTTTGTCTTCCCGGTGCAGACGCTCGATCATCGTGTGCGTCGGCCAGAAGACCTCGGTCACCAGTTGTTCACAGTTCATTCCCTCGCATCTCGCCTGGGCCACCACCCGAGCGCTCTGCTGACGATCACCCGTGAGCAGCGCATCGAACAGCCGCTCCACCACAACGTCCTTGTTCATAAGACCCGAACTCCGTTTCGGCGTTCACCGTCGTCCATTGACGGCGATCAGTGATTGCAACCCGTCGCGGTTCCACCTCGGTCGGATCGGGATCTGGCGTGCGCCTCCGGCACACGCGGGCTTGGCTCCACCTGCCTCGCCCGACGCCCAGAATCTCGGCCACAATCGCCTGTGATCACGAAGCGGGAGCGATGTCCCCCGTGAGGACACCCCAGTAGTGTGAAATCCGCCGCGCACGCCCATGAACGGTCGTTTTATTGGACGGCATAACTACCACGGGACACGCACGTTGTGCGCACCTCGCGCAGTGGCCGGTCAGGCTCGCGGGCGCTCGCCCCGCGTGACGCAGCACACGCCGAACGTCAGACTGCGGGATTCACACTCCGACAGTCCGGTCTGTTTGAAGATCGACAACAGGGAATCCACATCATGAAAGGTCGCTATGGATCGTGGCAAATATCGGTAGGCACCACTCTTATCACCACTAAGCAGGGTCGCAGAAATAGGCATGATTTGTCCCGTATAGAGGTCATTAAGCCACCTGATAACGGGATTGCGTGGGGTGCTGAACTCGAGCACGATGCACCGCCCGCCGGGCTTCAAGACCCGATAACATTCGCGCAGAGCTTGCGCCGGCTCGGTGACATTGCGTAATCCGAAGGCCATCGAGACCACATCGAACTCTGAGTCGTTGTACGGGAGCGCGGTCGCGTCACCCTCGACATACGTGATCCGGGGCTCCGTGGACCCTTTGGCGGTGACCCGCTTGGTCCGAGCCAGCTCGAGCATGCCCGGCGTGAAGTCGAGGCCCACCACGTCGGCGGCGCCCCCGTCGAGGAAGGCCCGGGAGAGGTCTCCGGTGCCGCAGGCGACGTCCAGCACGCGATCGGTGGGTTGGACCTTGGCCAGGCGCACCGCTGCGGCACGCCACCGCTGATCGAGCCAGAAGGAGTGGAGGCGGTTGTTCAGGTCGTAGGAGGGGGCGATGGCGGAGAACATGCGTCGGACGCGATCGGCCTTGTCGGGCGCCGCGTGCGGGTCGTCGGCGAGTTCTCTCTGTCCCCAGGCTGGCGTGTTTCGGCTCATCGGGGTCCTTTCGCGGATCCGAGTGGGCGAGATGCGAGCCGGCGCGGCTCCGGGGTGCTGAGCGGGCTGTTCCCGGCGACATCTATATACACAGGGGCACTCGGACCAGCGGACCAGCGGACCGGACGGGGTCGGGCGGGGTCGGGCGCCAGGGGCGGTGGGGTACCACTCCTTGGTCACCGGGGTGGGTCGACGTCGACCGTGGGATGCCGGGCGGATGCACCGGGTTGATGAGAGTAAGAACTCAATGACATCTGTCGATTCAACACATCAACAACTGATGTCTCGGGCAGCTCGACGCCGGAAGAAACTCGCGCTGACACGGGCTACCGTCCGTTGTGGTGCGATCGACGCTCGCCATCCTGCTCTCCGTGGCTTTGGCCATTGGACCGGCCATGGTGTGGCGTGCCATCGATTGTCCCTGTCGTGTCGCGGCGCTCAACGTCGAGCTTGTTGACCGCGTCGACCCACCGGCGAGCGGGTGCTGTCCTTTGGTGGCGTCCTCGGATGCTCGCACAGAGAATCCTGGTGCGCCGAGCGCGCCCGGTGAGGCACCGTGCGATGGGTGCGAGTGCTCTCTGGCGTGCTGCGGCATGGTGAAGACGGTGTTGGCCCAGGTGCGTGGCGCGGAGGCCGTTGGCGAGGCGCTCGCGGTGTCGCGTGTTGTGGGCGCGGCGCCCGGATCCCGTGGGTCGCCGCACCTGCACATGCTGAAGAGGCCTCCGAGATCTGTGACGACTGCCTCGTAGGAGTCGTGCGCGCTCACGGCGCGCGTAGTCACAGCATCCCGGAGATGTCCCCGATGAATATCACTTCGGCTGGTCGTGTCGACCGGTCTGTCGGCGCCGGGCGCCGACGTCTGTCCGTCGTCGTTCCGATTTTGGTCCTGGTCTCGGTTGCCGGCGTGCTCGGATGGAGCGCGTGGCCGGTGGTGCGACCCGCCCGCGAGGTGGCGGTCTTGCAAGCAGTATTCGATCGCAGCGCGACCGTGGTGCCGGCGCGGGGGCAGGATGCTCCGGCGCGCGATGTGCCGACGGTGCAAGCTGCGGGGTGGCTTGAGGCCGAGCCCTTTTACGTGGCATGCACCGCGCTCGCCGATGGGGTGGTCGACTCCATCGAGGTGCTCGAGGGCGACTTCGTCGAGCGGGGCGAGGTGGTCGCTCGGCTCGTTGCCGACGATTCGGAGATCCGCCTGCGACGCGCGGAGGCCGAGTTCGCGGCGGCGGACGCCTCGCTCGCGATGGCGGACGCGGAGCGCATCGCGGCGCTGCGGTCGTGGGAGGAGCCGGTCGAGCTCGAGCGGGCGGTGGAGACGAATCAGGCGGCGCTCGGTGAGCGCGAAGCGGAGCTGGCGCAGCTTCCCTCGCTGGTCGACTCGGCCCGCGCCACACTCACGCGTCTCGAGGAGGAGGCGGCCCGCGTGAGGCGTTCGACCTCGCAAGGGGCGACGAACGAGTTCGAGCGGATCGTGGCCGAGCAGCGTGCTGCGGCGCAGCGCGGGGAACTCGCGGCACTCGAGGCCCGTGAGCCGATCCTTGCCGCCGGGGTCGATCGGCTTCGGGCGGAGCTGCGTGCTGCGGAGCGTGATCTGGCGCTGCGGATCGAGGATCGCCGGCGCGTCGACGCGGCGGAGGCAGCGGTTGCTGGCGCGCGGGCTTCGCTCGATCGTGCGCGCGCGATGCGAGATGAGGCGGTGCTCGAGCTCGAGCGCATGGTGATCCGGGCGCCGATTTCGGGGTACGTGCAAAGGCGGCTCAAGCTCCCGGGTGACAAGGTCATCCGGATGATGGACTCGCCGCACTCGGCGCACGTGCTGCACGTGTACGACCCCGAGCGGATCCAGGTGCGTGTGGATGTGCCGCTTGCTGAGGCATCGCACGTGTTCGTTGGTCAGGCCTGTGAAGTTGTGGTGGAGGTGGTGCCCGACCGGGTGTTCCGCGGCACCGTGCTCCGCACGACGCACGAGGCGGACCTTCAGAAGAACACGCTCCAGATGAAGGTGAAGGTGATCGACCCGGATCCGATCCTGCGGCCCGAGATGCTCACGCGCGTGAAGTTCTTGCCGACCGGGGCGAGCGGTGGGGAGGCTGCGGCGCCGGCAGATCGGGACGGACACCGCGTGCTCGTGCCCCAGCACGTGCTCGACGAGACGGCCGGTTCGTCGCGGGTCTGGGTCGTGGCCGAGCGGCGCAACGGGCGCGGTGTGCTCTCGCCGCGTGAGGTGCGCATCGTGGAACGATCGGAGGGCTGGGTCACGGTCGTTGGTGACGTTCAGCCGGGGGCGCTCGTCGCGCTGGATATCGAGCAGGCACGGACCGGTGAACGGGTCGTCGTTCGCACCGAGCAGGACGGGAGGTCGCCGTCATGAGCATGATCCGGTGCCGGATGCTGACGCGGGTGTACCGCAAGGGCGAATCGATCATCCGTCCGCTCGATGAGCTCGATCTGGATGTGCCGCGCGGTGATTTTCTGGCCCTGATGGGGCCGAGCGGGAGCGGGAAGACCACGCTGCTCAACCTCATCGCGGGCATTGATTCGCCGACGAGTGGGTCGCTCATCATCGATGGGGTCGACATCGGCTCGCTGAGCCGCAACGCGCTCGCGGCGTGGCGCTCGCAGCACGTGGGGTACGTGTTTCAACTCTACAACCTGGTGCCGGTGCTGACGGCGTACGAGAACGTGGAGCTTCCGCTGCTGCTGCACGCGCTCGGTCGAAAGGAGCGTCACCACCGGATCGTCGGGGCACTCGAGCGCGTCGGTATCGCCGACCGCGCCGATCACTTCCCGCGACAGCTTTCGGGTGGGCAGGAACAGCGGGTGGCGATCGCCCGCGCGATCGTGACCGAGCCCGACATCATCGTGGCCGACGAGCCGACGGGCGACCTCGACAAGCGCTCGGCTCATGCCGTGATGTCGCTGCTGCAAGAGCTGAACCGTGAGCTCGGCAAGACGATCATCATGGTCACGCACGACCCGAAGACGACCGAGTACGCGTCGCGCACGCTGCACCTCGACAAGGGCCGGCTCGTCGAGAACGCCTTGGATGTTGAGGAGGTGGCTGTATGAGCCCGCTCCGGTGTATGCCCTACGTCTTGAAGCAGGTATCGCGTCACCGCGTGCGATCGCTCTTGACGATCATGGGGATCGCGATCGCGATGTTTCTTTTCACGTCGGTGCAGGCGATGAACCGCGGTGTCACCGAGGCGACGACCGAGACCGCGAACGACACGACGCTCGTGGTGTACCGCGAGGACCGGTACTGCCCCGCGACGAGCCGGCTTCCGCAGGACTACGAGCCTCGGATCGAGGGTGTCGACGGTGTGGTGAGCGCCACGCCGATCAAGGTGGTGGTCTCGAATTGCCGGACGAGCCTGGATGTCGTGACATTCCGCGGCGTACCGAAGGAGGGCTTTCTCGCTGAGCGCGGTGACGGGTTCGAGATTGTCGCGGGATCTGCCGAGGCGTGGATGAGGCGGACGGATGCGGCACTGGTCGGCGAGACGCTCGCAGGGCGGCGCGGGCTGCGCCCGGGTATGACCTTCGACGCCGCGGGGATCACGGCGTATGTCGCCGGGGTGGTGCGATCGGACGATGCGCAGGATCACAACGTGGCGTACACGGCGCTCGAGTTCGTTCAACTGGCGGGCCGGGATCAACTCGGCATCGTCACGCAGTTCAACGTGAAGGTGCAGGATGCCTCGATGTTTGACCGAGTGGCGGACGACATCGACGAGATGTTCCGCATCGCACAGGAGCCGACCGCGACGTTCGGCGAGAAGGCGTTCATCGGGCGGATTGCCGACGACATCATCGAGCTGGTCGGCTTCGCGCGGTGGCTCGGGCTGGGGTGTCTTGTAGCGGTGATGGCGCTGGTGGCCAACTCGATCGTGCTCGGGGTGCAGAGCCGGGTGTCGGAGCACGCGGTGCTGCAAACGCTCGGGTATTCGGGGCGGGCTGTGGCGAGCCTGATCGTGATCGAGGGTGTGCTGCTGTCGGTGATCGGTGGGGTACTGGGTGCGATGGCGGCGGTGGGTGTCGCGCACATCGGGAACGTCGCGTTGTCGGTCGAGGGCATCTCGATCCCGATCACCGCGGATGTTGGTCTGCTGGCGTCGGGGGTGCTCGTCTGCACGGTGATCGGCGTGCTGGCGGGCCTGGTGCCGGCGTGGCAGGTGTCTCGTCGTGAGATCGCTGAGTGTTTCCGCGCGGCCTGAGAGGATCCATGCGACAGCTCCCTTTCCAGTACGCGTTTCGGAACCTCGGGCGAAGCCGGGTGCGACTCACGGCGTCTTTGCTCGGGTCGGCGCTCGTGGTGCTGCTGATCCTGGCAGCGGGCGGCTTCGTGCGCGGGATGCAGCTCACACTCACGCACCACGTCTCGCTCCACGAGAACATCATGCTGCTCGGCACGGGGAGCGAGGAGGGGGTCGAGCGGTCCCAGATCGACGCCGCGGTCGAGGGCATCGCCGGCGCGAGCATCCCGGGGCTCAAGGAACGTGCGGGCGTGATCTACGCCTCGCCGGAGATTCATGCGGCGCTGCCCGTCCGCGAGAGCGCCGAGAGCACCGAGGATCTTGCCGCGGTCATGCGCGGGGTGCGTCCGGTGGCGCTGCTGGTGCACCCGGCGGTCGAGATCGTCGAGGGGCGATCGCCGGTGGCGGGGCTCGACGAGCTGATGGTTGGTGAACTCGCACCGACACGCCTCGGCGTGCCGGATGAACGGCTGGCCATCGGTCGAACTCTCTACTTCGACGATCGCGATTGGACCATTGTGGGCCGATTCAGGGCTCCGAACACGGTGATGAACGCGGAGATCTGGCTCCCGCTCACCGATCTCCAGATCGCGACGAATCGCGAGGCCTCGCTCTCGTGCGTGATCGTTACGCTCGAGAGTGCGAGCTTCGCCGATGTCGACCTGTTCGCGAAGAGTCGTCTCGATCTGGAGATCACGGCGATCCGCGAGCGGGCGTACTACGCCTCGATCGCGGCCTTCTACGCGCCGATCCGCATCATGGTGATCGTGACCGCGGTCCTGATCGCCTCGGGCGGGATCCTCGGTGGGCTCAACACGATGTACGCCGCGTTCGCCGCCCGCGTGCGCGAGGTCGGGATGCTGCAGGCGTTGGGGTTCACGCGGCTCGCGATCGTCGCGAACCTGACCGAGGAGTCGGTGTTCGCAGCGGCGTGCGGCGCCCTGATCGCCGGGGTGCTCGGCGTGTTGGTGCTCGACGGGCTGGCGGTGCGGTTCTCGATGGGCGCGTTCGCGCTGACGATCGATGCGCCGGTGCTGCTCATCGGGATGCTCGGCGGGCTCACCGTCGGGCTGATCGGCGCGCTGCCGCCCGCGATCCGTTGTCTGCGCCTTCCGATCACGGAGGCGCTCAAGTCGTTCTGACGCTGTGTTCCTGTTGATCTGATTTGCAAGGAGAAGCCATGATTCATCGCCCTGTGATCGCGCTCGCGAGCCTCGCTCTCGCAGCGGCCGGATTGATTGCATGCGGGGAGCGCGGCATGGCCGCTGGTGATACCGGTGGGGGCGATGCACGCTCGTGGGTGCTCGCCTCGGCGCCCGCGGATGCACAGGGCGTGAAAGATGCCAAGGCGTCTGCGCAGGAGGGCGAGTCCATCGTGCTCCGCGGCCGGATCGGTGGCCGGCTCGAGCCGATCACCGCGGGCAGCCCGGTGTTCACGGTGATGGATCTCGCGGTCCCGCACTGCAATCAGAAGCACGGCGATGTGTGTACAACGCCCTGGGACTACTGCTGCGAGACGCCCGAGAGTCTCACCGCGAACTCGGCCACGGTGCAGATCGTGGACGCGAGCGGTCGGGCGGTTGATGAGAGCCCCGACGCTGCGGGCTTCGCGCCACTCGATGAGGTCATCGTCGTCGGGACCGTTGCCGCCCGGCCGACACCGGATGTGCTGACGATCCGGGCGACGGGCCTGTTCCGCGTGATGCGGTGATTGTGATACAGATCAGGCCGCAGCCCACGCGGGTGTGCGCTGCGGTGTGATCAGTCGAGAGCGAGGTCAGTCGAACCGGTCGAGCGTCATGATCTTGTCCCACGCACGGACGAAGTCGTGGACGAACTTCTCGGCACCGTCCGCGCTCGCGTACACCTCGGAGAGGGCTCGGAGCTGCGAGTTCGAGCCGAAGGCGAGGTCGACGGCGCTGCCCATCCACCGAACATCGCCGGACTGGCGGTCGATGCCCTCGTAGAAGTGCGCGCACCGCGGTGATGTCCGCCACTCGAGCCCCATGTCGAGCAGGTTGGTGAAGAAGTCGTTGGTGAGCGTCTCGGGACGGTCCGTGAAGACGCCGAGTTGCGACTGGCCGGTGTTCGTGTTCAGCACGCGGAGTCCACCGATCAGCACGGTCATCTCCGGGGCGGTGAGCGCGAGCAGATTGGCCCGGTCGATCATCAGCTCTTCCGCTGGCCGCTTGTGGTCGGGCGCGATGTAGTTGCGGAAGCCATCGGCGGTGGGCTCGAGCACAGAGAAGGAGTCGACATCGGTCTGTTCCTGCGTCGCATCGGTGCGGCCGGGGCGGAAGGGCACAGTGACCGTCTGCCCGGCGCGCTTCGCGGCCTCTTCGACCGCGGCGCACCCGCCGAGCACCACCACATCGGCGAACGAGACACGCGTGCCGCCGCCGGCGGAGGCGTTGAACTCGGTCTGCACACGCTCGAGCGTGGAGATCACCTCACCGAGCGCCTCGGGCTCGTTGACCGTCCAGGTGTTCTGCGGCGCGAGGCGGAGGCGACCGCCGTTGGCGCCGCCGCGCTTGTCGGTGGCGCGGAAGGACGACGCGGCGGCCCACGCGGTGGCGACGAGACGCGAGATCGAGACTCCGGTGCCCAGGATCGTCCGCTTGAGCGCCGCGATGTCGGCCTCGTCGATCACCGGGTGATCGGCCGCGGGCACGGGGTCCTGCCAGGGCTGCGCCTCGGGCACCTCGGGGCCGAGCAGGCGCGCGTGAGGGCCCATGTCGCGGTGGGTGAGCTTGTACCACGCGCGGGCGAACGCATCGGCGAACTGGTCCGGGTGCTCGTGGAAGCGCCGCGAGATCTTCTCGTACGCCGGGTCGACGCGGAGCGCGAGGTCGGTTGTGAACATGATGGGCGCGTGACGCTTGCCCGGGATGTGGGCATCGGGCACAGCGTCGGCGGCGCTCGCATCGGTCGGCTCCCACTGCACCGCGCCGCCGGGGCTCTTGGTCTGCTTCCACTCGTAGCCGAAGAGGTTGTCGAAGTAGCTGTTGTCCCATGTGGTCGGGGTACCGGTCCAGGCGCCCTCGAGGTCGCTCGTGATGGTGTGGGCGCCCTTGCCGGTGCCGAAGCGGTTGCGCCACCCGAGGCCCTGCTCCTCGAGCGCGGCGCCCTCGGGCTCGGCACCGACGTACTCGCCCGCCATCGCCGCGGAGTGGGCCTTGCCGAAGGTGTGGCCGCCGGCGATCAGCGCGACGGTTTCCTCGTCGTTCATGGCCATGCGGCCGAAGGTCTCGCGGATGTCGTGGGCCGAGGCGAGCGGATCGGGGTTGCCGTTCGGGCCCTCGGGGTTCACGTAGATCAGGCCCATCTGCACGGCGCCGAGCGGGGTCTCGAGGATGCGCTCGCCGGTGTACCGGTTGTCGCCGAGCCACTCGGTCTCGGGGCCCCAGTAGATGCTGTCCTCGGGCTCCCACCGGTCTTCGCGGCCGCCGGCGAAGCCGAAGGTCTTGAGACCCATCGACTCGATCGCGCAGTTGCCCGCGAGGATCATCAGGTCCGCCCACGAGATCTTCCGGCCGTGCTTCTGCTTGATGGGCCAGAGGAGGCGGCGGGCCTTGTCGAGATTGGCGTTGTCCGGCCAGCTGTTGAGCGGCGCGAACCGGAGCATGCCGGCCCCGCCGCCGCCGCGCCCGTCGGCGATGCGGTACGTGCCCGCGCTGTGCCAGGCCATGCGGATGAAGAACGGGCCGTAGTGGCCGTAGTCAGCCGGCCACCAGTCCTGCGAGTCGGTCATCAGTGCGAAGAGATCCTGCTTCACAGCGCTCAGGTCGAGCGACTCGAACTCCTTCGCGTAGTCGAACTCGGGCCCCATCGGGTCGCTCTGCGGCGAGTGCTGATGGAGCGAGCGGATGTCGAGCTGGTTCGGCCACCAATCGCGGTTGGTGCGGTTGATCGCGCCGAGTCGGTTCGAGACGGCGCCGACAACGGGGCAGGTGCCGTTCGAGGTGGTGGATCCGTTCGTTGAGGTCTGGGCGGTGGTCATGGGGTTGGTCTCGCTTTTCGAGCGGTGGTCGGGGCCTGAGCAGTGCGGAAAAGGTACGACACGAAATGATCGGCGTCACTATCGAAAACACAGTTCCATCGATAGAATTTTCCGATCAATACACGGGCGTGCTCGAAGCGCAGGGGATCACGATGTCAGCGAACCATCCGGACACGCGTCACCTCCGGTGCTTCGTCGTCGCAGCGGAGGCGGGATCGGTCCGGGCGGCGGCGCGCCGGCTCGGTCTCGCCCAGCCCACCGTCACCGAGCACATCCGCCGGCTCGAATCGATGCTGGGCTTCTCGGTGTTCGACCGTGTCGGCCGGACGGTGGTCCTCACGGAGGAGGGCCGGCTCCTGCTGCCCCGTGCGCAGCACGCGGTTCGCGCGATCGAGGCGGTGGCCGACGGCATCGGTGATGCGGTCGAGGCCGGCATCGGGCGGCTGACCATCGGTGCCATCCCGACGATGTCTCCCTATCTGCTGCCGCCGGTGCTCTCGAAGCTGCGCGAGGAGTACCCGGACTGTGAGATCGTGGTGTTCGAGGATGTCACCGAGCTGCTCCTAGAGCGCCTCGACGATCATTCCATCGAGGCCGCGGTCCTCAGCCCGCCGGTGAATCACCCGCGCATCGAGTGCGAGACGCTCGGCGCGGAGGGACTCCTGGTGATTGCCCCGGACGACCCGGACATCGAGGTCTCCACAGAGCTCACGCTGCGCGAGCTGCGGACGTATCCCAGGATCAGCCTGAGCGAGATGCACTGCCTCGGCGGACAGATCGAGAGCTTCTGCGCCAAGCGTGATCTGAACCGCCAGGTGACCTGCAACGCCACGCAGCTCGACACCGTGTTCGAGCTTGTTCGACTAGGCCTCGGCGTCTCGCTGGTGCCGAGCATGGCGATCGGGAAGCATCAGCGCGAGGGCGTGCGATGCACGAGACTGCGCCGAGACGGACCGCGTCGCGACATCGGTATCGCGACGAAGATCGGTCGGACGCAGTCGGTGCTGGCCGACCGCTTCGCATCGCTCCTGGAGCTCGAAGTGCGGGAGCTGAAGAGCTGACGATCAGAGCGCGCGCTCTTCACACTCTCGCTTCGCCGAGCACCACCGATCACTCGCTGCGCAGGCCCCTGAAGTCGTCGTCGTAGAGATCGATGTCGATCGCGTCGAAGTCCACATCGCGATCGAAGTCGCCGACGATGTAGTCGCCGCTCGCGACGCCGTCGAGGAACGCAGCAAAGTCAAATGAGCCGAGGGCCGTGGCGTCGAAGCCGCCCGTGCCGAACCCGGTACCGGGTCCTGTCCCGAACCCGGTGCCGAGGCCGGTCCCCATCGCGCCGAACGGTGGGGCGAGGTCGACCTCCGGCAGCGGGGTCTCGAACTCGTAGTCCCAGGTGATAGCGATCTGGCGGGTGTCGGCGATCGAGAACAGGCTGCTGAAGGGCACCGCGAGGGAGCCGTCGAGCTCCGTGTCGACCGGTGTGTCCTGCTGGGTGGAGCCGTCGAGCGCAAAGAACGAGATCGTCGCATCGAAAGCGAGCACCGAGTTGATCGACTCGAGGGTGAACCCCGTGCCGTTCGGAGGAACAGCGATGCCGGCGAGCACCGGGTAGCTCGTCGCGCTGATGTCCTGGATGTCGGGGAACAGATCGCCGGTGACGTCGACGTTGCAGCTATCGATCAGGACCTGGACACGGGTGATAAAGCTCGGCCCGAGGTACTCAAAGGAGCGGAACGCACCGCGGGTGACGACATCGAACGGGCCGTTGTCGGCGAACGGGCTTGGGCCCGGCGTCCGGTTCACGACGACGGCGTCCGCTGCGTTCCCGCCCACTGGGAGCGTGGCGTTGGCGAAGAACTGATTCCCTGCCCCGAACACGCCGACCGGCGCGTAGCCAACACTGATCGACCCCGTGAGGCCATCGAATGGGGCGATGAAGGTGGCCGGCGTGGTCGAGGCCATGGTGAAGCCCCCGGTGCAGACCGTGTTCATGCCGGTCCCCATGCCAGTGCCCATCCCGGTGCCGGTGCCCGTTCCGGAGCCGGTGCCCATGCCGGTACCCGAGCCGGTGGCCTCGAAGCCGATGACACCGATGCCGAACTCATCGTTCTGCGGGAACCCGGTCTGGGCGGCCGCAGCCCCGGCGACCAGGGCGAGCGCCGCCGCTGCGGCCGCGGTCATGGAGAACGGGGCCGTGGCGCCGAGCACTGCTCGGTGATCGATCACACACTCACTCATCGTGTACCTCACAGTCAGGAAAGAAAACAACGATCTCTTCGGTCATCACGTCGCCACAGCGATCGATCCGGCCTGGGTGCGGATCAGAGCTCGAGGCGCTCCTCTCGCCACTCGGGGAAGAACTGCCAGACGCCGCGATCATCATTGAAGGGGGCGGCGTCGTAGGGGTCTGTGAACGGGGCAAAGGGCACCCAGTTGAGTGTCCCGTTCCCGCGCGCGAGGTTGATGTCCTCGATGCCGATCTCGATCGCCTTCGCATGGCCATCCATGAACACCGCGAGGTGATCCGCGCGATCAAGGTGGGTTCCTTCCTCCGCGAAGGCAGCTTGATGAGCGATCTGTATGAACGACCCCTCGCCCGCGAAGACCGTGCGCGATTGGGACCAGGTCGACACGCGCGACTGGGCGTACCGCGCGAACTCGATGGTCGACCCAGCGGGGTCGACGTCCGGATCGATGTAGTTCGCGGTGCTGAGCCCGTTGATCTCGGCGTCCCACCAGAACGTGTTGGCGAGGTAGCTCGTGCCGTAGAGGTTGTAGAGCGTGTTCTCCTCTGGTGGATTCGGCGCGGTGGGGTCGTAGTTGACCCGCCACTCGGGCCCGGGCGAGCGAAAGACCGCTCGCTCGGGTCTGGCCTCGGGGTCGGCATCGATCTCGATGGCGAGCGGCGCTTCCGGCACCGGGCCAACGTCCTCGTAGATGTACTGGTTGAGCACCTTGTGGCGCTCGTGGTACCCCGTGCCCTTGCGATCAGCCATCCACAGGTGGATCGACATGCCGCCGAGGCTGAAGCCGCGGGTCTCGCTGAACGGCCCGACGTTGATCAGCCCGTTGAACTCACCCGCGTACCGGCCGAGGAACGGCGCGTTCTCGCTCCAGGCGGTGAACTCGGGGTACGCGGAGGTCGCGCCGTCGTGGTCGACGCGGTGTGCCCCGTCGGCCCGTCCGATCTGCGAGAGGTTGCTCAGCCCAGCGGTCGTGAAGGCGACGCGCCGGGCGGCGCCGAGCGCGGGAATGAGCAGGCCGATCAACAGCGCGATCACCGCCACGACCACCAGCAGCTCGATGAGCGTGAAGCCGGTGTCCGAGCGAGCATGCTGACGCGATGTCACCGGGGATGCCCTCGCAGGGTACGATTGCTCGACCAACTTGGGCAACCACGCCCAACCACTGCTGAACAGTACAGCGAATTTGCGGTCAGGCAAATCTGCACTCGAACCGGTTTCAACTGTGGATTGCAGCCGAGGATCGGTGTGTTCTCATCTTTTCAGTTCGATCATGCGCATATAATCGATTAATATTCGGTGAAATTAATATGATACCGAACGATAATCAGATCATGCGGGTCAGGAATTGGAGGCAGGGCGGCGTGTTGCCATCGATGGCACCAGAGTGAGAAGCACCCAGATTGAACCAAATTGGTTGCGTTTGGTGGCCATCACCTTGACGATCACCGAAGCCACGCCATCTTCCAAAGGAGTGAGGTTGGGCATGGTCGTGCCACGATCGCGCCGCTGATCACCTCGTGGGCGCCGCGTTGGGCAAGCATGATTGGGGCGAGCACTGTGGGGATCGCTGAAGTGAAGAACACACACTGTTCGCCGGCCGGACGACGCCCGGGAAGCTGCCGCGTCGTGAACTCGTGGGCGCTCGCCATCGTGGTGTCGACGATCTGTGCGCCGCTCGCGGGCGCGGTCGTGGTCCGGCGAGATGTGACCGAGTCCGAGGTCGCATCGCGCGCCTCGGCGGCGTGGACGAACGCGGTCGGCGCCCTCTATTACGACGTCACGTGGCCGCAGCAGACGGTCGACGACTGGGAGTCTGTCTTCGGGCCCTGGCCGTTCTCGAGCGAAGATCGGATGGGCGGGAGCGGCACGCTGATCGCGCCGCACGTGGTCCTGACCGCGGCCCACCTCTTCGATCAAGAGAGCTTCGCCATCGACGACGGCAGCGCGTACTGGCGCTTCCTGACCCCCGATGGCACCGACATCGTGCCGCCGGTGGAGGTATCGCACTGGGTGGAGCACCCCGGCTTCGGCGATGTCTTCAACGGTCAGGAGAACGCGGGCTACGACCTGGCGCTCGTCTTCCTGAAGAACGAGGTCGAGGGGATCGACCCGATCGAGATCTACCGGCAGAGCAACGAGCGCGGGAGAACCGGGCAGATCGTCGGCTACGGTGAATATGTCCGCGACGATGGCACCGTGGCGTACGGCGGCGAAGGGACGACGCCCACCAAGCGCCGCGGCGACAATCGCATCGATATGGTCGACCCGCACCTGAGCCCGTTCGGCGTGTGGCAGGGCTTCCACCCCAACGTCATGCTCGCCGACTACGACGACCCCGAGCTCTACGCCGCCGGAATCAAGAACAACGACCCGGAGGCCGCCTGGCCGATCAACCCGCTCGGCAGCACCGCGCCGACCAACTACGAGGCGATGCTCGGGAGCGGCGACAGCGGGGGTGGGCTGTTCACCTGGAACCCCGAGGCGTTCGAGTTCCAGATCATGGGGGTGAACTCGTTCATCATGAACTTCTCAGACCCGTTCGGCTTCAACTACTACGACTACCACGAGATCTCCGGCTTCGCGCGTGTGTCCACGGTTGCCGACTGGATCGACGCGACCATCGCTGCGAATCCGATACCGTCCCCCGGTGGGCTTCTCCTTCCGTTGGTCGGCGCGTGGTGCGTGTCTCGCTCGCGGAGGCGAGCCGGTAGCCGCCCGTCACTCGGTCACCCAGACTCATGATCGGCCGGTGCCGCGATTCGGCCGCTCATCGCATTGATGGATCCGCAACACCATCAGACGGGCTCGGGAACGAATGACAAACGCGCACAAGGTGGTGAGCAACGGCCCCGCGAATCAGAGCGATGTGGCATCGATGCTCCGCGAGCACATCGCGGGCCTGTGCGCGGGAAAGCCGGCCCGCTCGAACGTGCGCCTCCCGGCGGAGCGAGAACTCGCCGAGCTGTTCGGGATCTCTCGCGCCGCGGTGCGGCACGCGTTGCACCGGCTCGAGACCGAGGGGCTGATCACGCGCCAGAAGGGCAGGGGGACGTTCGCGCGCGTCGGTCCGCGCCCGCTCACGACGAGCACGAGCGACTCCACCGTGGTGCTGTGTCTCCCGTCCTCGACCTACCGGCAGTTCCGCTACCTGCGAGATGGCTTTCAGGAAACCATGGAGGCCGCCGGCTACTCCGTGCTCGTGAGCTACGACTACGGCGAGCCCGAGGCCCAGGCCGAGAGCATCCTCCGGGCGATGACACGCGGCCTGACCGCGGCGTGCATCAGCGGGCTCAAGACGCCGGTCGGCAACCACCATGTGCTGCCGCTTCAGCGTCTCGGGATCCCGGTGTCGCTCTGCTGTCTGAAGACCGATGCGGAGGTGCGCGCCCCGCGCGTCGCGGTCGACAAGAAGTCCGCTGGGCGTGTGATGGGGCGTCACCTGCGTGAGCTTGGTCACACGCGGCTCGTGGCGGTCCTCTCGATCGAGGCCGAGGCCGACCATGTGGTGCTCGAGGGGCTGCGCAACGCCTACGAGGCGCACGGGCAGCCGCTCGAGCGCCTGCGTGTGATCTCGCCCGAGTCGTTCCGGCTCGATTCGTGGTCGTACGACGGCGGCGACTTCCGGCAGCGCATGGCGAGCTCCTTCACCGAGTTGATGGACTCCGACGAGCCGCCGACCGCGGTCGTCGCGATGACCGACATCCTGACGGAAGAGATCTACTTCGCGCTCTCGTCGATGGGACTGCGCGTGCCCGCCGACATCTCCCTCATGGGCTACGGCGTCCGCCCGCGGGACGAGGGCATCAGCCGGTGCCTCACCGCGGTCGTCTACGACGCGGCCGAGCGCGGCCGCGTCGCAGCGGAGTACCTGCTCCGCATGCTCCGCCAGGACATGCCGATCCAGGCGACCGATGTGACGCTGCTCGAGACGCTCATCCACCGCGGCGAGACCGTGCGCGACATCACGGGATCTCACTCGACGACGCGCACACTCGCGAGCGATGCCGCGGCCTCGAAGCGAGCGTCAGCGATCGATCAGTGACCGACCGGTGCGCAGGCCGGCGCGCTCTGCACAGCGTGATGACCGGCCCGATGAGTGCCCGTGGGGTGCGCACCGCCGATGCTGTTGACCGGTTCGATGGCGTCTCACTCAGTGTCCGGTCGGACAACCCCGGTCCGTGGTGCCGCAAACTGCAGGAACCGAGAGCACTCCGTCAATGTCTTGGGGAGTTGGTGATGTGAGGCCGCGGTGCGAACCAACGTATGAAATGCGCAGCCACCGGATGCAGCGACCCCTCGGACTCGGTGTGCACATACGCACCACGTGACCACGGGCGCATGAACCGGCACGACCAACGAGTCGCCGACCACACCCAGCACGACCACCGGTCCCCCGCAAAAGCGGTGAGTCTCGGAGCCACTCAACACGACGCAACGCGATGGTCCAGAGACGAAATCGGCCCTGGCGTGGCGCCAGAGCCGTTTCACAAGCGAGGCGGACGGGACTCGAACCCGCAACCACCGGATCGACAGTCCGGGACTCCCGCATCGAACACTCTGAAGAACAACGGGCTTGGAGCACATCCAGACCGACTCCCCGCAACCAGCCCGGCAACGGACGCAGATCCGGGTGTACTCGATCCACACCTCGCAGTGGTCATCAATGCCTGGACTCACCTGCCCGAAGCTGTTCGGGTCGGCATCACTGCGATGGTCGCAGCAGCGAATGGTCACGCAAGTCAGGAGCGGTGACGTCATCGCGGTCTGGTCACCGCGTTCACGCAGCTGGACTCCGTAATCCAAAGCCGCAGGCGCTCAACGTTGTCGTTGCTTCCGTGCGCACAAGCACGGCACCTACAAGCCTTATCAGCACAATTGTGATTCCAAATCGACAACATACTCTTGCTGATCAACCCCACTTCAGGTAGGGTGATCCCTAGCCACACTCTTGTGGCGTGGAGATTGTTTTTCGGAGGTTACTGAATGTTCCGTACGCAAAACTGTGTCCTTCGCGCTGTCGTTGCGCTCGCACTGTGGCTTGGTGTAGGTGTCGCGCCCGCAGCCGCCCAGGGTGATGCGTCGGCTGACCTTGACGGCGATGGTGTCGTTGATGAACTAGTCGTCCGTCCCGGCGAGGGCGCCGCGCTGGGTGAGGTGACGGTGCGATCGGGCGCGACCGGCGCGGCGCTGTTCACGATCGAGGGGGTTGCTGCGGGTGAGTTGTTCGGGCTCGGCGCGGTGATCGCGGGTGATCTGAACGGTGATGGTGTGGCGGATGTGCTCGTGCCGGCGCCACTCGCCGATGGACATCTGCGCACCGGGCGTGTCGATGGGTTCAGCGGTGTGGACGGCGCGTGGCTGTTCACGGTCTGGCCGTCGCAGGGTGAGTCGTTCACCTCTGTTGTTGGGTCGGCGAGCGATCTGTTCGCAGCGAATACACCAGCGGTCGCGGTGCAGGCGGTGGAGTTCGTTGGCGGGACTGAGTTCACCAGCTGGCTCGTGATCGAGCCGTTCACGGATCGACGGATCGCGAAGGGGCCGGGCGCGACCGAGGTGTGGCACCAGGTGGCTGAGCCTCCGCTGGTGGAGGCGGTGCTGGTGAGCGAGAGCGATGTCGATGGCGACGGCGCGGTCACGATGGCGGACTTCGAGCAGGTGCTGAACTGCTTCGCCGATCCAGCGTGCATGGAGGGTGATCTGGATGGCGACGGCGCGGTCGACACGTCCGATCTGCTCCTCGTCGTTTCGCAGCTCGGTGAGACACCGAGCACGAGTAGTGTGGCTTCGCTGCCGGTACCCATTGCACTGTCTTCGCCATCTGACGATCCGGGTGGCACTGGCGGCGGCGCGATGGCCACGCCGGTGACTGCGGGGAGTGCGCCGACCTTCCTTGCTGCGGTCGGCACCGAGACCGTGGCATTCGGCGGCAGCGCCGACGAGCTGACCATCACCGGCGGGGCGCTGGTCGACCTGGGCTACGGCGTCGGCTTGGTCACTGGGTTTGAGTTGGTGTTCGACGACCAGGGCAACGTGATCGGCGGCATCGAGGGCTACGCCGGCTACGACTCGTACCTCGGGTTTGCACCCGGCCCGATCGGTCCGCCCGCTCGGCTCATCGAGTACGTCGATGCGCTGAACATTCCCGAGTACGCCGCGGAGACGGTCGGCCCATCGTCCTTCTCGACGGGCACGACCGCGGTCAAGTTCTTGCTTGGGCCACCAACATCGGCGGTCCAGGCGTACGGCATCGAGAACGTGAACGCGCTCCAGCCGATCACCAACCCGGTATTCACCAATCGGCTCGCGCTCTTTTTCGGTCAGCTGTCGCTCGACGCCCCAGAGGCCACGGTGGACGGCGATCTTCGTCTCGACATCAACGTCGACGCGGAGGATAGAGGTGTCACGCTGGTGCGCCCGCTCGGCACCTTCGATGACGGCAATGTCGACCACCAAGCGGTCGTGGTCTACTCCGACTTGCCTGATACGGGCACACCGGGCGAGCCACGCCGTCTGGCGGCGCTGTACTGGATCAGCGCCAACCCACCGCTGCTGCCCGAGCCGGAACTGGTCGGGGATGGGAGCGGTGTACCGCTCCCTGTTGGCCTGAATATCCTGAATGCACCGAGCTTTGGTGAGACACTGAATGTCGTCTGGGGCTCCGGTTCGCAGTGCATCTTCGCGCCGGTGCCCGCGGATGTGACCTGGGAGTTCACGCTGCCGGGGAGCACGCAGGTGCGCACCGCCACATGGCCACCGGCCGAGGTCACGGTCGACCCCGCCACACAGATCATCTCGCTCGCGCTGACGCCCGATCGCATCGGGTTGACGCCCGCAGAGGCCGCGGCGCTCGCGGGCGGCGATCAGCTCACAGGGCTGCTCACCGTGTCGCTCCACACCTCGACCGATTGCCCCGGGCCGCTCGGCCCATCCGCCGACATCGATCGGGACGGTGAGGTCGGGGCCACCGACTTCATCGCCATGCTGGTCGCCTTTGGCAGCGACTGCATCGTGCCCGCGGGCCCGAACGCCGGCCAGTGCGACTGCAACGATGCGCAGACGGCCGGCTCGGCCTTCTGCCGCGATGGCATCGCCGCGCCGTGCCACCCCGCGGCTGATCTGGTCGGCGATGACTGCCGCGTCGATGCCGACGACTTCATCGCCATGCTTGTCGCCTACGGCACCACCTGCCCGCCGTGCGACCGGCAGACCACCGAGCCACTCACCATCACACTCGATTCTCTCGATTCCGACTGCGACGGCACATCGGACCATATCGAGCAGCTCTCGGGCACGAACTACCTCCCGCCGGTCGACACCCAGCTCGACACCGATGGCGACGGGTTCAGCGATCGTTTCGAGGCGCAGCTCGGCGTGATCGTGCGTCAGCCGCTCGCCTGCGACCCGGCGCTGCCCGACGCGACGACCGAGGCGCTGCTCATGGCGGCGCACCGGCGCGGCGAGTTCGTCTCCGTCGACGGCGACTACCTGCCCGACATCGCCGAGGTCTTCGAGGGCCTCAGCATCGACCCCGGCGTCACCGACACCGACGGCGACGGGCTGAGCGACCTCGACGAGATCTTCGAGCACCGCACCAAGCCGAACAACCCGGACACCGACGGGGACGGTGTCGACGACGGCGAAGAGGTCATCGTCTACGGATCGGATCCGAACACGCAGGACACCGACGGCGATGGCGTCGGTGATGGAGACGAGGTCAATCAGGGTTCATCGCCGACCGATCCGACGGACGATCAGCACGCGCCGCCACCGGCGGATCGGGTGATCACCATTGATTTCGACCCAGGGCCCGAACCCGCGGATTTGAGCGCAGCGTGCGCTTTCGAGTTCGAGATCGAAGTTGGTGACGGCGTGATCTGGCATGTTCTGTCCGGTGATTCACCGATTCAAGAGACGGTGCTCGTCCCTGGTGATCAGCAGGACTGCGCGGATGGAGCCGGCGACAACGGCACCGACTCCGGGTGCAACCTGTCGGATATCTCCATCACCGCCACGCCTTACTCGGTCGGGTGTGTCAATCAGCTGCCCGATCTGAGCAATCCATGGTCACCCGGCGTACCGCCCGTGGGGCAGTGGCCGTTTGATCCAGCCGATGCAGACGATGAGGATGTGTGCGACTGCCTCGTCGTATGTACCGGATGCACGTGCCTTGATAACGTCGATAGCCATCATCCGAACTCGTGCGATGGCGGTATTACCTTCGAGGAATGTAAACGTGATCGGGAGGACTGCGAAAGGAGGCGCTGTCCACCCGCCGTTTGCGATGACTCTGGCGCGGGCGGTGGTCAGCCGCACACCTCGATACAGACTGGCGCGTCGTTCTCGGTCTCTGTCACAGACGACAGCAGCTGCACCACCTCTGGCTCGATCGAAGTGGGCACCGATGCGCTCCTGTACAACTGGGCGCAGCGCCTTGCCGGTGGGCTGGCTCCTCACACCGTCCCGGTCACAATCATCGGTGGTTTCAACCCCGTCGAGCTGCGGCCCGATGACGACTCGTTCTTGCCGCTCGGGCCGAGCGACTCCGACGGCTACATGCTCATCAAGGTGAACTCGGACGACTCGGACTTCGACGGCGTCGCCGGTCTGTTCGACGGGTTTGACCTTGATGGGATGGATGGTCCAAGCGACAACCCGGCAGACGGTGACGACTTGCTCCTGGAGCACAACTTCACACGGCTCAATCTGCGGCTGACCGCCGACGAAGACGGAGACGGCCTCTCGGATTGCTCGGACGAACCCTCCGATGAAGAGCTGAACGAATACTTCGTCCGCTTCGACTACGACGGCTCGGCCCCATGGATCGGCGACAAGTTCGTCGATCTCGATGCCGATGGCTCGCGCGAGCATTCGATGGCTGGTGGCATCCTTGTGTCGGATGGGGCCTTTGCAGTCGGCGACGGCCCTGCGCTGCGTCTCTGGACGCGCGATGCCGATCGCCCGCGCATCGCCGACGACGCTGCGGAGGACGAGGGGCACTACGTGCTCCCCGGCAAGGTCTACCGCGTGAGTGAGCTCGGCGGTGCGCACGATGGTGGCGTCGGGGTGTACGCAGAATCGGTCTCGCACAGCCTCACCAGCCTCGGCGATCACTCGATCACGGTGACCGTCTGGGAGGGCACGCCGGACGGCCAGCTCGGCGCTCTGGTCGGCAACGACGAGCTCAAGGTCACGGGCTACGACCTGCAGCTCGTCGACGCGGAAACACTCGAGCCCATCGGATCACCGGCTCTAAGCACCGCGGTGCCGCACTTCGCCACCGCGTCGATCGATCTCTCCGATCCGGTCGTAGAGGTTGTTCCTGGGACCAACGATGTGCAATTCGTCTCCGAGATGACCGTTGAGGCCACGCTGGACGATGCATTGCTCGATCTGATCTCGGGTGCCGATGCGGTGATCGACGAGGTTCACATCTTTGTGAACGATGAACCTCTCGAGGATGCGATGGGGAGTGCCATCACGCTGCCTGTTGCAACGCAGAAGACAGCCGATGTCTCATCTCGTCTCGCCCCCTTCGATTTCTCGGGCACCATCGCGCCAACCTCTCACCCGATCATCGTCGAGCCGGGCTGGAACACGGTGCGCTTGGTCGCGGTGAATGACATGGGCCGAGTGGGTTCTGTGGAACGATCGTTCCTGGTCGAGACATCTCGAGATGTCGAGTTCGAACCGGGCGAGCTGCTGGGCATCCGGATGGAGGTCACCTATCTGGAGAGTTCCCCGAACATCGATGCCACGGTGATACCTGTACACGGCTTTGCCTTTGTCACAGGCGAGCTTGCGCCGGATCCTGGCGGTTCTGGCTTTGTTGGCACCGGTGCCGATGGTTCTCCGTTCGAGATCCTCGGCCTGCAACATGTCAATTCGCCGCCGTACCCGGCGCTTGCCACTTTCAGCCATCCAAACATCTACAGCGGTCTGACGTTCGGTGACATCGAACTGAGCCCGGTGGCGCCGGAGACGCCAGATGAGCTCGAAGGTGTTGTCCTTGTTCAGGCGTCCGGCACGCAAGTGCTTGGCGAGATCTACAGCGCTGCGATCGCCGAACGCGGCGACATCATTCGTAGCGATGCCGGCGAGGCCCACGTGGCGTTCGAGGAGTTCCTCGGCCCGATCAATCTGTTCTCCGACTCGGTCTCCCAAGGACTTCAGCTCTTGCCCGTCGAAGATCGCGAGAGCGATCCCGAGATCCCCTACGGGCTCGAGGCCGATGAGCTCGATTCCGAGTTCTTCACGTATGACGTTGAGTTCTTGCCGGGTCTGCCCGCTGGCCGAGTGTTTCTTGCGTCCGAGCAGAGACACGCGGTGTTACCCGGGGCGCCGAGCCCGATCATCAACGTCATCCGTGTCACGGACTTCGATGATGACAGTCGAGAGTTCGAGGATGCGAGCTACCAGCCGTCCATCATGCTCGATCAGTTTGCGATCGGGGTGGCGGAGGGCATGCTCGATGCCGGCACGGCGTGGGTCGGTGATCTCGAGAGCCTGAGACAGCTCGGGATCAGTGGTGCCACAGCCTTGATCGAGCGAACCTATGCGTGGCGCATCGCGGTGTGGGTGATGTACGACCGTGAAACCGTGCGCGCTCTCGAAGAGAAGATCTCCCGTGAAAACCGCGAAGCGGTCGAGCGGATGGAGCAACTCGCACGTGTCACGACCGAGATCATCGGCCCTCTCGCAGCTGGCGGTCTCAATGCTCTGGCAGAGCTTCTCTCGGCCGACAGTGAGCAATTTGACCAGTTTGGTGATGACTTGCAGCAGGCGCTCGTTGTTGTCTCGATCATCTACGATGAACTCCTTGTCGAACTCCAAAGTGAGATCGCGTCGATGGACAGCCGCGATGCTGGGCGTCTGGTTGGGCGTGTGCTCGGCGAGGTGCTCATCATCGTGGGAGAGAGTGCCGTCACGGGAGGTGGTGCAGCGGCGTTACGGGGTACAAAGATCGCCACACTGGGTGGCCGTCTCAACTCCACCATGGGTAGGAAGACAGATGACGCGGCCCGCTTGCTCCGTCAGTCCGCCAGTCTCGTCACCGACCTGTTGCAGAGACTCTCGACAACACGGATGTGCTTCGTCGCGGGGACACCGGTCTGGACACCAACTGGTCTGGTCGCAATCGAGGAGGTTGAAGCCGGTGACCTGGTGTTGTCGCGCAACGAGCGGACGGGTGAAGTGGCCTATAAGCCGGTGTCGGAGACATTTGTAACTCACCCCGCGAAGCTGTTCACCATTTCTATTGATCGCGACGGCGACGGCGAGGCGGACGACGAGATCACAGGCACTGGTGAGCACCCGTTCTGGGTCGAGGAGCGGGCAGCCTTCGTGCCGATGCGCAAGCTCGCGGTGGGGATGGCACTCGTCTCGTCGGTGCGGTCCGCACCAACGGCTCACATTGTCGATGTCCAGGTGGAGCGCGGTCCCCCTGTTGGTGGTGAGCCGTACACGGCGTATAACTTCGAGGTCGCGGAGTTCAACACGTACTTCGTTGGTCAAGCCGGCGTATGGGTGCACAACAGGGGGGCACCGTGCCAGCGGCTCGCCGCGATGTCGATCCGCCTGTCGAAGGACACGGGGACATACGGCGGGAAGCCGTACAGGCGGATACGAGACGTCATCAACAAATTGAATACGGCACGCGTGGCGGCTGGTCGTCCGAAGCTGGCGAGGAAGCACATGGTCGACGCGATCCTCGAGACCGCGGACCAGACGTTCCGCAATCCGCCCCGTCTCCCCGATGGTACGATCGACTTCGATGTGTTGAGTTTCCGAAATACAAAGACTCAGCTGGGAGGAATACTCGCTGACGACACCCCAGAGTTTGATTTGGAGGTGCACCACACGGCGGTGAAGGATTGGGTGAAATGGATCGCCGAACAACGAAATGGCGGCACACTGACACCAGCCCAACTTGATGTTCTGGATTTAGATGGAATGCCATCTTTGCCTCTGCCTCGGACCTGGCATAACTTTGGACAGTCTGGTATACCAACCGGTCGCACATTCCATGACATACTCGGACGGGTTGAGAATAGAAACCCCCAAGATGCCGACGCGGCAATCCGTATGGTCCTGCAAGCTTATGAAGACATG
>JBCDJJ010000028.1:0-38916 GCA_038747915.1 Planctomycetota bacterium | reverse complement strand
TGGAGATGGACTCGAGGTCGCCGACCACCGCACCGACCGCCTTGTCGATGCCGCGCTTGACCTGGTTGGCGTTGGCGCCGGCGGTGATGTTCTTGAGGCCCTCGGCGAAGATCGCCTCGGCGTAGACGGTGGCGGTGGTGGTGCCGTCGCCCGCGTCCTTGGAGGACTTGGAGGCGACCTCCTTGATCATCTGGGCGCCCATGTTCTCGAAGGGGTCGTCCAGGGTGATCTCCTTGGCGACCGTGACGCCGTCCTTGGTGACGGTGGGCGAGCCGAAGGACTTCTCGAGGACGACCACGCGGCCGGAGGGGCCGAGGGTGACCTTGACTGCTTTAGCGAGCTTGCGGATGCCGTGGAGCAGGCGCTCGCGGGCGTCGGTGTCGAAGGCGATCTGTTTGGCGGCCATGGTGATGGGCTCCTATGTGTGTGGTTCGATGTATGAGGTTCGGATTGGTTCGTTCGTTCGTTCGTGTTCTTGAACAGCAAGGCATCGGGGAGCAGGCATCAGGCATCAGGGTTGGTTCGGACACCGATGCCTGGTGCCCGGTGCCTGATGCCTCGAACCGGCCCTAGCCGATCCTCACCCAGGCAACTTGTTCAGCATCGATGATGTACTCGTGGCGGCCGTCGGTGAGCTTGACAAGGTGGTCGGCCTCGTCGGGGATGAGCATGGCCCGGGGGACCATGCACTCGTCGGAGGACTGAAAGTAGAAGACGACATCGCGTTCGCCGTTGAGGTTGTTGAGGGCGGTGCGGAGTTGATCGTTGGTCATCGGAGTGGCAATCGGGAGTGGGCAATGGGCAATGGGAAGGAGCGTGGCCGATTGCCGAGTGCCCATTCCCGACTGCCGGGCCGGCTCAGTCGATGACGGCGAGCACATCCGATTCTGAGAGGATGAGCACGTCGTCGGCGCCGAGCTTGATCTCGGTGCCGGCGTAGGACGAGAAGATGACGCGGTCGCCGACACTGAGGTTGAGCGGGATGCGCTCGCCGGTGTCGGTGTTGAGGTTGCCGGGGCCGACGGCCTCGACGATGCCGGTCTTGGGCTGATCCTTGGCCGACTCGGGGAGGATGATGCCGGAGGCGGTCTCGGTCTCGGCCTCGTCGCGGCGGAGGACGAGCTTGTTGCCGAGGGGGGTGAGGGCTTGCTTGGTGGCGGTGGCGGGCATGGGGAGCTCCTTGGGGTTGGGTGGTTTGGGACTGGGGACGATTCGGTTCGTAGTTCGGGATTCGTAGCTCGGGGGCGGGCGGGGCGTCGTGGTTGGATTGGTGTTGTGGGGGTGATGGAAGTCTGGCGCGCGTGCTTACGCACGCGGCTCGGATGGGGGTTGATCGTTGGGGTCGCAGGGCCACCGGTCGGCGTAGCGCTTGTTGAGGATGCGCTGGAGGACCTTGAGGAGGAGTTCGAGTTGGACCGGCGGGTCGAGGGCCGCGAAGGCGCCGAGCTGGAGGGCTGCGGTGAGCTCGCGGGCCTCGTCGCGGCTGGCTCGGCGTCGTTTGACGACGATGACATCGGGGCGGCGGTCGAGTCGGGCGAGGAGTTCGAGGAGTCGTGGGCCGCCCTCGTTGGTGGGGCTCGGCGAGCCATCGGGCTCGAGTGGGAGGGCGAGGTCGACGACAGCGATGTGGACGGGGTGGTGCTCGACGAGGTGCTGGGCCTCGCGGCCGGAGGTGACGCGGAAGGAGCGGATGCCCATGGGCTCGAGGAGGCGTGGGAGGCGGTCGGCCCATGAGTCGTCCTGCCACCCGCCATGGGAGACGAGCAGGTTGAGCCTGGACGATGGGTTGGGGCGGACCTCCACCATGCGGGGCGGCATGCAAGCGGCGGACCAGTGCGGAGGGGGTCCGGGCGCGCCGGTCGCGGGCTGGCAGGCGGGCGTCGCGCTGCCAGTCGGGATGGCGGTGGCGGACGGGCCTGTCAGAGTGGCAGGTGAGCGGTCAGCGGCATGAAAAAAGCCGCCCGCGGTGGCGCGGGCGGCTCGGAGAAGACGGGTCGGGTTGTTGGTCCCGGTGCCTGGCCCTTCGCGGAGCTCAGGGTCGGCGTCCGGTGAGATGGTCGGTTAGAGGGTGTTGCAGTCGGGGGTGCCGTCGTAGGTGGCGCCGAAGGCGACGAGCATGGTGATGAAGTCGTCGGCGTCGACATCACCATCGCCGTCGAAGTCGCCGTCGAGCTGGGTCGCACCCTCGGTGGTGCCGAAGCCGACGAGGACTCTGATGAAGTCGTCGGCGTCCGCATCGTTGTCGTTGTCGGTATCGCCCGGGCAGTTGTTGGGCCCGACGACGCCCATCTCGCACGGTCCGGGGAGCGTGGCGGCGTTGCGGACAACGAAGTCGCCGTTGCCGGGCGGGACCATCTCGCCGTCCGCGGGGAGGGAGATGGTGATGAACTGATCGCCCTCGAGGTCGTTGTGGTTGATCTCGCGGACCTCGCCGAGCTCGCCCTCGGGATCACAGGTGGAGGGGAGGGCCTGCGAGGTGACGAAGGCGTAGACGCCGTCGGAGATGTGAGCGAAGAACTTGAGCTCGGCGGGCTCGCCCTCGACGAGGGCGTCGGGGTCGTAGCCGATGTCCTCGAGCGGGACGACGAGCTCGATACCGCTCATGACCGCGTTGGTCGCCTCCTCGAGGGTCAGGCCGTCGTTGGGGTCATCGGCCTCGAAGGGGGTCGGGCCGCCGGCGACGCCGGCGATGTTGGAGTTGTTGATGTTGAAGCGGAAGCGTTCGGCGATGCCCAGCGGGTCGGCGTTGGTCGGGACACCGTTGGTCTGGATGGGGTTGAAGGGGTCGGCGCCCGGGCCTTGGGTGCCGGTGGGCACCTGGCCGACGAAGCGCGCCCGCTCGGCGTCGGGCAGCGTGGAGGCGACGTTCACGAGCGTCGCGAAGCTGCCGAACATCTGCGTGCCCTCTTCCATGGTCTCGTTGCCGAGCGAGTCGGAGAGGAAGCCGAAGTTGCCGTGGGCGAGCGAGATGAAGTGGGTGGCGTTGAAGTTGTCGGAGGCGGGGTCGGTGGCATCGATGACGTTGTCGAAGGAGAGTCCAGCGGGATCGATGACGACGACGGGGTCGGTCTCGGTGATCACGCCGCCCATGCGGGCGAGGGGGTTGAGGTCGCCGTCGATGATGGGGTTCTCATCGGCCGAGCCCTCGGGGATGATGACGTTCTGACCGTTGGCGTCCCCGTTGTCGATGAAGAGGTTGAGCTTGTTGAAGCCGTCGGAGAGGTTGCCCGCGAAGAAGAAGACGAGCGAATCTTCGCCGTCGACGGTGGTCCGCTGAACGTAGACGGCGTCGAGCGAGTCGCCGTTGGCCTGGAGCTCGCTCGGGTCGTCGTTGTCGCCGGAGCCGAACTCGGAGGTGGGCTGGCCGGTGACGGGGAGCGAATCGGCGACGTTGCCGCCGCCCACGAAGCCGCCGATGGAGGGCGTCTCGGGGAGCTCGGGGTCGGTCGGGGTGGACGCGGCGTCGACGAAGAAGTCGGTGAAGTCGTCGGCGAGGTCGGCGGTACCGTTGTTGTTCGGGACGGAAGTCGCGGTCACGATGAGGTCGACGAAGACGCCGTCCTCCCACTGCAGGCCGTCGCCTTCGCCGGACTGATCGCCGATGTTGGTGACCACGCCGCCGCCGGCGCCGAAGTTGTCGCCGCGGAGGAGGTTCTGGCCGTTGGCGTTGCCGTCGACATCGATGCCGAGCACGATCCGGTTGCCGCCGTGGAGGTTGCCGCCGATGTGGATGTTGAGCTGGCCGTCGTCGGAGATGTAGGCGGTGGCGTTATCGATCTCGGAGCCGGTGGAGTCTTCGACGGAGGCATCGAGGTTATCGCCGAAGCCCGCGGCGAGGCCGGGGTTGACGTAGAGGAGCGGTGAGGCGGGGTAGAAGGCGTCGCGGACGCCGTCGACGGTGGCTGCGGGCAGCGCGGTGGTGGTGGAGGAGATGGACTGGTTGCCGGTGATGGGCGCGCGCTCGGGGTCGGAGGTATCGGCGTCGTTGAAGTTGATGGTGTTGGGGGCCTCGAGGTTGGTGGGCGATCCGGGGATCACGCCGATGACCTGGTTGGAGGCGAGGGTGCCGTCGGAGTTGACGATGAGGCCGACGACGGCGACATCGGAGGCGCCGTCCCAGTCGGTGTCGTTGAGGTCGACCTGGAACTCGAGGCCGGTGTCGACGAGGGCGGGGTC
This sequence comes from Planctomycetota bacterium, assembly GCA_038747915.1. Classification (GTDB taxonomy): domain Bacteria; phylum Planctomycetota; class Phycisphaerae; order Phycisphaerales; family UBA1924; genus JBCDAP01. Next base: position 34,740 of record JBCDJJ010000028.1, on the reverse strand, counting down.
GCCCACATTGGCGCCGAGGGTGACGGTGGGGTTGGCGTCGGTGGTGCCGGCGATGTTGGATTGGTCGAAGTCGATGATGAGGTTGTCGGTGTCGTCGGCACCGTCCGCGGTGCCGAGGTCGGTGAGGCGGACGCCTTCACCCGAGAAGGGGGCGACGCCGAGGGTGCCGGTGGGCCCGCTGATGAAGCTCGGGAAGCCGCCCCCGATGCCGTCTTGGAATCCGCCGGGGGCGGCCGAGCCTTCGACGGGGGTGGTGACGAGGACCGCGGTGCTGACGCCGTACTCGGCGGTGTCGTCGAGGCGCTCGTCGCCGTTCATCGGGTCGTCGTCGAACTCGGTGCTCTGGGTGTCGACGTTGCCGTTGTTGATGGTGATGGCGTAGTCGGCACCGAACTCGAAGTCGAAGGTGAGCCCGGTGAGGTTGTTGTTGAAGTTGTTGAAGTCGATGTCGGGGTTGAAGTTGAGGAGCTGCTGCTGACCGACGGTGTCGACATCGACGCCGCCGGGGCCGTTTGGCTGGAGGAGCTCGTCGACGTCGAAGAAGACGGCGAGCTGGTTGAAGTTGGACTCGAGGTTGCCGGTGAGCAGGACGTGGAGGACATCGTCGGTGGTGTCGCCGGCGGTGCCGTTGTCGCTCACGAAGGCGTAGATGGCGTTGAGCTCGGAGCCGGAAGAGACGCCGCGTGCGGGGTTGTTGGAGTTGCCGAAGCCGGTGGGGCCTTGCTGCTCCCAGAGCGCGGCGCTGTAGTTGGCGCCCTCGTCCGGGGCGGTGATGGTGCCGTCGACGGCGGTGGCTCCACTGACCGGGGTGGGGTTGACGACCACGAACTGATTGCCGGGGAAGTTGAGGTCGTCGGTGAAGTTGGTGGTGGCAGGGGTGCCGATGTTGGCGTTCGAGGTGGGGTTGAAGCCGACGACCTGGTTCGACATGAACCCGAAGCCACCGGAGAGGATGATGGCGGTGACCTTGATGGGGTCACCCGGGACGTGGCCGAGTTCGGCGAGGGGGACGGCGATCTCGAGGCCGGTCTGCACGAGGTCGGCGCCACCATCAGGGAAGGTGGGGGTGTTGTCGAACTCCACGCCGCCGACACCGGCGACGTTGGAGTTGTCGATGGAGGCGACGATGTCGACGGGCAGGGTGTTGGTGCCTTGGATGGGCGAGACCTGCTGGAACACGAGCGGGTTGCCGTAGGCGGCGACTTCGTCGATGCCGCTGCTGTCGAGATCGACGGTCATGAGGCCGTCGACGAGGTCGACTTCCGCAGCGGCGTGGGAGGTGAGGCCGGTGGTGAGACCAGCGGCGATGAGGAGGGCGAGCGCGGCGTTCGGGGAGGTTCTGGTGTGCACCATGAGTCCTGTCTCTTGCAACGGCGGTGAACGACACCCAGCCCGGTCCATCCCGGGCGGGCTTATACAGAGGCCGACAGTGAGCGAGGTGATCTCTTGCTCTCGCTCGCGTGGCAAGCCACCGAATCGGCGGTGAGGCCGGCTCGGCAGTGTGGTCAGGCAGTCACCGGTCTCGGTGTGAGACGCTTTTGATGATGGACCGTCGAATGGTCGGCGGCCTGGCGTAGGGACTCTTGCTCGGGGCGAAGTAAAATGATTTACCTATGAACACACAATAGCCGCTTTCCCGAGCCGGGCAAGTCTGACCCGGTGCGAATCAACGCATTTCGACCGAAATCGCGATCGTGCGGGTTACCGGGGATCGCATCGGTCGGTAGACCGAATAGTCGACCCGAAATCGGTTTCGGTGCGCGGCGAGCGGTACGAGGGGTGTTCGGCCCGTGATGTAGGATGCGCTCCATGGATGTGCGTTCTGGGGCCTGCGTGCTTGTCTGTGGTGCATTGGCGTTCGGGGGTGTCGCGCAGACGGGCGCTGTCGACGACCGTGGGCCGCTCGACTCGCCGGAGGGTGTGGCGGAGGGACTCGGTGGGTTGGTCGGCTCGCTCGCGGGTGTCGCGCCGGAGCGGCGCGAGGTGCAGCTCACAGAGCGGGCGTTCCTGCAGATCAACGGTCTGGCGTGGCGCGCGGCGCACTCGGCGGACTTCACGCTCGGCGGCAGCAGGGAGTTCTCCGCGGAATCGCTCGAACTCGACGAGCCGGTGTTCGGGCCGCTCGGCGATCTGGCACTTCGTGTGAACGACAAGTATCTACTGCGGATGCGTGGGTACGGGCTTGATCAGCAGGGGACATCGAGCGCGCGGTCGGCGTTCACCGCGGGTGGGCTGAGCGTTGTGCCCGGCGACACGATCGAGACCGACTTTGAGTACCTCGCGGTGGAGGTCGCGGCGGGGTACAGCTTTGACCCGGTGTTCTCGGATCCATCAACGGACATCGAGATCCGGTTCGATGCGTTTGTCGGTGTGCGGGTGACGGACATCGAGCTCGAGCTGCAGGAGGTTGGTGGCGGGCAGTTCACGGGCGGCGACACGTTCCCGGCGGCCTTCGGCGGGACGACGATGTACATGGATCTGCCGGCAGGATGGGCGATCGAGGTCGAGGGTGACGGGATGGGCGGTGACGGTGTCGTCGGGTTTGGCATCGATGCGCGGGTGTCGCTCGCGCCGCACGATCTGTTTCGAGCCGAGTTTGGGTTCCGCCATGTGTCGGCGGAGTTTGACACGGACAGCGAGATCACGTTCGACGGGTGGACCGCGGGGCTGTATGTCGGCGCGGGGCTGTCGTTCTGAGTGTGATGGCGCGCGGGCGTGGGCATACGTTGCGGATCATCGGTGGCGAGCATCGGTCGCGTCGGATCGAGGCGCCCGCGGATGCGTCGGTGACGCGTCCGCTGCCGGATCGGGTGCGGGAGTCGATCTTCAATCTGCTGCGCGGGCATGTTGAAGGCCAGGGCGTTGCGGATGTGTTCGCGGGCACGGGCTCGTTTGGGCTCGAGGCCCTATCGCGGGGTGCAGCGGCATGCACGTTTTATGACCGTGATCGTGATGTGGTGACGATGCTGCGGCGGAACATCGAGTCGCTAGGCGTTGGGGATCGGGCACGCGTCGCTGCGGGGGATGCGTTGGGTGGGTCGGCGGTGGCGCGGGCGCCGGAGCCGATGCACATCGTGATGTTCGATCCGCCGTACCCGTTGATGGAAGATCCTGGGACGCGTGGACGCGTGTTCGACCAGGTGTCGCGGTTCGTGTCGCGCCTTGATGAGGGCGGGTTCGCGGTGGTGCGGACGCCGTGGCCGCTCGTGGATGTGCTGCCGGGTGGCGAGCGGCGCGAGGTGGCGCTTGATGTGGAGGGTGCGATCGGGCCGGAGACGCATGCCTACGGGACGACAGCGGTACATCTGTACATGCGCGAGTCGGGGGCGGGTCAGGGTGCTGGTGCTGGGTGATCGGTCGTCACACGGAGCGACTCGGGGCCGGCGAGCTTGAGGCAGGTGGTGAGTGTGAAGACCGCAGCGATGGCTGCGACCCAGAGGAGGATGAGGATGGGGAAGACGCCGCGGCGGGGGGATCGTCGCGGTGTGCTCGTGGGGTTGGTGGGCGGCGCCGGTGGATCGGTCGGGTCGGGGGACATACGGACAAGCGTAGACTGAGCCGATGCACTCGCGGGCACGGGACGCGGCGGTGGGGATCGTTCGGGCGCTTCGCGAGGCCGGGTACGAGGCGTATCTCGCGGGTGGGTGCGTGCGGGATGAGTTGCTCGGGCTCGCGCCGCACGACTACGACGTGGCGACGTCGGCGCCGCCCGACGACGTGCAGCGTGTGTTCGCGAGGACGCGCGAGGTCGGGAAGGCCTTCGCGGTCGTGCAGGTGCGCTTTGGTGGTGTGTGGACGGAGGTGGCGACGTTCCGCGCAGAGGGGACGTACACGGATCGTCGCCGGCCGGACTCGATCCGGCTGACCGATGCGCGTGAGGATGCGCTGCGGCGTGATTTCACGATCAATGCGTTGTTTCTCGATCCGCTCGAGGTCTCGACCGACGAGCGTGGCCGCGTGGTTGACTACGTGGGCGGTGTGGGCGACCTCGAGGCGGGGCTGGTGCGCGCGGTGGGTGACCCGGCGGCGCGGTTGGCGGAGGACCACCTGCGGGCGCTGCGGGCGGTGCGTTTCGCGGCTCGTCTGGGGTTCGCGGTCGAGCGGGCGACGGGTGAGGCGGTGCGTGCGCACGCGTCGTCGCTTGATGGGGTGAGCCGCGAGCGTGTGGGGGAGGAGTGCCGGAAGATGCTGGGGCATGCGCACCGGGCGCACGCGGTGGCGCTGATGCACGAGCTGGGGCTGGACGGTCCGGCGCTGGGACAGGCATCGGTTGGGTCGATCGAGGTGGTGGCGCTCGCGGGGGTGGGTGCGGGATCGGACGCGGCGGCGGGGCTTTCGGCGGGGCTGCTCGATCGGGCGGGGGGGGACGCCTCGGATGCGGCGGGGTCGGGCGGGGTGGCCACGCGCTCGATGTGCCTGAGCAACGAGGAGCGGGCGGATGTGCAGGAGATGGTGGGTTTGGTGGCGACGATCGGTGGTGCGTGGGTGGGTCTTGGTGTGGCTGGTCGGAAGCGGGCGGCATCTCGCGGGCGCTTTGGGGAGTCCTTGGCGATGGTGGCGGCTCGGGATCCGCAGTTGGGCAAAGATGTTCGGGTGGCGGTCGAGTCGCTCGCGTCGGACGGGGTGGGGTTGGCGCCGGTGCCGCTCGTGACGGGCGACACACTGATCGCGCGGGGGCTGGAGCCGGGGCCGAAGTTTGGCGAGTGGTTGGAGCGGGTGTACGACGCTCAACTGGAGGGCCGTGTGCGTGAGCCCGAGGCGGCGGCGGCGTTGGTCCTGTCGTGGGCGTCCTCTGTGGACGAGTGAGTTCACCCCGACCAGGTTGCAACCGGGCGATACGATGCCTTGTATTGACGAAATCGAGCGTCGCCGGCGCCGGGGCGTGTCGGGGTCGTGGCCTCATCTTTGACTGTGACGGCACGCGTGGCGGCCGGTGAATACGCAAGGAGCAACGGATGACCGAGCTGGCGACGGGCGGTGTGTGGCGGTGGAGTATCGGGGCGGCTGTGGCTGCGGCTGCTGTGCTGACGCTCGTGCCAAGCCCGACGCATGCGGAGTCAACCGATGCGGAGGAAGCGACTCCTGACACGTACGACCTGATCGTCCGGACCAACGGCGAGGAGCTGCGCGGCGAGATTGTCGAGGAGACGGCGAAGGGCTTCCGGTTTTACTGCGCCTCGTGTGTGATCCCGATGGAGCTGTCGTTCACCTACGACGACCCGACGGTTCGGTCGGTGCATCGCGACCTGATCGTGGAAGACTCGGCCCAGCTCCAGCACTGGCGTGCTCAAGAGGAAGAGAAGGTTCACCCCGGCCATACCGAGCTTCTGGAGCAGCCGGAGGATTTCGCGAAGGTTTACCACATCAAGATGGACGGCTCGTCGAGCTACGCCGGCTGGTTCCGCCTGGATTTCGAGCGGACGAGGCCGATCACGAAGACACCGATGGAGCGGGTCTTCGAGGACGTCGAGGCGGTTTTCGACGACATCATCGTGGAAGAACTTCCGGACGGCCGGATTGTCAAGACGGTTGATCCGGCGGTGCGTGACAAGCACATCGTCCTGATCGAGATCGATCTGATCACGCTGGGCGGTGTCGATGGTGTGTTCGAGGTCGAGGCGCAGCTTCGCCCGATCATTCAGGATCAGATCGACAAGAACCGTCGCCTTGTGTTCTGGGTTGGTGATACGAACAACGGCGGGACGATCCTTCCGTGGATCTCGCCGGAGATCGTCTTCAAGCCGACCGGTACGATGTACTTCACCAGTGATCTCGATCTGATGATCGATCTTGCTGCCGAGGAGCTCAACCGGGGCGATCGTGTGGTGATGGAGAAGCAGGTGTCGCTTCGCCTTGGTCATGCGGTCGGCTTTGCGATTCAAGGCGGGTACGAGGAGGTTGGCCCTGCGGTCATCAACGCGATGACGCGGAGCAAGCATTGGCTTTCGTACCGGATCGTGGGCGGTCAGCCCGAGATTCTGACTCAGCCGCCGACGCAGCCGCAGCTCCGGGCCGGGTTCCGGGTGCTGACGGACAATGGTCGCCTGGAGCGGTACAACGACGGTCGATTCAGCAGTGTCGCGCCCGACCTGCTTCGACTCGACGCCGACCTCGCCGATGTGCTCGGTATTTCTCATACCCCTTCACAGACGATCCAAGAGGTGATGGGCAATCTTGGCGTGGGGCCGTACCACGTGCTCGAGGACATCCGCAGCCAGGAGATCATCGACGGGTGGAAGGACGAGATCGTCGAGAACGCGGACAAGCTCAACGAGCTGTACCGCGATATCGAGGAGCGCTTCTTCCGGCCGATCCGTGCGGAGAGTGTCGAAGAGGCGGTGGCGCGTGTGAATCGGCTCCGCTCTGAGATGATCAATCTGATGCGGCGGATCAATAGGATTCTGGAGGAGTATGCCGAGGTCTTCGACCCGAGCGAGCAGTGGCGGGAGTTTTTCCGTACGTCGATCGAAGCACTGGAGCGCGAGGGTGATTGGGATGCGGATTGGATCGCTCGTCTGAACGAGCTTCAGCGGGCGTTGCCGTAATAATCGGGCACTCGTTCCACTCGGTGTGGTGTTCGGGTGCCGTTGTGAAGAAAGAGCTTGGGTCCCGGGTTTCGACGCGGGTGAGCCGAGAACGCAGCAACAGGGATCGACAACCATGATGAAGAAGATGTCCGCTTGGGTTTGGATCGCGCTGGCCTGCCTGGTGTTCGTGGTGCCCTACGACGCGCTGGCTGAAGATGTCGTGTATCTGCGCGATGGCCGCGAGCTTCGGGGCGAGATCATCCGCGACATCGAGGGTGAGTCGTGGATCATTGTCGAGATCGTGCTCGCGGGCGGGATCACAAGGACCGAGGTGGTTCTTCGCACGGACATCGAGCGGATCGATCTTGATGCGGTCGGCTCCGGCTCCGCCTCCGGCGTGGATGGCGGAGATGACGAGGACGGCGACGTCGAAGACGGCACCGAGGCGGGCGATGGATCCTCGGAGGAGGATGACATCGCGTCTCCCACGATCCCGCCGACAGTCGGCAAGATCGCGTTCATCCGGCTCGGTGAGACCGAGACCAACAAAGACATGGTCGGGCCGTATGTGAATCAGGATGCGCTCGAGCGGTCGGTTGATTATTTGAAGGATCTTCCGGAGGAGGAGCAGCCGGACGTAGTCGTGCTGATCATGGATTCGGGCGGCGGTGCGTTGGTCGAGATCAGCCTTCTGACCGAGTACATCCACTTCCACATGAAGCCCTATTTCCGGACGGTGATGTGGATCGAGAGCGCCATCTCGGCAGCGGCGATGACCGCGTGGGCGGTTGAAGAGATCTACATGATGCCGCCGGGCCACATCGGTGCCTGCACCGGCTTCTTCTCTGACCCGAGCAACCAGGGCCGGCTCACCGCGGTGAAGGGCGGTGAGTTGAACGGCGTGCTCTTCATGATGCAGGAGATCTCGCGTTGGGGTGATCACCCGTACGAGGTCATGTGGGCGATGCAGGTCTCCGGTGATCCCACGGAGCCGAGCACGTGGTGGTGGGAGGATGAGAACGAGGAGCCGAACCGCCCGCTTGCGTTGACCGCGAAGGTCGACGACTACGGTGATGTCGATTGGCGGATGTGGTTTGGTTCGGATGTCGGCTTTGCGGAAGAGAACGATGCGGTTCTGGTCTCGTCATCGAGGGAGATTCTGACGCTCGATGCTGCGCAGTCGGTCAAGTGGGACATCGCCCAGGGCATCGCGAAGTCGAAGGATGAGTTGGCGGAGCTGCTCGGCTTTAGCGAGTGGCGGCAGGTGGCCGATGGGGCCAACCAGATCCAGACGGACCATCGCGACTGCTATTTCGAGTCGACACTGACGTTCAATCGGCACTACGACGCCTTCTTCGAGCATCTGGGGCGGGCTCAGGTCGCCGCGGCATCGGGCGACATCGGGATCTGCCGGAAGCAGGTGAGCGATGCGGCCATCCGGTTGCGCCGGATCGAAGAGATGGATACGGACTGTCAGGACGCGATCGATTTCTACATTTTCGGTGGGAATCGCAAGATCTGGTTCGACGATTTGGAGTCGTTGATCGACCAAGCCGGTGAGGCGTGTCAACCGAGGTAAAGATCGTTACAGTCGTCGTGTCCGACACTCCCGGCGGATCTCTATGAGATCCGATCGAGGTCACTACACAAGGTCCCAGTCCGTGTGTCCCGGCTTGGAGCCGGGGGCGGTTGGCGCCGTGGCGAGAGCATCGAGATGAGAGAACATTCTGAGCGGCGATCCCCTGCTGCGGACTTCGCGGGTACGGGGTCGCGGGCGTCGTACGTGCCCGACGGGCTTGATGCGTCGTCGATCGGCGCGTTGCGACCGTTGCTCGAGGAGCTCCGCGATCGCTCCATCACGACCGTGGGCGAGGCGGAGGAGTGGCTGCTCGATCGGTCGGCGCTGTTTTCAGCGGCGCACGAGGCGCGCGGTGAGCTGTTCATCGCGACCACGTGCCGGACCGACGATGAGCGTGTGCAGACCGCGTGGCGGGTGTACCTCGACGAGACGGCGCCGGAGCTTCGCACCCGATCATTCGAGCTGGATCGCAAGCTTGAGGAGCTCTTCGGCAGCTTCGATCTGGACGCCTCTCGGTACGAGGTGCTCAAGCGGAGCACCTCATCGGACGTTCGCCTGTTTCGCGAGGAGAACGTGTCGATCGTGACGGCGCTCAGCAAGCTGGATAACGATTACGACCAGCTATGCGGCGCGATGACGGTGATGTTCCAGGGCGAAGAGCGCACGCTGCCGCAGATGGGCGCGTACCTGCAGAACACGGATCGCGGGGTGCGCGAGTCGGCGTGGCGGGCGGTAGCAGATCGCCGGCTCGCGGATCACGAGCCGATCGACGCGATCTTCGACCAGATGGTCTCGAAGCGGCACGAGATGGCGCAGAACGCGGGCTTCGAGCGGTTCACGGAGTTCAACTTCGAGAGTCGGCACCGCTTCGACTATGGGGTGGCCGAGAGCGAGGCGTTCCACGATGCGGTGGAGCAGGTGCTCGTGCCGTTTACCTCCGGGCTGACCAAGCGGCGGACCAACAACCTCGGGCTCGACACGGTTCGTCCGTGGGATCTCGCGGTTGATGAGTTTGGTCGGCCGCCGCTCAAGCCGTTCAAGAGTGGTCAGGATCTGATCGACCGCACCCGCCGCGTGTTCGACCGGCTCGATCCGGGGCTCGGCGAGCTGTTCTCATCGCTCGGTGATGACATGGGCGGCCAGTTCGATCTCGAGTCGCGCCGCGGCAAGGCGTCGGGCGGCTATCAGTACATGCGCGACCGCTCGGGCACACCGTTCATCTTCATGAACGCCGCGGGGCTGCACCGCGATGTGGAGACGATGGTGCACGAGGCGGGGCATGCGTTCCACTCGCTGCTGTGCTGGAAGGATCCGTTGCTCGAGTATCGTCACGCGCCCATCGAGTTCTGCGAGGTGGCATCGATGGTGATGGAGCTGCTCACGATGCCCTTCTGGGACGAGTACTACGCCGACCCGGCGGAGGCCGACCGGGCCCGGCGTCAGCAGCTCGAGGGCACGCTCTCGCTCTTCCCGTGGGTCGCGACGATCGATGCGTTCCAGCACTGGGTGTACGCCAACCCGTCGCACACCGCGGAGGAGCGTCGCGGGGCGTGGCACCGGATCTTCACGCGGTTCTCACCCGATGTTGATTGGGCGGGGCTCGAAGACGCCCATGCGTACCAGTGGCAGCGTCAGGGTCATCTCTTCGGCAGCCCGTTCTACTACATCGAGTACGGGATCGCGCAGCTCGGTGCGCTGTCGCTCTGGTTGATCTCGCTCGAAGAGGGGCCGGCGCGGGCGTTGGAGCTGTACAAGCACTCGCTGGCGATTGGCGGCGCGAGGCCGTTGCCCGAGCTGTTCGAGGCTGCGGGCGTGCCGTTCGACTTCTCGGCGTCGCGGATGGCGACGCTTCGCGAGGCGGTGGAGCGAGAGTTGGCCAAGTTGCCGGAGTGACCGCGCTGTGGTCCGCGGCTCGTTGGTCCACGGGCTTGCGCCCGCGGCTCGTTGGTGGTGATCCTTGCGTGACGGGCGTTTGCCAGTTGCGGTCGCTTACCAGATGGGGCGGGCGCGGATGGTTTGGGGGATGGCGCGCAGGGATTGGAGCAGTTGCTCGCTGCCCGCTTGGTCCACGTCCATGATCATGTAGCTGGTCTCGGCGCCGGACTGGAGGTACTGGGCGGCGACGTTGATGCCGGCTTCTGCGGTGGCGTGGTTGATCTGCTGGAGGACGCCGGGGACGTTGCGGTGGACGTGGATGAGGCGGTGGTGCTGGGGGTGGAGCGAGGGGAGGTCGACCTCGGGGAGGTTGACGGCGGTGGTGGTGGAGCCGTTGTTCATCAGGCGGACGAGCTTGGTGCCGACCTCGACGGCGATGTTCTCCTGGGCCTCCACGGTGGAGCCGCCGATGTGGGGGGTGAGGATGACGTTGTCGAGTCCCTGCAGCGGCGAGGTGAAGGTCTCCTCGTTGGAGCTCGGTTCTTCAGGGAAGACATCGATGGCGGCGCCGCCGAGGTGGCCGGAGGCGAGGGCATCGGCGAGGTGCGCGATGTTGACGACCGAGCCTCGCGAGTTGTTGATGAGGAAGGCGCCGCGCGGCATGGCGGCGAGCTCGCGAGCGGTGATCAGGTTGCGGGTCGCAGCGAGGTCGGGGACATGGAGGGAGACGACATCGGCGCGTGAGAGCAGATCGTCCAGGTTGTCGGCCTGGTGGGCGTTGCCGAGGGGGAGCACCTGGACCTCGTCGTGGTAGAGCACGTGCATGCCGAGCGACTCGGCGAGGACGGAGAGCTGGGAGCCGATGCGGCCGTAGCCGACGATGCCGAGCGTTCGGCCTCGGATCTCGTGCGCGTTGGAGGCAGATTTGCGCCACCGTCCCTTGTGCATCTGGGCGGAGCGGTCGAAGAGCCTGCGGTGGAGGGCGATGATCTCGCAGATGACTTTTTCAGCGACCGAGCGTGTGTTGGAGAACGGGGCGTTGAAGCAGGCGACGCCGCGGGCCCCAGCGGCTGCGAGGTCGATCTGGTTGGTACCGATACAGAAGGCGCCGACGGCCCAGAGGGTGTTTGCTCGGTCGAAGAAGTCGGGGGTGAGGTGCGTCTTGCTGCGGATGCCGAGCATGTGGGCATCGCCGGCGGCGTGGACAAGGTCGTCCCCGGCGAGCGCGGTCTCGTGGCGTTCGATGGTGTAGCCGGCGTCTTCGAGGAGCGCCGCGGCGCGCGGGTGGATGTTCTCGAGGAGGACGACTTTGATCTTATGGAGGGGAACCGAGGTGGACATGGGGTGCGAGAATACGGGCGAGGGGCGTGGGGTGTCGGTGCGGCGCCGAAGAATCGTCGGTCGAGGTTCGCTCGCGCGTTGGTTCCGGCCTGGCACGGGCCGGCTCGCTATCGTTATCAGGCCCGATTGTGTGTGCGCAGGAGTTTTCGATGACGACCATGCCCTCGAGTGTTGAGACCTACACCTCCGCGGATCAGGTGCCCGAGCACGAGCGGCCGCTCGTGTGGATCGATGGCGAGCTTCGCCCGCGGTCGCAGGCGATGGTCAGCGTGTTCGATCACGGGTTTCTCTACGGCGATGGGGTGTTCGAGGGCATCCGCGTGTACCGGGGGCAGATCTTCAAGTGCGCCTCGCACGTGAAGCGGATCTTCCGGAACATGCGGGCGGTGTTCATGGATCAGCAGTCGCCCGAGGGACGGGTCGAGGGCGGCGGGGCGTTCCGGTACACCGAGGCCGAGATCACCGAGGCGATGGAGAAGACCGTTGCAGCGAACGGGATCGAGGAGGGGTACATCCGGCTGATTTTCTCGCGGGGCATCGGGAGCCTCGGGCTGCACCCGTTCCACTGTCCCAAGCCGGGGGTGATCATCATCGCGGACACGATCCGGCTGTACCCGCCGGAGATGTACGAGGCGGGGATGAAGGTGATCGTGGCGGAGCGGCCACGGATCCCGATCGAGTGTCTGGACCCGAAGCTCAAGCCGATGAACTACCTGAACAACATCTTGGCGAAGGTGGAGGCAATCGATGCGGGCGTGCTCGAGGCGATCATGCTGCGGTACACCGATGACGAGTCGGTGCCGCGCGAGGAGCGGTTCGTCGGCGAGTGTACGGGCGACAACATCTTCATCATCAAGGATGGTGGGATCGTCACGCCACCGCTCGAGGTCGGGATGCTCGATGGCGTGACGCGGGCGTTCGTGGTCAACGAGTTGGCGCCGAACGCGGGCGTGCCGGTGGAGCAGCGGTGGATCACGCTCGGCGAGTTGCTGGAGGCCGACGAGATTTTCCTGACCGGCACCGCAGCGGAGATGATCGCGGTGTCGCAGGTGGAGGACCGCGTGATCACCGAGGGCGAGGGCCCGATCACCGCGAAGCTTCGCGGGCTGTTCCGCGAGGCGGTGACGGCGGATGTGGTTCCGACGGATTGAGCGAACGGCTGCGAGCCGGCGTGGCGGCGATGAACTCAGGGGACGATATCGCCCGTGCGGAGCGTCGGGTCACCAAAGTTACCGCTCGAACCACCGTCGCTAATGACTTCTGACCCGCTCGGGAAGTAGAACTGGGCCCGACGAATCTGTTTGTCGTCCATGTTCTCGGCGTGACCGTCGAAGAACACCTGGTTGATCGTATTGCCCGGGTGGCGGAAGGTCACGCGCTCCACGGCGCCGTTGCCGCCCAACCGGCCGCCGTTGATCACCCCGGCGTCGCGGTTGATCTCGAACGAGTCGTCGACGTACCGGTGGGGATTTCCGTTGCCGTCGAATCCGATGTTGACGACGGGGCTTCGCGACATGAACGCCTCGCCGTACGCGATACCGTCCGCACGCTGCTCGAAGTTCGGGTTCACATTGCCATCTTGGTCGATGTAGCGTGTGCCGTCGTACGCCATCGCCTTGTAGGACAGCCCGCCGAGTGTCCACACGGTGAAGTTGTACCCCGTGTTCTCCCAGGACACCGGACGATCGAACGACGACGTGTTGAGATAGCGGCCGCGCCAGTCGGTCACATTGCCTTGTTTGTCCGCCGCGAAGAGCTTGGTTTTCTGCTGCATGTGGTCTTCGTCGTAGAACACGTGCATCTGGACCGGCGCGGCGTAGGAGCCGTACCGCACGTCGGTCCCCTCGATGACAATGGTGTCTCCGCCGATGGTGGTCTCGAAGGTCGGCTGCACCGCACCGTTCGCGTAGATGCCGGAGTTCGTCACGTCATTGGCGGGACACCGGAAGTCTCCGTCAAGGAGTTGGACCAGCCGCTCGACCCAGTTGCGTGGCAGGCCGAATTCGCTGCCAAGGACGGGTGAGAGCCAGTCAAACTGGCTGCCGGGAATCGACGACGACTCGTTCACCGATGCTCGCCAATCGATGTCCGCGCGCTCGGCTGCTTCGATCCACCGGCTGCCACCACGGGCGGCAGCGGCGGCCTGAAGCGTCAGGCCCGAGGTCTGTGGTCCGGGGATGAACCCTCGCTCGTCCGTGGTGTACACCGTCATCGCCTGACCGATAGAGCGAAGATTGGCGAGACAGCCCACGCTTTGCGCGACGCTTCTGGCTCGGCCCACCGCTGGGACGAGCAGTCCGATGAGCAGGGAGATGATGGCGACGACCACCAGGAGCTCGATGAGCGTGAAGCCTGTGCTTCGGCGCGCGACGTTGGTCGAAACAGCGTCATGCTGAGTCATGCAAAGGCCTCTCATCTCGGCCTGTCGCGTTGGCGGCAGGCGTCTTGGCATCGTGGTCGAGTTCGACACAGGTCCCGTGAGCAGCTCTCCGAGCCGCATGAGCAAGGAACATACGACTTCGTAGGCTGTATGGGCAAGCCTCTTTGGACGGCTTAGCGCAGCGTTAACAAATGATTGGGGCTGTGTTTAGCGATGTGGATAGCCTGGCGTTCCGTGACGATGGCGCGGCTCACGGAACCCTGTCACCCTCGTTGAGCGTCGGGTCGCCGAACGCGCCCGTGCCGGTGCCCGCGGACGACCCGATGTGGCGGACGGTCGAGCCGGTGGGGAAGTAGAGCGAGGCCCGGCGGGTCTCGTGGTCGGGGCGTCGCTCGGCGTGGCCGTCATAGAAAGACAGCGTGATGGAGTTGCCGGGGTGTCGGTAGACGTGCCGGTCGATCATGCCGTTACCGCCGAGCAGGCCGCGGCGTGTGCGCGGGTCGAAGGTGTTGGCCAGGAAGCGGTGCGGGTTGCCGGACTTCCTGCTCGAGCCCGCGCCGCCGTCGTAGGCAATGTTGACGACCGGGCTGCGGCTCATGAAGAGATCGCCCCATGGCTTGGCGCTGACGGTGAAGCTCACGCTCATCTGCCCGTTCTGATCGATATACCTGGCGCCGTCGTAGGCGATGACCTTGGCGGAGAGGTCGCCCATGGAGTCGGTCGTGAACTGGAAGCGGGAGGTGGACCAGTCGACGTTGGAGTCCCACAGCTCGCCCGTCAGATTGATGCCGAGGGCATCGCTCCCCGTCGAGAGGGTGTACGGCGAGCGACGCACCTTGTGCGCGCGGTTGTAGTAGACATGCATGGGGTAGGGGGACGAGTAGCTGCCCATGGGGACATCGCCGGGCAGGATGGTCTCGCCGGCGATCTCGATGCTCGTTTCGAGTTTTCCATCGATCCAAAGGATGTCGGACGGGGCGTTGTTAGCGGGGCAGGCGAGGTCGCCGGTGAGCAGGGCGCGGAAGCGTTCGCGGACACCGACGGGCAGGTCGATCATCGGAGCGAGGATGGGGGACATCCAGTCGTAGGGCGTGACGGGGGCTTCGGGCGTGGACGCTGGGGCGGGGACGTTGTCGAAGCCGTGCCGTTCGAACGTTCGGGTGTAGACGTTGGAGGTGAGCTGATCAGTCCAGTACCACGCGAGGGCGTTGATGCCCGAGGTGTGCGGGCCGGGCACGAAGAAGCGCTCGCGCTCGCCGTACTCGGCCATGGCGATGCCGAAGTGCCGCTGAACCGAGAGGCAGACCGCGGTGCGTGCGGTGCTGCGGGTACCCGAGAGTGCGGGGACGAGCAGTCCGAGGATCAGGACGCCGATGGCGATGACGACGAGGAGCTCGATGAGCGTGAATCCCTCTCCGAAGCGGGCGCGGGTGCGCATCGGGCGATCCTCCTCCTGGACCTGGTTAGGGTGTCGAGGGTACCGCGCCGTGTTCGCGCACCGGGATCTTCGGGGTGTGGGTGCCCAAGCGGAATACCCCCTTTAAAGGGGGTGTGTTACGAGACGATAGCGCCGGTCTCGATCGCGCTCATGGGAGAGAGCAGCACGACGTTGCGCTCGTCGCTCTCGCCCTTGGCACCGTCCGCCGCGGCGAGGAGCATGCCGCGACTTTCCTCGCCGCGGATCTGTCGTGGGGCGAGGTTCGCGACGATGATGATCTGTTTCCCTTCGATGTCCTCGGGGGTGTAGTAGTCCTTGACGCCGGCGCAGATCTGGCGGGGCTCGCCCGATCCATCGTCGAGTTGGAGCTTGAGGAGGCGGTCGGCGTTGGGGTGCAGCTCGGCCTTGACGATGGTGGCGACACGGAGATCGACCTTGGCAAAGTCATCGAAGGCGATCTGTGGTTTGGCCTCGGCCATGAGTGGCTCCGTTGGGTCTGTTTTTCGAAACGGCGGGTGTGATCCGAGAACGAGCGGCGGAGTCTATCGGGAGGGGGATCGTGACGGTCGCATCGGCGGGGGGTGGTCGGCCGTTGTGTGGGGACATGTTGAATCGACGCACATTTGTGCGAAGTGTGCGGTGTATCCGATAGGGTAGTGAGCTTCGATGGGAGTTGGTCGTGCCTGAATCCGTCTCGCAACATTGCCTCCGCCCCGTGGGGCGGGCCTCGGCGGTGTTGGTGTGTGCGGCGGTCGCGTGGGCGGTGCTCATCACGTCGGCCTTTGGTCAGCCGCTTCAGGCGCCGCTTGAGCAGCTCGCGGCGTCGCGGCAGCTCGGGGCGGCATCGGTGGGCGTGGTGATTCTCGATGCGGACGCGGGCATGCCGCTCGCTGGTCTGCGGTCGGACGAGCGGTTCATCCCGGCGTCGAACATGAAGCTGCTGACGTCTGGCGTGGCGCTGCACGTGCTCTCGCCGCGGTTCGAGTTCCGGACGACGCTCGAGTTCGACGAAGCGGGGCGGCGGCTCATCGTGCGTGGGGCGGGTGATCCGGCCTTCGGCGATCCGGTGCTGCTCGAGGACATGGGTCTCACACCGGAGGCCTTCGTCGACGTGTGGGCGACAGCGGCGGCGGAGGCGCTGCGCGAGGCGGAGATGGCGGGGGTGGACGAGATTGTCATCGACGACCGGGTGTTCGACCGCGTGCCGGTGCATGAGACATGGCCGGTCGAGCAGCTCAACCGGTGGTACTGCGCCGAGGTGTCTGGGCTCAATTTTCACACCAACTGCGTGTCGGTGTACCCGCGGCCGTCGGTGGTGGCGGGTCAGCCGGCGCTGCTCAACCTGGTGCCCGAGCTGCCGTGGCTCGAGATCGAGAACAAGACGCGGACGGTGTCGCAGGGCAAGCATACGGCGTGGGCGGCGCGCGGCCACATGAGCAACGACATCTCGGTGTTCGGCGATGTGCGCTTTGCCTCGGATCCGATCGAGGTGACGGTGCACGACCCGGCGCTGCAGTTTGGCCGGCTGCTCGCGCACCGGCTGAGTTTGATGGAGGTTGAGGTGGGGACGGTGCGGCTCGCCGATCCCGATGAGTCGCTCCCGGAGCAGCGCGTGCTGCACACGGTGCGTTCGCCGATGGAGACGGTGCTGCGCCGGATCAACGTGCGGAGCCAGAACATGTACGCCGAGTCGGTCCTGAAGCGGATCGGGGCCGAGGTGGCGGGTCCGCCCGGCTCGTGGGACAGCGGGTCGGCGATCGTGCGGATGGTGATCAACGATCGTCTCGGTCCATCTGCTGGTGAGTCGCTTGTGGCGGCGGATGGTTCGGGGATGTCGCGCGAGAACCGTGTGACGCCGGGTCTGCTCGCCGACTGGCTCCGATCGTTCCACGACGACGAGGCGCTCGGGCCCGAGCTGATCGCCTCGATGCCCGGTCCGGGCGAGGGCACGCTCCGGACGCGTTTTCAGAGTGCCCGACTCACCAACGAGGTGCGGGCGAAGTCGGGCTACCTGCGCGGCGTGTCGGCACTCTCGGGGTATGTGACGCACGAGGAGTCGGGGCGGCGCGTGGTGTTCGCGGTGATGGTGAACGACCCGCCGAGCGGCGTGGCGCGGGCGACGATCCGCCGGTTCGAGGAGCAGGTGGTGGAGCTGGCGGACCAGTGGCTGAGCGAGCAGGTCATGCTGACGAGCCAGGTCACGCCGTAGGTTTGATCGTCGGGGGGTTCTATTTGCCGGCGTAGTCGATGAGTCGTGCGATCTCCTTGCGGAGGTCGGCACGTGGGACGACGCGGTCGACGAAGCCGCGCTCGAGGAGGAACTCGGCGCGTTGGAAGCCCTCGGGCAGGTCGCGACGGATGGTCTGCTTGATCACGCGCGGGCCGGCGAAGCCGATGAGGGCGTTCGGCTCGGCGAGGATGATGTCGCCGAGCATGGCGAAGCTCGCGGTGACGCCGCCGGTGGTGGGGTCGGTGAGGACGGAGATGAAGAGGCCGCCGGCGTCGTCGAATCGGGCGAGAGCTGCGGAGGTCTTGGCCATCTGCATGAGCGAGAGGGCCGACTCCTGCATGCGGGCGCCGCCCGAGCCGCTCACGATGACGAGGGGGAGTTCGCAGTCGGTGGCGTGCTCGATGGTGCGGGTGAGCTTCTCGCCGACGACAGAACTCAGCGTGCCCATGAAGAACGAGAGGTCGAGCACCGCGAGCATGATGGGGCGACCCTTGACGAAGCACTTGCCGGCCTGGAGTCCTTCCTTCTGGCCGGTCTTGGCCTGCTCGCGGGAGAGGCGCTCTCGGTAGCCCTTGAGATCGACGAATTTGAGCGGGTCGGCCGGCTCGAGGGTGTCGAACATGGGCTCGAAGGAGTTCTCATCGGCGAGCTGACGGACGCGCTCGATGCCGCCGACGCGGGCGTGGTGGCCGCACTCGCCGCAGACGTGCAGGTCAGCGATGAGTTGCTGACGGAAGAGCATTGCCGAGCAGGCCTCGCACCGGAGCCAGAGGCCCTCGGGGACGCGAGATGGTTTTTCTTCGCGGAGGGCGGCCCAGGAGCGCGGCGTTGTGGGCGGTTCGACGGGCTCCGGTGGCGAATGTTCGAGTTGTGCGAGGCGGTCGGCCACGGTCTGGGCGGTTCCGTTGTCACCCGAGCGGGGGTGTGTGGAGGCGGCTCAGGCGACGGCTTTGATGGTGCCGAGCAGTTCACGGAAGGCGGCACGGGGATGCACACCGCGGTACACCGGTGGGCCTTCTTCGACGACGCGGATGAGCGAGGAGGGTGGATCGCCCGCGAGCAGGAGCGACACCATGGCGTGCTCGAGTGGTCGCAGGACGACGACGAGCGGCCCTGTGGCCTTCTCGGCGAGCTTATTGAGTGCAGCGAGGAGACGCGCCTGGCCGTCGGCGATCGGCTCGCCTTCGGGGGCGCAGGCGCTGGTGGGATCTTCCTGCCATCCCTTGAATTTGCGCGGGTACCGCTGCTCGACTTCTTCGGCGAGCAGGCCCTGCCAGAGTCCGAGGTCGATGGCGTCGAGGCCGGCGATGGGTTTGACCTTGATGGGGCCGACCGGGGCGGCCTCGGCGAGGAGGCGCGCGGTGGCAATGGAGCCCTCGTCGGACGCGCTGTAGATCACCGCGGGGGGTGTGGCGACCTGCGTCCAGACCTGTGGCGTGGAGGCAATGAACGCGGCGGTGGCGCGGTCGCCGAGTGGGAGGTCAGTAGATCCCTGCAGGCGACCGGCATCGTCCCACTCGGTGCTGGCGCATCGAACGAGGATGACGGTGATCTCGGGGCTCTTGGCCATGGGCGGGCGTGGGCTCCGGTTCGGTCCGCCGACGGGTCGCACGACCTCCTCGACGGCCCGCGGGGAAGGGGCAACAGTAACCGCGTCTTCGACCGGATCCAAACCGGCGGTTGGACAAATTGGCGATCGGCGGGCGCGACGATCGTCGAGGGATCTAGGTGTTTACCCCCTTATTTTGGCGATCTGAGCGGCCCGATCGGGTTCTGCAGCCCCGAAGATGGCGGTGGCGGCGACGAGGACATCGCACCCGGCCTCTCGGCACGCTGGGGCGGTGTCGGGCGACAGGCCGCCGTCCATCTGGAGCCGCTGATGGTCGGTGAGCGCCGCGCGGAGTTCTTGGACCTTGGGGAGCACCTCGGCCATGAACGCCTGGCCCGAGAAGCCGGGCTCGACGCTCATCGCGAGGACCATGTCGGCCTCGGCGAGCCAGGCGCGCACGGGGTCGAGCGGTGTGCCGGGGTTGATGGCGAAGCCGGCGGACATGCCGAGGTCGCGCGTGCGGGCCATGAGTTCGACCGGGTCGAAGCCGGCGCTGACCGGGCTGGCACCGGTGCCGGCGCGGGGGTCGAGCGCGGGCTCGATGTTGAAGGTGATGTGGTCGGCGCCCGCTTTGGCGAAGGGCTCGAGGTACTGCGCGGGGTCGCAGACCATGAGGTGGACATCGAAGAAGGCGTCCGGCAGCGCGCCGCGGAGTGAGGCGAGCAGGGCGGGGCCCATCGTGAGGTTGGGGACGAAGTGGCCGTCCATGATGTCGACGTGGAGGAGGTCGGCCCCCGCATCGAGCACCTGCCGGGCGTCGCGCGCGAGGGTGGCGAAGTCGGCGGAGAGGATCGACGGCGCGACGAGTGGGAGGTGGGGCGGGGTGGTGAGGAGGTTGTGCGGCATGGGCGGAGCGTAGTTTGTGATTCGGGATTCGTAGTTCGGAGGGAGCGGTTAGTGCCGAGCTTGTACCGCTTGGGTGGCCTGGGCGAGCGCGTCGAAGAGGGCCTGGCCCAGGGCGCGGTGGGTGGTGCGCTCGGGGTGCCACTGGACGCCGAGGAAGAAGGTGCGGGTGGGGTCGTCGATGGCTTCGATGACGGTGTCGTGGGCGCGCGCGGTGGTGCGCATCGTGCCGGGGTCGGTGACGGCCTGACGGTGCCAGCTCGTGACCTCGCCGGCGTGGATGGGGTTGCTCAAGATGGGCTCGGGGACGATGGGGTGGCGGCGATCGTCCATGTGGTCGGCGTGGGTGGGGGTGTCGTCGGGGAGATACTGGTTGAGGCGGCCGCCGGCGGTGAGGGCCATGAGCTGCATGCCGAGGCAGATGCCGAGAGATGGTGTGTCGCGTGCGCGGAGCTCGGCGAGCAGGGCGATCTCGTAGGCCTGGCGCTCGGGCGGGATCGGGTTGGCCTCGGGGTGGGTGGGGGCGCCGAAGGGCTCGGTGGTGGGGTCGTCGCCGCCGGTGAGGATGGCGGCGTCGATGCGATCGGCGTGGTGCGCGGCGAGGGTGGCGGCGTCGCCCCCCACGCAGGGCAGCAAGATCGGGATGCCGCCGGCACGGGCGACCGCTTCGGCGTAGGCCCGGCGGGTGCGGAGGTCGGGCTCGGCGAGCCCAGCAGTGATGCCGATGAGTGGTGATGGGGACACCTCGTCATGATCGGCTGTCGGGCGTCCCCGGCACAAACGTGGGCGATCCGCCACACTCTTGGCATGGTGCCGAACTGGGTGACGCTCCGATCGATCGATGCGGATTCGCCGCGTGAGTACCCGGCGGACCGGACGAACTTCCTGTGCGATGCGACGGGGTCGCTGCTCGATGCGGTGTACGACTTCGATGCGGCGCACGCGGCGCTGGGGTTTGCGCGTGATCCGAGGGTGTTCGAGGATCGGCACCGGTCGGGATTCGGTGTGTCACGGGCTGGCGATGCGGAGCGGGCGGCCGACTACTCGGGCGTGTGGCGGTTCCGCGAGCTGATGCCGTTCTGGAGCGATGTGGCGTCGATCGCGACGGCGGGTGAGGGGCGGACGATTCTGCAGCGGAACGAGCCGCTCGCGTCGCACATGCAGATGGAGGGTGTGGATCTGCTGGTGCAGTACGAGGGTCTGAACCCGACGGGGAGTTTCAAGGACAACGGCATGACGGGCGCGTTCACGCATGCGCGCGCGGTGGGCGCGAAGCGGGTGGTGTGCGCCTCGACGGGGAACACGTCGGCGGCGCTGGCGATGTACGCCGCGGCGAGCGGGCTGGCGGGGTACGTGCTGGTGGGCTCGGGGAAGATCGCGTTCGGCAAGCTGAGCCAGGCGCTGGACTACGGGGCGACGACGCTTCAGGTGGCGGGTGACTTCGATGCGTGTTTAAAGCGGGTGCGTGAGGTGGCGTTCGATCGGCCCGAGCTGGGCGTGTATTTGATGAACTCGATCAATCCGTTCCGGCTCGAGGGGCAGAAGGCGATCATGTTCCGTGTGGTGGAGGCGCTGGGGTGGGAGTCACCGGACTGGATCGTCGTGCCGGGCGGGAACCTCGGGAACAGCTCGGCGTTTGGAAAGGCGTTCATTGAGCTGAAGGCGCTCGGGATGATCGAGAAGGTGCCGCGGCTGGCGATCATCAACGCGCAGGGGGCCTCGACCCTGGACCGGATCTACAACGATCTCGGTGTGCGGTGGCAGCCGTCGGAGGGCGGGCTGGACGGGTCGTACGACAAAGAGAAGGTTGATGCCGAGTTTGCGCGCATGGACGCGGCCGGCGAGAACGCGGAGACGGTCGCAACGGCGATCCAGATCAACCGTCCGGTGAACCTGCCCAAGGCGTTGCGGGCGCTGGAGTTCATGGACGGTGTGGTGATGAGCGTGGATGACCGGTGCATCCTCGAGCACAAAGCACTCGTGGGGCGGTTTGGCTTTGGGTGTGAGCCGGCGAGCGCGGCGAGTGTGGCTGGGGCGCGGCGGCTCTTCGAGCGGGGTGTGATTCGGAAGGGGGAGCGGGTGGTGTGCATCCTGACGGGCCACGTGCTGAAGGACCCTGATGCGACCGTGTCGTACCACGTTGGAGCACAAGGGGATGAGGGTGGACTGTCGATTCCGCTTGGGTGCGCGGCGAATGGGCCGGTGGTCGTGGCGGATGATCTGGAGTCGATCGTGGGCGCGATGCAGTCGGCCGGTTGATCGAGTCGCGGTACGCCCGTGCTCGAGATGCGGCGCGATCCATTGTTGCCCATGTGTGACATGGTGATCATGTGACGTGGTGTTGGATCGAATGCTGTTGATTCGGTGGTACGTGCGGCCGACGGGGCGTGCGATCTTTTTGAGATTTCATTCTTAGACGTTATTCTGCATATTATCTTGTACATATATTCTTACATACCGGGTTTTATTGTGGTGTTTTTGATGATGTTTTGATGCTTTGCCACTTGGCCCTCGGAGCGGAGTCGGGTGGGTGAACGGAGGACACAGCAATGAAGGCAACGATGAGTTGCGGTTATGGCGCCGCGGTGGTGCATGGTGCGCTCGCGCTCCTGGCGGGTGTCGTCAGCGTTGAGGCGCAGCAGGTGATCATTGGATCCGGACAGACACTGACACCCACGGATCTGGCGGCCGGCGTCTTTGAAGGGCAGGCGTTCGTGCTCGGGCCGGGGACGACGTTCGTTGTGCAAAGCGGCGGTGAACTCCGGCCGGGCGCGAACCCTGACTTGCTCGGCGCTGCGGTGAGCGTTGAGGGCGGCGGCGTGCTCCGCGGCGGGACGCACTTTGTCAATGTGTCGATCGTGCTCGGTGATGGCAGCCAGGTGCTCGGCTGGGGCACGACGCTCGGCGATGGTGTCACGCTGTCGTGCGAGGGCGCGAGCACCGATCCGTACTGGGGCGCGAGCGGTGATGCGGTGGTGAACATGTACGCGGGCTATCTCGATGTATTCGATGGGCTCGCGCACGATGCGGTCTTCAACCTGTACGACGGGTCTGGGTTCACCGAGGCTCGCAACATCGGGAACTCGGTTGTCAACCAGTGTGGTGGCGATGGCGGCTACCTCGCTCGCTTCGAGGCGGGCACGAGGTATCGCGTCTCGGGTGGTGATCGCATCGATCCATTGCGGCTCATGCCATCGTCGACGGCTACCTTCTATGTTCGCGAGGCTGCGATCAACGGTGTGCCTTTGGATCTCACGACCGGCGTCCCGACGATCATCACGCAACGATTCGGGACCTTCACCGGGACATTTGTGCAGAACGGTACGACGTTTGAGGCCGATCTCTCGGAAAATGAGCTGACCGCGACATCGTTCACGGGTGAGATCTTTAGCGCTGATGCTACGATCGAGGTGGTGAGGCCACTCGGTGGCGACTTCAACCTCGACGGCGCTGCAAACGGTGACGACGTGATGGGGTTCCTGTTTGTTCAGTCGAAGGGTGTCGACTGCACGGATCGGAACGTCGACGGGAATATCGATGCGTTCGACACCGCGACGCTGCTGAACGAGTTCTGACTCACGGTTCTCGGCGTTGAGCGATCGTTTGTGGTGATCTGGGGCGGTGTGCGTTGACCGTGGCGCCGCCCCCTGCGATCATCGTCAGATGGAGACCATCACACAGGCCGGGGCCACCGGGTCGTCTGCTGTTCGGTTCGTGGGCGAGGCGATCACCTTCGACGATGTGCTGCTCGTGCCGGCGCGGTCGGGCATCTCGCCCGCGGCGGCGGATGTGCGGACGCGGCTGACGCGGAACATCGAGCTCAACATCCCGCTCGTGTCGGCGCCGATGGACACGGTAACGGAGAGCCGGCTGGCGATCGCCC
This sequence comes from Planctomycetota bacterium, assembly GCA_038747915.1. GTDB lineage: Bacteria > Planctomycetota > Phycisphaerae > Phycisphaerales > UBA1924 > JBCDAP01. The sequence goes on along the minus strand of JBCDJJ010000028.1, from coordinate 11,035 downwards.
TCGCGCAGGAGGGCGGGATCGGGATCATCCACAAGAACCTGCCACCCGAGCAGCAGGCGATCGAGGTGCAGAAGGTCAAGCGGTCGGAGAACGGGGTGATCACCGACCCGATCACGCTCGGCCCGGACAACACGATCGCGGACGCCAGGCGGGCGATGGCCGAGTTCGGTGTGTCGGGCTTCCCGGTGACCGACGATGGGGCGTTCGGGCTCCGCACGAAGGGGAAGGTGCTGGGGATCTTGACGAGCCGCGACCTGAAGTTTGCGGAGTCGGATGCGCTCAAGGTGAGCGAGGTGATGACGAAGGAACCGCTCATCACCGCGAGCCCGGACACGACGATGGAGCAGTCGACCGCCATCCTGAACAAGGCGAAGGTCGAGAAGCTGATCCTGGTTGGCGCGGATGGGAACTTGGCGGGCTTGATCACGCGGCGCGATCTGTCGCTGCTCGAGCGGTACCCGAACGCGTGCCGCGACCCTGGGGGGCGGCTTCGGTGCGGCGGGGCGGTGGGGGTGTTTCAGTACGAGCGGGTGGAGGCGCTGCTGGCTGCGGATGTGGATGTGATCGTGGTGGACACGGCGCACGGGCACTCGGAGAACGTGATCCGCACGGTGCAGGAGATCAAGAGCCGGTACTCGATCGATGTGATCGCGGGCAATGTCGGCACCGCGGAGGGGGCGGGGGACCTGATCGAGGCGGGCGCCGACGCGGTGAAGGTGGGTATCGGGCCGGGGTCGATCTGCACCACGCGCGTGGTGACCGGTGTGGGCGTGCCGCAGGTGACGGCGGTGATGGAGGCCGCGAGCGCCGCGAGGGCCAGCGGCGTGCCGGTGATCGCGGACGGTGGGATCCGGCAGTCGGGCGATGTGTCGAAAGCGGTCGCTGCGGGGGCGCACGCGGTGATGATGGGCGGCCTGTTCGCGGGGCTCGATGAGAGCCCGGGCGAGCTGGTGATCTCCGAGGGGCGTCGGTACAAGACCTATCGCGGCATGGGGAGCGAAGGCGCGATGGCCGCGGGCTCCGCGGACCGGTACGGGCAGCGGGAGACGTTCGAGCGGCGGCAGGCAGCGAGCCCCGACGATCTGGCGCGGATCAAGTTCGTGCCCGAGGGGGTGGAGGGGCTGGTGCCGTACCGCGGGGGGCTGGCGGAGTTCGTGTTCCAGATGGTGGGCGGGCTCCGGTCGGCGATGGGGTACTGCGGCACGCCGACGGTGGAAGAGCTTCGCACGCGGAGCCGGTTCTGCCGGATCTCGGCAGCGGGGATGATTGAAAGCCATCCGCACGATCTGCGAATCACGAAGGAAGCGCCGAATTATCAGAGTGAATCGCGGCGGTAGGGCCAGCGTGGTCGGCCGCCCACCGGATGGGGGCCCGAGTGTGGTGTGTGTTTGAAGAAGTGGTTCGTGGTGCAGCTGACGACCTGGTCGAGCGTGCGCGGTATCACAAGAGTCGTGGACGATGGCTGACCGCGGTTCTGCTTGTCGTCGGTGCAGTGTGTCTGGTACTCGCGCTGCTCGTCGCGATTGCGCTGTGGTGGTGACCCCGGCAGCATTCTGTCGCGCCGCGATCAGCGAAGAACGACGTCGATGGCCGATACTCCGTGCGTGAGCGGATCGCGCTGGGTTGCGGGTGTGGATGGGTGTCGGGCGGGGTGGGTGGTGGTGTACGGGTTGATTCGCGAGACGCGGAGGCAGGATGCCTCCGCCGCCGGTGAATGTGTGTTCGAGACGGTGCGGTGTGCGCGGGTGGAGTCGGTGCGGGAGGTGGTGGAGTCGCGGTATCGGCCGAGTGTGGTGGCGGTGGACATGCCGATCGGGCTGCCCGAGAAGGCGGCGCGGGGCGGGCGGGCGTGTGATCGGGCGGCTCGGGAGCGGCTCGGGAAAGGCAAGGCGTCGAGCGTGTTCTCGGCACCGGTGCGGTCGGTGCTGGCGTGCGATGACTACACCGCGGCGCTGCGGGCGAGTCGGAAGAGTTCGGTGTGGCGGCTCGGGCTGAGCAAGCAGACGTGGAATCTCGTGCCGAAGATCCGTGAGGTGGACGAGGTGGTGCGCGAGGCGATGGGCGGGCGGTTTGGCGAGGTCGGCATTGTCGAGGCGCACCCGGAGGTGAGCTTCGGTGCGATGTTCGGGCGCGCGATCGGGACCTCCAAGAAGACCGCGGACGGGCAGCGAGACAGAATGATCGAGCTGAAACGAGAGGGCGTGGCGGTGACGCCGGAGGCGCTGGCGCTTGTCAAGCACGGGCAGTGCGAAGCGGATGATGTGATCGATGCGCACGCGTGCGCGTGGACCGCTCGGCGCGTGGCGCTTGGAGTGGCGGACGTGTTGCCGCCCGAGGGCGGTGAGACGGATGCGCACGGGATCGACATGCGCCTCTGGGTGTAGCCGGGTCAAAGTCCGGAATCGGAGTTGGTGCACCGACCTTGCAATGCGCTGGAACTGCCTGCAACACGGCGCGAGCGCGTGGACCTCTTCACGTGAGACCGCCCGGCATCGTGAGCCGGGCGGGTCGGAGGTCGTTTCTCCGGCATCTTGATCAGAGCGTGTATGAAGAGGAGTCACGCGTGATGCGTTTGTCGATGCTTGCAGTGGTTATCTCGTGCGCCGGTGGCCTTGCCTCGGCCCAGTCGTTCACAACGGTGTTTGGTCCTGGCGGTGCGGCCGGTCTGGCGGCCCCGGATGACTCAGTCCTCAATGGCCTTGAGGACTTCACCACCTTTGGTGCGGACAACCTTGATATGGAGTTGCTCGGTGGCACAGCCAACGCCGGTGAGACGCTGTTCTTTGCCTTTGGTCCGCTGTACGTGGGTGGTGCGGGTCCGGCGTCGAGCAACCCGCTGAGCGACCAGGGCCTCGCGAACCTTGGGGCGCCGGTCGCGAACAACCGGGCGTACGGGGTGATCGGCGAGGGCCGGTCGGACATCGTCTTTGATCTCGGCGAGGTGGCGTCGGTGACGCTGCAGATCCGCGGCACCGCGGACGGCATCACCACAGGCGGGAACCCTGGGACGAATTTCGGCGGTGTGCCGACCGCGCTCGCGGATGCCGACGGCACACTGCTCGTGTACACGGATCTCGGTCTTCAGTCGACGCTCGCGATCAGCAACGACGACTTCCAGGAGTTCAGCTTGGACATCTCGAGCCTCGCGGGCGACTCGATCACCCGGATCAGCTTGATCAACCAGGGTCCGGAGAACTCGTCGGTGCTTCTCGGTGAGTTGACCACGACGCTGGTGCCCTCGCCGGGCGCGGCTGCCCTTCTTGGTGTGGGTGCGCTCGGTGCGGCTCGCCGCCGCCGGTGAGTGCATCGCTTCTCAATCTCTCGCCCGTGCGGGCCGGATGCACACTCCGGCCCGTGCCTTGTTCTGGTGGTGTTGCACGGCGCTCGAGTCTCTCGCGTCTTCGTGTGCCCGGATGCGGTGGTGGGAGCGTCTCGCTCCCGAGGCTGGGTGGCGGGTGTCCCAGAGCGAATGTTCGTGGGAGCGGGACGCTCCCACCACCGAGCGACGGAACTCGATGATGCAGGATGATCTCTTGCGCTTTGAGCGCGTCGTGTGAGGTAGGTGCTGTGGTTTGGAGGATGTGTGAGCATCCGGAGGCCACGCGGGCGCGAGTCTGTTCTCGGCATTCGTGGCCTTCGGTGCGCTCGGGCCGCGGCATCGGGATGATGCGTCGGACGATGATCGGCGCACCGAAGATGTGGGCGACGTGCGAGAGCGGGGTCGACCCACTCGGTGGATCCACGGTCAGTCTTCCAGATTGCTCTCGATCACGTTCTTCCAGACCTCGAGATTCTCCAGGAAGACCGCGGTGCCCGCAGCGACGCAGGTGAGCGGGTCGTCGGCGATGCGGACCTCCATGCCGGTCGCGTTCTGGAGCACCACATCGATGCCGCGGAGCAGCGCGCCGCCGCCGGCGACCACGATGCCGTTGTCGACGAGGTCGGCTGCGAGCTCGGGCTCGGCCCGCTCGAGCGTGCGGGTGACGGTCTCGACGATCGAGGAGATGGGTTCTTGGAGGGCTTCGCGGATCTCCTCGGAGGTGACGACGGTTTTTCGGGGCAGGCCGGAGACCATGTCGCGGCCGCGGGCCTCCATGGAGGTCTCCTCGCCGACGGGGGCTGCGGAGCCGATCTCGATCTTGACCCGCTCGGCGGTCTGCTCGCCGATGTGCAGGTTGTAGGTCTTGCGCATGTAGTTGATGATCGCCTCGTCCATATCGTCGCCGGCGACGCGGACGGACTCGCAGGTGGCGATGTCGGCGAGCGAGAGGATGGCGACCTCGGTCGTGCCGCCGCCGATGTCGACGATCATCGAGGCGGTCGGCTCGATCCACGGTAGGCCCGCGCCGATGGCAGCGGCGATTGGCTCTTCGACCAGGTACACGTGCCGGGCACCCGCCCGCTCGGCGGACTGCTCGACGGCCTTCTTCTCGACCTCGGTGATGCCCGAGGGTACGGCGATGACCACGCGCGGGCCGAGGGAGAACAGGCGGTTGTTCCCGTTGACCTTGCGGATGAAGTAGCTCAGCATCGCCTCGGTGATTTCGAAGTCGGAGATCACGCCGTCCTTGAGGGGACGGATGGCGGTGATGGAGCCGGGCGTCTTGCCGAGCATGTCCTTGGCGCGCCAGCCGACGGCCTGGCCGTTGTCCAGCACGCGGTTGGTGCCGCGCTTGACGGCGACGACGGAGGGCTCGTTGAGCAGGATGCCCTCGCCCCGCACGCACACGAGCGTGTTGCAGGTGCCGAGGTCGATGCCCATGTCGACGCTGAACCAGCTCAGCAGGCTGTCGAGGCTGAAGTTGGACACGGGCTGGTGCGTCTCCGTGCAGGGCTTGCAAGGCGTCGGGCGTCGAACGGACAAACAGCGCGTCGTGACCCGCCTCCTGCGGTGCCACGCCGCGGCCCGTGGGCCTGAGAGGGCCCGAACAGTCCTCCACCATATCGGACGCGGGGGCCTCGCGGTGTGAAATGGGCGTTGATCGCGTCCAAGTTGATTCTTGGTGGGTGCCACTGGCGGCTTGTCCGCCAGTGTTCAAAGACGTGGCGTTCGCACTGGCGGACAAGCCGCCAGTGGCACCCAGAGACCAATCACACCGGCAATCGAGCGACGTGAACTGACGTCGTTTCACCCGCCTGAGGCGACCACAGGCATCGCGTCGTCGCCGGCTGGTGCAGGGGCGATCGAGAGTGATTCGGTGGGCCAGGGGTTGAGTGTTCCCTCGCGCGCGCCCCGCAGTTGGGCGAGCTTGAGGACGTCGGCGACCACCGCGGAGGCAGTGGGGAACCGGCCCGCGCCGGCACCAGCGATCAGCATCCGAGGGGCTGCATCGCCCTGCACGAGCACCGCCATCTCGTCGGCGGGGCACCGGCCGAGAGGCGAGTCCTTCGGGACCAGGCAGGGGCCGTTCACGAGTTCGACCGGGGCACCGGGGTCGTCCGGGCGGCGGGCCAGGCCGAGCAGGCGGATGGCCATGCCCTGCTCGTCGGCGTCGTGCAGCTCCTCGAGGGTGAGCTGGTCGACGCCGCGGCTCGGGATGGCGTCGACATCCACAGCCCCGCCGAAGGCCAGGGCGGCCATGATGGCGAGCTTTTCGACCGAGTCGCGTCCTGAGACATCGAGGGTGGGGTCGGCCTCGGCGAAGCCGATCCGGTGAGCCTCGGCGAGGGCGTCGGCGTAGTCTCGCCCTTGTTCCATCGCGCGGATGATGAAGTGGCAGGTGCCGTTGGTGATGCCGGCGACTGTGGTGATGTGGTTAGCTGCCAGGCAGGTGGTGATGGTCTCGAGAATCGGCACGCCGCCGGCGACGGTCGCCTCGATGCCGATGCGGCGGTGGGTGCGCTCGGCGTGCGCAAAGAGCTGGTTCCCGCGTGCAGCGACCAGGGCCTTGTTGGCGGTCACGATGTCGAGGCCGGCGTCGAGGGCCCGGGCGTGGTGTGGGAGCGCGGTGTCGACGCCGCCGGCGACCTCGATGAGCATGTCGGCTGGTTGAGTGAAGAGCTGATGGGGGTCATCGGTGACGACGCACCCGGGCGGGGGTGCGACCTCGCGCGGCTTGGCGGCGTCGCGGACGAGGATGCCGGCGAGTTCGATCGGCTCGCCGAGGCGGGCGGCGTAGCGGTCGCGGTGTCGGATGAGCAGTTCGCAGACGCCCTGGCCGACGGTTCCGAAGCCGATCATGATCGCGCGCATCGTGTGAGCGTACAGTCGGGGCCATGCCTGCTGTGACCTGGGTGAATGGTGAGTTCGTGGAGACCGATGCGGCGCGCGTGAGTGCGTTCGATGCGTCGGTGCAGCACGCGGTCGGGCTGTTCGAGACGATGCTTGCGGTAGGTGGCGCCTCGGGGGCTCGTGTGATCGGGCTCGAGGCGCATCTCGACCGGCTCCGCGAGTCGGCGCGGGAGCTGGCGCTGGTCGAGCGGCTCCGGACCGGGCCGCTCGGCGAGGCGGTGCGGGTGTGCGTGGAGCGCTCGGGGTTGGCCGAGGCGGGCGGGCGGGCGCGGGTGCGGCTCACGGTGACGGGCGGCGACCTGAATCTGCTGGAGCGGGGAGAGGGCGAGGGCGAGGAGCGCACGCCGACGGTGGTGATCCACGTATCGCGGGCGCAGCGGTACCCGCAGGAGCTCTTCGAGCGTGGTGTGGCGGTGACGATCGCCGATGCGCGGGCGAACCCGCTCAACCCGCACGAGGGGCACAAGACGCTTAACTACTGGTGGCGGCTCGCGGCGCTGCAGGCGGCGGCGCGGTCGGGGGCGGGGGAGGCGCTGGTGCTGCAGGTGACGAACCACGTGTGCGGTGGAGCGGTGTCGAACGTGTTCGTGGTGAAGGACGGGGTGCTGATCACGCCGATGGCGCGTGGCGAGGAGGATCGGGGGCCGAAGAAGGCGATCCCGTCGCCGGTGCTGCCCGGGGTGACGCGAGCGCAGGTGATCGAGGTGGCGGAGATGCTCGGCGTGGGGACGGACCGGCGGCTCCTGGCGATCGATGATGTGCTTGATGCGGACGAGGTGTTTCTGACGAATTCGAGCTGGGGCGTGCTGCCGGTGGTGAAGGTGGAGGCGGAGGCGATCGGCGATGCGGTGCCGGGCGGGCTCACCACACGTGTGCGCGCGCGGTGGGCCGAGGTGGTGGTGGGCGAGGCGTCGTGAGCGTAGATGATGCACCGATGACGTGGCGGTGTGGTGAGCGGTCGCTCGTGCTCGATCGGCCGCGGGTGATGGGCATCGTGAACGTGACGCCCGACTCGTTCAGCGACGGCGGGCGGTACGAGGGCGCCGCGGGCGTGGCGCACGGGCTGGGGCTCGTTGCGGAGGGCGCGGATGCGCTCGATGTGGGCGGGGAGTCGACGCGCCCGGGTGCCGCGGGTGTGGATGCAGAGGTGCAGATCGCGCGTGTGGTGCCGGTGATCGAGGGCCTTCGGGGCGCGGGGTGCGGGGCGCTGATCTCGGTGGACACCACGCGGTCGAGCGTGGCCTCGGCGGCGCTCGCGGCCGGCGCCGATGCGGTGAACGACGTGTCGGGCGGCACGGATGACCCAGAGATGCTCGGCGTCATTGCGGCGTGTGGCGCCGGCGTGGTGCTGATGCACCGGCGGGCGAGGCCGAGTGCCGAGGTGTACTCGACGCAGTACGCGGATGCCCCGGCGTACGAGGGTGGTGTGGTCGAGGAGGTGCGGCGGGTGCTCGGCGATCGCGTGTCCGCAGCGGCGTCTGGTGGGATCGCGCGCGAGTCGATCGTGATCGATCCTGGCCTGGGGTTCGGGAAGACGCCGGCGCAGAACTACGCGCTCGCGCGTGCCGCGGGTGAGTTCGCAGGGCTTGGGTGCCCGGTGCTCGGCGGGGCGAGCCGGAAGAGCTTTGTTGGCCACGCGGCGGGGATCGAGGAGCCGGACGCACGGGATGCAGCGAGCGTGGGCGTGGCGGTGGTCATGCTGATGCACGGCGTGCGAGTGTTCCGGGTACACGCGGTGGGGATGCACCGGGAGGCACTTTCTGCGGCGTGGGCGGCGATGGGGGTCGATGAGGGGATGGAATAACCGGTGGCCTGGACAGATTGGTCTATCGTGAGCCGCCTCGGCACGAGGCGGGATAGACTCGCGACGATTTGAGATAAGGAGCCACTCATGGCCGGTGACAACGTGGTGACGCTGAGCGACGACAATTTCCAGACCGAGGTGTTGGATTCCTCGACGCCGGTGCTGGTGGACTTCTGGGCCGAGTGGTGCATGCCCTGCAAGATGCTGGCCCCGACGATCGACGAGATCGCTGGCGAGTTCGGCGACAAGGTCAAGGTCGGCAAGCTCGATATCGACTCGAACCAGTCGACCTCGATCAACTTCCAGATCACGGCGATCCCGACGGTCTTGATCTTCAAGGACGGCGAGGTGAAGAAGAAGTTCGTCGGCATGACCAAGAAGGGCGACCTTCAGGACGCGCTGAACGAGCTGGCGTGATCGCCGCCGATCTCGAGACACAGGGTGTGGCCCGCCGTGGGGACGCGGCGGATCGCCTTCGGGCGAGGGAGGCATGGTGGCGTACCAGGCGCTGCTGACCCGGCGGTATCTCGGCACGAAGGTCATGCCGCTCTTGGCGGCGGTGGCGGTCGCGCTATGTACAGCGATGGTGATCGTGGTGTGGTCGGTGATGGGGGGGTTTCTGCGGTCGCTGCTGGCCCAGGGGCCCGGGATCATCGGTGATGTGAGCATCACGTACCCGGTGTCGGGCCGGCTTCGCGGGATCGCGCATTACGAGGAGCTGATCGATCGGCTCGAGTCGGATCCGATGGTCGCCGGCGCGGCGCCCGCGGTGGAGACGCTCGGGCTGATCACGCTGCCGCACGGCGAGACGAAGGCGGTGCAGGTGATCGGCGTGGAGCCGGCGTCGTACCACGGTGTGACGGGGTTCGAGGAGCGGCTGTACTGGCGGCGTCTCGACGAGCCATTGAAAAAAGATGTCGAGCGTCGTGATCGTCGGCTGGAATTGCCCGCGGGCTTCGAGCGTGACGGGGCGGCGCTGAGCGAGGCGGATCCGCGGACGGGCGACCGGGTGGCTGCAGCGGTGCCGGGCATCTCGGTGGTCGGGACGAACCGACGGGTTGCGGAGGGCTACTTCGTGCCGCGGCTCGGCATGTTCTTCCCCCACGGCGAGATCACCGTGACGGTGCTGCCGATGACGGCGAACGGGAAGCCGATCGAGCCGGTGGAGCGTGTGTTCCCGGTGGCGAACGAGTTCTTCACCGGCATGTACGAGGCGGATGCCAACTGGGTGTTCGTCCCGCTCGAGACGCTTCAGCGGATGCTCAAGATCGATCGCGCTCAGCGGCTCGATCCGGACTACCGGCCCGGGCAGCTCGAGCGCGATCCCGAGACCGGCGAGTTCATGGTTTCGACGCCCAGGGTGATCGGTGTGGAACCGGCGAGGGTGAGCAACGTGCTGGTGCGGGCCGCGGCCGGGGTCGAGGCGCGCGAGCTTCGGGATCGGTGCATGGAGATCTACCGGGCCTTCGCTTCGGAATTCCCCGCGGCGCCGAGCGCACAGATCATGGAGGACTTCGAGCTCATCTACACCTGGGAGCAGCGGCCGGGCCTGCGGCAGTTCGTCGCGGCGGTGAAGAAGGAGACCGCGCTGGTGCTCGTGCTCTTTGCGCTGATCTCGATGACGGCGGTGTTCCTGGTGTTCTCGATCTTCTGGTCGATGATCAGCGAGAAGACGAAGGACATCGGGATTCTCAGGGCCGTCGGTGCGTCACGGGCGGGTGTGGCGTGGCTCTTCTTGCGGTACGGGCTTGTGCTGGGCGTGGTCGGCGCTTCGGCGGGGATGGCGCTCGGGGCGGCGGTGGTGCTGAACATCAACCCGATCCACGACGGCATCATCGCGGTGGGCCGCTCGCTCGACCAGAACTGGGCGATCTGGGATCCTGCGGTGTACTACTTCTTCGAGATCCCGTCGGACCTCGACCCCGTGCATGCGGGGATCGTGTTCGGCGTGGGTGTGCTCGCCGCGGTGCTGGGCGCGTTGGTGCCGGCGGTGCGTGCCGCGTCGATGGACCCGGTGCGGGCGTTGCGGTTCGAGTGAGATGCCACTTGGATCTGGTGTCTGGCGTATAAGGCTGGCGTGAGCACGGGCGAAGGCATGCTGGAAGCGGTGGGGGTGCGGAAGTCGTACCGGCTCGGGAAGGTGCGCGTGCCGGTGCTGCACGGGGTCGATCTGAGGGTCGATCGTGGTGAATTTTTGGCGATCCTTGGTGCGTCGGGGTCGGGCAAGTCGACGCTGCTGCACCTGCTCGGCGGGCTCGACCGGCCGGACGAGGGCGAGGTGCGGTACGGGGGGCACCGTGTGGGCGGGCTCGGCACCGCTGGGCTTGACCGGTACCGCAACCGCACGGTGGGCTTTGTGTTCCAGTTCTACCACTTGCTGCCCGAGCTCTCGGTGGTGCAGAACGTGTCGATCCCGGCGTTGGTCGATGGGGCGTCGTGGGCGCACACCGGGCGGAAGGGCATCGAGCATCGGGCGTCGGAGCTGCTCGACCGGTTCGGGCTCGGGCACCGCCTGCGGCACCGCCCCGCGGAGCTCTCCGGCGGAGAACGCCAGCGGGCGGCCATCGCGCGGGCGCTCATCAACCGGCCGGCGCTGCTGCTCGCGGATGAGCCGACGGGCAATCTCGACCGCGAGACCGGCCGGCAGATCCTCGATGCGATCGCTTCACTCCGCGAGGACGAGTCGAACGAGGACGCGACGCTCACGATGGTGGTGGTGACGCACGATCAGGCGACAGCGGAGCGAGCGGATCGTGTTGTTCGATTGGTTGATGGTGTGCTTGATGTTGAGGGTCGGGGCGTAGCTGGTGATATCGGGCGGCGCGACAGCCGTCAGCACTGATTAGTGCGTTCCAAGTCAATTCGTCGCGGGTGCCACTGGTGGCTTGCCCACCAGTGCGAACGCCAAAGCCCTTGAACACTGGCGGGCAAGCCGCCAGTGGCACGCAAGTCCCGGAGTCGGTCGATCCACCGCGAAGACTGGCGAGACGAGTTGACTT
>JBCDJJ010000027.1:0-40302 GCA_038747915.1 Planctomycetota bacterium | reverse complement strand
TCGCATTCATCACATGAATCCACATTAAACACTGTGAAATTTACCACCAGCTTCACGATGTGCAAAGGGTTTGTACAAAACAGCGCCATTGTGTTGGCATGACCGCCGGTGCAGAAGGGCACCGAATATTTGTCGGTCTTGATCTCCTGAATCAGAAGGAATCTCTGTGCTTTTCGCGGCATCTCGTACGCACGCGGGTTGCCGGGTCTCGGGGGTATCAGACAGCTTCCCGAGGCAAGCGCACCATCACACGCACCGCCGGTCGACTGATTCAGCGATTGCAGCCGGAATCGGCTGATTTGTAGGCGGAGGCTGCGGGAGTGGGTGCGACAGGACTCGAACCTGTGACCCCCGCCATGTAACGGCGGTGCTCTAGACCAACTGAGCTACGCACCCGGACGGGCGGAGTGTACGCGTGTTCGCCCTGTCTTTGGTAGCGTTGTCTCTTTCCCCGGCTTGGTCCCGATCTGGAGAGATCCACATGTCTGCCACCACCGCTGTCCTCGCTGCGACCGATGCTCGCGGGTACGTCGCCGATGTGATTGCCTCGCTCGAGACGGCGCACGCCGATCAGCCGGAGTTTCTGCAGGCGGCGCGGGAGGTGCTGCAGACGCTGCACCCGGTGTTCGAGCGGCACGCGACGTACCGGCAGAACAAGATTCTGGAGCGTCTGGTGGTACCCGACCGGATGATCATCTTCCGTGTGGCGTGGATCGACGACCACGAGGAGGTGCAGGTAAACACGGGGTACCGCGTGCAGTTCTCGAGTTCGCTGGGGCCCTACAAAGGTGGGCTGCGGTTCCACCCGACGGTGAACCTGAGCGTGCTGAAGTTCTTGGGGTTCGAGCAGATCTTCAAGAACGCGCTGACCGATCAGCCGATCGGCGCAGGCAAGGGCGGGGCCGACTTTGATCCGAAAGGCAAGAGCGACCACGCGGTGATGCGGTTCTGCCAGGCGTTCATGACGGAGCTGGCGCGGCACATCGGGAGCCGGACGGATGTGCCGGCGGGTGACATCGGCGTGGGCTCGCGCGAGGTGGGGTACCTCTTCGGGTACTACAAGAAGCTGCTCAACCGGTGGACGGGCGTGCTGACGGGTAAGAGCCCGTACTCGGGCGGGTCGCTGCTGCGGACCGAGGCGACGGGGTACGGCACGGTGTACTTCGCGGGCGAGATGCTGTCGGCCAGCGGGTCGGGCCTGGACGGCCGGACGGCGGTGGTCTCGGGTTCGGGCAACGTGGCGATCTACGCGACGGAGAAGCTCACCCAGCTTGGCGCTCGTGTGGTAACACTCAGCGATTCGTCGGGCTTCATCCACGACCCGGCGGGGCTCGACGCGGAGAAGATCGAGTTCGTAAAGGAACTCAAGGAGGTTCGCCGTGGTCGGATCAGCGAGTACGCGGAGCGGTTCGAGGGCGTGCGGTTCGTTCCGCTGAGTGAGTACGAGGTGACGGGCGGCGTGTGGGCGGTGCCGTGCGAGCTGGCGCTGCCGTGCGCGACGCAGAACGAACTCGACGCTTCGGCGGCCCACCGGCTGATCGAGGGCGGCGTGCGCGCGGTGAGCGAGGGGGCGAACATGCCGTGCACGATCGACGCGGCGGAGGCGTTCCACGAGGCGGGCGTGCTGTTCGGCCCCGGCAAGGCGGCGAACGCGGGCGGTGTGGCGGTCTCGAGCCTGGAGATGACGCAGAACGCCCAGCGGGAGCGGTGGACGCGGGACCAGGTCGACGAGCGGCTCCGGGCGATCATGCACCGCATCTTCGAGCACTGCCAGGATGCGGCGACGGAGTACGGCGTTCCGGGTGACTACGCGAGCGGGGCGAACATCGCAGGTTTTTATAAGGTTGCGGAGGCGATGGAGGCGCAGGGCGTGGTGTGAGCGGGGTCGCGGGTGCCGGGCGCCCGGTGCGATGATTCAGGCGGTGGTGGCGCCGAGCCCGGCGAGCGACTCGTCGAGCTGTTTCATCGGCACGCGGTCGTCGAGCATGCGTTGATCGCGCGCCGGCTCGTCGGCCGGCTCGACCGTGAAGGCGCCGTCGTGCCGGGCACCGAGCGCCGACGCGATCTCGTAGAACGAGTGCCCGGCACGGTTGCCCTCGAGCATGTAGGTGCTGACCGGTGCGCTGAGGCACCAAACCAGGGCCTCGGCGGTGTCGGCGAGGTGAGCGCACGCGGGCGTCCAGTTGGTCGACGCTCGCACCACGCCGTGCTCGGCCATCTGGCGGTGCAGGAAGTCGATCATGTTGTTCGAGCCGGGGGCGGTGCCGATCTGCCACCCGAGGCGGGCGATGACGGCATCGTCGTACGTCTGGCGGATGAGCCGCTCGGCCTCGGCCTTCTCGCCACCGTATCCCTCGGCGGCGTCGGGCACGCTAGTGGTCTCGAAGGGACCGGGTGCGTCGTCGGTAAACACCATCACAGTGGAGGTGAAGACGAACGGCAGCCGCAGCTCGAGGGCGTAGCGCGCGAGCACCATCGACCAGTCGACCGAGACGGCGCGGCCCTCGCTCGCCACGCCGGTGGGGTTTGAGGCGACGGCGAGGTGGATGATCCCGCGTGGGTTGATCTGGCGGACGTACGCGTCGCACGCTGCGAGGTCGGTGGCCGGGGCGACGGATCGATCCCATCCGATCACCTCGTGGCCCGCGGCGTGCAGCGCCGGCTCGAGGGCTCGCCCGACAGTGCCCCGGAGGCCAGTGACGAGGACGCGCACGCGTCAGGCACCCACGCCCAGCGGCACCTTCGCGGGCTCAGCGGGGCTCGCGGCGGGGAGGGCGATGCCGAGCGGCACGCGCTTGCCGTCCGGACCTTTGGGCGGGATGCCCTCGTTGTCGATGATCTTCTGGATGGCCATGACGCCCTCGATGAGCTGCTCGGGGCGGGGCGGGCACCCGGGCACGTAGACATCGACGGGGATGAACTGGTCGCACCCCTGGACGACGGCGTAGGTGTCGAAGACACCGCCGGTGCTGGCGCAGGCGCCCATCGAGATGACCCAGCGCGGCTCGGCCATCTGCGTGTAGATGTGCTGGAGCACGGGCATGGTTTTGATCGAGATCCGGCCCGCCACGATGAGCAGGTCGGACTGGCGGGGGGAGAACCGCATGACCTCGGCCCCGAATCGGGCGAGGTCGTACCGGCTCGACGCGGTCGCCATGAGCTCGATGCCGCAGCACGCGGTCGCGAATGGCATCGGCCACAGCGAGTTGCGGCGGGACCAGTTGATCACCCGCTTGAGCTGGGTGGTGAGGAATCCCTCGGCGGTAATGGCCTGTTCGATGCCCATCAGACGGTCTCCGGCCGGAACTCGGGGTGCGTGCGAACCATATCGGCTTCGCTGGCGGGCGTCCTCCGGATGTTCGGGGGCCTTGTGGACTGATTCTCAGCGCGAGTCCTCACCCGAGAGCTCTCGGCCGAGGTTTTCCAGGTCCTTGAGCAGGAAGAGGTCTTCGTCGGAGCGTTCGTAGACCGGAGAACTCTGGGTGAAAGCCCCCTCACGCCGCACGACCCGCTCGTAGCACCCGGGCGACACCGCAAGGGGCGCGGCCACCACGGTGAACCAGAGCAGCCCGCAGATCGGGATCCGCGGGCTCGTGGCCTGGTGGCGTGCGGGGCGCATCTCAGGCGTCCGCGCCCGAGTCGGCACCCTCGCCGACCTGGAAGCGGAAGAACTTGGTGGCCGACACCGAGCCGAGGACATCCTTGACCTTCTTCGAAGGGTCGATCACGAAGTCCTGCTCGATGAGCGCGAGCTCGGAGTAGAGCTTGCGGACCTTGCCCTCGACCATCTTCTCGGCGATCTCCTTGGGCTTGCCCTCTTGCTCGGCGAGGGAGAGGGCGAACTGACGCTCCTTCTCGATGACCGACTCGGGCACATCGTCCTTGGTGACGCCCTGGGGGATCGGGACCGCGGAGACGATGTGCATGCCGATCTGCTTGCCGACCGACTCCTCGACCGGTCCGTCGCAGACGAGCAGCACGCCGGTCTTGCCGTCGTGGTGAACGTAGCTGCCGAACCCGGCGCCCTCGGCGACCTCGGCACGAGAGACGGAGATGTTCTCGCCGGTCTCGATCTTGAGGTCCGAGATCGACTCGTTGAGCTCGTCGATCGAGGCGCCGGCGAGCGCCTTGGTGGCGACCTGGTGGGCGGCCTCGACAAACTTGTCGTTCTTGGCGGTGAAGTCGGTCTCGGCACGGAGCTCGATGATGGCGGCCTTGGCGCCCTCGATGGCGACGGCCACGCGGCCCTCGCCCGCGGCGCGGTCGGTGCGCGTCTCCATCTTGCCCTTGAGCTTCTTGCGGAGCCACTCCTCGGCGGCGACGGGGTCGCCGCCGTTCTCAAGGAGCGCTTCCTTGCATTTCATCATGGGAAGGCCCGTCTTCTGACGGAGCTGCATGACATCCTTGGCGTTGATTTCCACGTCGGGCATTCCTGTCTCTCCGGTGATCGGTGTGATGTACTGGGTGGGTGTCGTGCGAGCTGCGGGCGCGGGCCCGCGGACTGGTGTGTCTGGCTGTTCGGGCCCGCGGGCTCGCGCCCGCGGCTCGTGGCGGCGTGCGTGGTCTGCTCGAGGGTTACTCGGCGGCGGTCTCTGCTGCCGCGGCGACCTGGGCGGTGGGCTGATCGTCGCCGCCGTCGGCGCGGAACTGGCTCCGGCGGCTGCGACGCGGACGCTGCTCGGCGGGCTCGCCCTCGCCTTCTTCGCCCTCGCCGGCGGAGGCGCCGACGCGCTGGGTCTTGCCGTCGGCGACAGCCTGACAGAGCTCGCGGACCACGGCATCGATGGCGCGCATCGAGTCGTCGTTGCCGGGGATCGGGATGTCGACGAGTTCGGGGTCGCCGTCGGAATCGATCAGGCAGATGGTGGGGATGCCGAGCTTGCGGGCCTCGAGCAGGGCGTTGACCTCGCGGTTGACATCGATGACGACCATCACGCCGGGGAGCTTGTCCATGTGGCGGATGCCGTCGAGGTTGCGCTTGATCTTGCGCATCTCGCGGCGGAGCTGACTCTCCATCTTCTTGGAGTAGCTCTGGAAGCCGTCGGACTCCTCGATGGCCTCGAGCTCTTCGAGGCGCTTGAGGCGACTGCGGATGGTGCGGAAGTTGGTGAGCGTGCCGCCCAGCCACCGCTCGGTGACGTAGTGCATCTTGACATCGGTCACCCGTGTCTCGAGCACCTCTTTGGACTGACGCTTGGTGCCGACGAAGCACACATCTTTGCCCGAGGCGACGGTGCGCGTGATGAGCTTCTTGGCGAGCAGGAGGCCTTTGATGGTCTCCTTGATGTCGATGATGTGGACGGAGTTGCGCTTGCCGTAGATGTACGGCGCCATCTTCGGGTTCCAGTTGCTCGTGCGCTGGCCGAAGTGGATGCCGGACTCGATGAGGTCCTTGACGAGGCTTGGGGCGTCTGCCATGTGGAGGGGTTCCTGGCGGGATCGATTCAGCGGGACCGCGTCCGACGCGATCGGCGCGCGAACGACAAGGCCGCTTCGGGGGGTGACCGCTCGATCGGCGTGGCCGACGACCGAGACGGAGCATGAGAGAATTCGTGCCACCGGCGCGTCCGGAGCGGTGGAGCTGCGGACGGCCCCGGCTGCCGATCTCAGCCGGACGGAAAATCATACCAACCGAGAGCCGACCGAGCGAGTGGGGGGTGGGCAGGCAGATTCCTCGAAGGACGGGAGCGATCCGGACGGACCCGGCCGCTTGATGGCGGGCCCAGCTATGGGCCGTGCCGACCCGGCCCGGGCTCGCACGCCGATGGTTCGACGTTCCGGCCCTGTTGGCCTATCCTCCGCGACCTCGGCCGGGGCGCCCCCACGCACCGGCTGCGAACAACTCAATTCCGGGGCGTAGCGCAGCTTGGTAGCGCGCCATACTGGGGGTGTGGAGGTCGCTGGTTCAAATCCAGTCGCCCCGATTTGCTGAGTGATCGACGGTGGTAAGTGACTGATTCAAGGTGACTTGGTACGAGTTCAAACTTGTCTCGCCATCCAGTGTTCAACGTCGTGTGAACGGGTCAGAGGCCGACGTGTTTCCTCCTCATCGCAAGCGTTCATCATGATTGCCTGAGTTGCTCCAAAACGGCTCGGAGTCGCTTCGATCGCGTTGGTTGCGTTTTCGCATTGGCAATGCCGTACGCCAGCCCTCGGCGCTTTCCTGGGGTCAGCGCGTCCCACGCCGACTGGAGTGGTTTACTCGACTGCAGCGCTCGAACGAGTTCGGGCGGCATGTCAATCGAATCCGGGTCTTCAACTCGGAAACGCACTGTGACCACGTCACCCACTTCAAACTCGCCCCCCCGCATCAACTGCTTTGAGAGCATGAGATACCACCTCCCGCGCACCGGTTGCCATGCGCCATCGAAAGGGATGTCTCGGACTTCACCTGAAGCTCGAAGCCGAGGGTACTTCTTCAGCGGCAGGTGTTCGTGGAGTTCGGGGTCGAGAAAGACAACCGTGTAGCGATAGGTACCAAGATTGTGATGCACGATCTCGGTTTCGAACTCGAAAGGGTGGTATTCGTCGGGATTGACGGTAGCGAAAGGGGACACGGGCTATCCCATAAGCGGGAAGAAGCGTTCTTCCGTCACCTTTCCGTCCTTCACCGTGTACAGCGCCATCTCGTGCATGGTGCTCCGTTTGCCCTCGCGGTCCGTGCAGTCCAGTGAGAAACGGGCTGAGAACTGATCACCGTTGATGTAGGGCCCCTCGCAGGTGATGCCGTGCATCTGTGTTCCCTCTGACCACATCTTCTGCTTCTCGATGACCTCATCGCGTCCGCGACACACCTGGTGGGGGCTCGGGAAGCCTTCGATGCTGACGACGTCGTCGGACCAGAACTGCTGAGCTTCTTCGAGTTTGCCTTGGGCGCACAGTCCCACAAAGGCGTGGGCGAGTTCGTTGATATGCATCGCATGCTCCTGAAAAGGGGTTGACAATCTGCATCTAGATTCGATATCTTTATCATCAAGATGCATGATGATCAAGAAAAAAGTTACTCACAGCGTGCTTTAGAGCTGGTTGAACGCGGCCGAGCGATCCATGGGTTGCTGGATCAGATTGATCGTGAGATGGAGGATTCGCTTGACATCAACAGCAGCGATCTGCGATGCCTCAACCAGCTAGAGCATCACCCGCTCACGCCAACCGAGCTCGGCCGCAGACTCGGACTGACGAGCGGCAGTGTGACAGCGCTTATCGATCGCCTGTCATCACGTGGCCTCGTGACGCGCGAGCAGTCTCCTACTGACCGGCGATCAAGTATTGTCCGAATGGAGGCCCATGCCTTTTCGCACCTTGGATCGCGCTACAGACTTGTAGCGGAATCGCTCGCCGAGGAGTTTGGAGAGCTCAGCAATGAAGAGCATGAGGCGGCCATCGGACATCTCGAAGTGCTGATTCGAGCATTCGAACGCGGCTTGGCGCGTGTAAGGCAGCTCTGATCTGAGCGATCCTCCAGAGCACGCTGGCCCTTTGCATCGAGCGCCGGCTGCGATCGACGAGTTTGCCCATTTCCTAAAAATGTTCAGCAGGCGCTATCTCCCAAGTCCGCCGCGGGCGGCGATGAGCTTGCCGTGGTTGATGATGAGCTGTGTCGCGGCCATCCGATCGGCTTCCCATTGCTCGAGCGCCTCGGTGGAGAGTCGGCCCGCCTCACGGAGCGTGTGAGCGAGCGCCACCGCATCGGCGGCTGCCTTCGAGGCACCCGATGCTGTGTGCGGCCTGACCAGAAACGCTGCGTCTCCAAGGAGCGCCGCCCGACCGTACACCATCTTCGGAACCTGTAGATCGAAGATGGCCTGTACGAACGGCTCATGTGTGCGATCGACGACGTCGGCAACCAACGGCGGAAGAAGCTCTGTGGCGCGGTGTTTCAGGCTCTCGACCCATTCGTCGGCCATCTGGCCGTGACCGAGCGAGGCGTGATGATGCACGCCATGACGATCTGTCAGGATCGATCGCAGCTCCTCCGGCGTCTGCGAGACATACCACACCCAGTTGAACCGGCGAGCGCCCTGTTCCCGTTCGCCGCGCTCACCCGGAATGAAATAACTCAAGATATGAGAATTCGGATAGGCGTACATCACAAAGTGATCATGAAATAACGAAATCTGATCAGAGGAAAGTTCGGATTCGGGAAGAATGCCTCGATAGCCGACGTACCCGGCGTAGGCGGGGGCGATCTCAGGCGCGAGGTGGCGGCGAACACGAGACCCGATCCCATCGGCGCCGAGGAGCATATCTGCTTCGACGCGCCCCCCGTCCGTGAACGACAGCGTCACGCCGTCACCGGTGATTCGGATCGTGTCGAGGCTCTTGTCGTTGTGCAGGCGATCCGCATCGAAAGCACGCTGAAGCGAGCGGAGCACCGTGTCCCATGCGGTAAAGAACGTCGCGTCCTTTGCGTACCGGGCAACGGAGCCATCTCGATCCAGGATTTTTCGTCCGACGGTGGGAATGGCGACCGTCTCCGGTCTCGCGTATCCGAATGCCTCGAGATAGTCGGCAAAGTCGGGCTGAACGACGATCCCACCGCCGATACGGTTGTGATCGGGCGTGCGCTCGTAGACATGCACATCCACGCCGGCGCACCGCAGAGCCAGCCCCGCGCACAGCCCCGCATAAGAACCGCCGACGACAGCGACCCGCGCTTCTGAAAGAGCACTCATTCGATCTCCTGGCTGGTCCGCATGCAACTACTCCGTACTTCGTCACCGTTGTGCTGAAGTGGAGCACAACTTGAAAGCCGCTGCCAGTCCATTCTGGAGATCGAGTCCAGCGTCATCGGCGTGGCGGTCCGACAGGAGCATTGTTCAGATTAGCTGCAGGCACTACGCCAACGCAGTGAATCAAGTGGTGGTTCACACCAACACTTCAGACACCCGGCTGTACGACTACGGCCGCGGGCTCCGGCGTTGCCGGTTGTCGGGGGGGTCTTCGTTCGTAGGGCCGGAACCCGGCCCGCGCCGGTGTACCGACTCATCCGGCTCACCGCGCCACACGCGCGGCACCGACGGGAACTCCGCGGTGATCACGTAGTAGTACGTGCCGTGGGGGAACTCGGGGGTGACGCCGTACCGGCCGTTGCACTCGTCGAGGTCGCCGTGGCCCTCGATGTACTCGTAGTCGAGGCCGAATGTGCCGTCGTAGGGGCCGCCGGGGCCCTCGGGTCGATCGGGACGGTGCCCGTCTTTGAGGCGGTAGCTCGATCGGAGTCGGCGGACGGGTGAGGCTGGGTCGCCAGCGTCCGCATGGCCCCGGGCGGCGTAGATCGGGAAGCCGTCGTACGCCCACCCGATGAGCACCATGGTGTCGCCGCCATGCCCCTCGGTCAGTCGCTCGACGAGGCCGGTGGGCAGGCCGTGGTAGTGGTACTTGCCGGTCGGCTGAACGTGGGCGTTGTTGCGGTCGAGGCCGAGGGGGACGCCGCCGCCGAGTGCCTCATAGTTCCACGGGGAACCGCCACCGAAGGCGCGGTCGTGCTGTGGTGTCCAGAACTCGCCGGTGCCGGCGTCGAAGACCACGCCGTTGATGGCGATGCCGAACTCGGGGCGGGCGGGGATCGGCTCGCCCGCGATCGTGGGGACGAGCGGGAGCGTGAACTCGTGCGACTGCGGGCGGAGGGCGTTGGGGTTGCCTGGGTTGGGGAAGGTGCCGGTCTCGTGCCCGGGCAGGCCGTTGGCGCGGATGACCCGCTTCTTGCCCTCGATCGAGATGGAGACGGCGGGCGGTGGCAGGTCGATGGCGGTCATGGGGTGGCCTGGTCCGCGGCGCTGGTGTCGGCGGTCCTCTTGGCGCTGGTGCGGTGAACGTTGCCGGTGGGTGATCGCGGGGGTGTCCGCGGTCGGCTCGGACGCTTCGGGTTCTGGTTCGGGCGCTCCGTGCCCGGGGTGCGCGAGCGCCTGCGTCGCGATGCACCCTCCAAGGAAAAGACCGAGCAGCGCGGGTAAGACTCGTTGGTGATTCATGCGGCACGCTCCTTTAGGCATCACCCGGGGTATCGGGGCCAGCCGGGCCAACGCACCGTATCACCGGGGATTGCAGGCCTCGGTGCATGCACCAGATTCGGTCACCGCGACGCATGATGGCTCGAGCATCTTGAGGGTGTGGGTTCCCGGGTGTGGTGGTGGGAGCGTCTCGCGCCCACAGCGGAGTACCGGGTATCTGTCGGTGAATATTCGTGGGAGCGGGACGCTCCCACCACCGGGCCGGTGTGTGAGGTGCTGGGTGCGGTGAAGATCTCGCCCCGCGGGTTGTCCATGATTATCGACGACCTTTGAGGCGTCTCATGGTTCTCGCCTGCGGCGAGAACCACGGCACCCCTCTCCGCGGTCTATTCGAGGTTGCTTGGCGGTCGCGATCATCGTTCCGTTGGTTCGAATAACCCGAGTTGTCCGGTGAGATCCGGTCTTCGGAAGTGTTTGCCGGTGAGCGGGCGGATGTCTCGGTTGAGCCCGTAGCGTCTGGTGAATACGTCGAAGGTCTGGGCGAGGTGCTCGACGATCGGGCCGTGCCCGCGCCGCCGGTTGGCGCCGGCGTCGTAGAGCTTGCCGCCGCGGCTCTGACGGATCAGTGACTCCACCTTCTTTGCTCGCTCGGGGTGTACGTTGCGGCCGAGCCACTCCAGAAAGATCTCCTTGAGCTGATAGGGCAGCCGGAGCAGCACCCATGCGGCCCGGCGTGCGCCGGCATCCGCGACTGCTTCGAGCACCTGCGGCACCTCCGTGTCGGTGAGTCCGGGGATGACCGGCGCGATATTCACCGACACCGGCACGCCCGCCTCGGTGAGCTGACGGATCGCGCGGAGCCGGGCCGACGGCGCCGAAGCCCGCGGCTCGAGACGCTGGGCGAGGTCGGGGTCGAGCGTGACGAGTGTCACGATCACCCGGCCGGCGTTGGCCTCACCGAGCTTCGCCCAGAGATCAGTGTCGCGCAGCACCAGCGCGCTCTTGGTCATGGTGCTCACCGGCTGCCTGGCCTCGGCGAGCACCTCCAGACACCGCCGCGTGATCCCGAGCGTCGCCTCGACCGGCTGATACACATCGGTGATCGCGGACATGACGATGGGCTCGGGCCGCCACCGCGGCGAGGCCAGCTCGCGCACCAGCAGCTCGGGCGCCTCGGGCTTGGCCATCAGCTTGGTCTCGAAATCGAGCCCGCAGTTGAACCCGAGGTACTCGTGGTACGGCCGCGCGAAGCAGTACACGCACCCGTGCTCGCACCCGCGGTAGGGGTTGATGGTCCAATCGAAGGGCACATCCGAGGTCGGTTTGACGCGGTTGATGATCGTCTTGGTCCGGTCACGGAAGACCTCCCGCTCCACGCGGTGCAGGTGACCATCTTCTCGCTCGTGCTCGACGAGCTGCCGATCGAGCTCCTCCCCAAGCACGTGCAGCCGGACGGTCTCGAACCGGTTCCCGGGATTGAGCCCGGCCCCGCGCCGGTGCGCGGGGCCGCGTGGCAGAGCGTCGCGGTATCCGAAGTCGTCATCTCGCATACCAAACAATATGCAAACAAATTGATCTGGGCGAGCCCGATCACCCACACAGACCTTCAAAATGCCACAGGCTTGATATGGTGTGCGGTCAGCAGAATGGCCAGCGCCGAGACCGAACCCGTCGCATGCATTGAGCCGATGGTGGAGGCCAAGCCGTCCGCGACGCGAGCCGTCATGCTGGATCAACCCTTCCCACACCGACATCTGGTCGCCATCGGCCGCCTGAGCCGCGCGGAGATCGAGCTCGTCCTCGACACCGCTGAGGAGTATCGCGCCCACATCGCCTCCGGTGCTCGGCGGCTGACGACGCTTGACGGCTCCACGGTCGTCAATCTGTTCTTCGAGAACTCCACGCGGACCCGAATGAGCTTCGAGATGGCGGCGCAGCACCTCTCGGCCTACGTCGTGAACTTCGATGTGGGCACCAGTTCGATCAAGAAGGGCGAGAGCCTGCGCGACACCGTCGAGACGATCGAGGCGGCCGGTGCCAACATCATCGTGATCCGGCACGCCAGCTCGGGCACGCACGAGCATGTGGCGACGTTCGCCAAGGCTGCGGTCATTAATGCGGGAGACGGATGGCACGAGCACCCGACGCAGGCGCTGCTCGACGCGTTCACGATCCGGCGTGCTCTGGGCAAAGTGGAGGGGCTGAGTGTGACCATCGTGGGCGATGTGCTGCACTCGCGTGTGGCGCGGTCCAACGTGCTCTGCCTGACCGCCCTTGGGGCGCGAGTAACCGTCTGCGGCCCCTCGATGTTCGTCCCCGAGTCCTTCGGTGAGGCGTACGGCGTGCGGGTGACCAACCGGCTCGACGAGGCCATCGCCGGCGCCGATGTCATCTATCTGCTGCGCATCCAGGCCGAGCGTCAGCAGACCCGCCGGTTCCCCTCGGTCGGCGAGTACCGCAAGCTCTACGGTCTCAACACGGCCAAGCTCGAGCGCGCCAACCCCGATGCCCTTGTGATGCACCCGGGCCCTGTGAACCGCGGTGTTGAGATCAGCAACTCGATCATGGACCGCGAGCGAACGGTGATCGTCGATCAGGTTGCCCACGGCGTGCCGGTTCGGATGGCGGTGCTCAAGCTCCTGAAGTCCGCTCAGGATGGCGTGGCGGTGCAGTCGGTGCCGGAGAAGCCGGCGTCGGAGCTGGACGATGGGTGAGCACGATGACGCGGTGCTGATCCGCGGCGGGATGGTGATCGACCCGTCGCAGGCCCTGCACGAGGAGCGCGATGTGCTCGTCGAGGGCGGCCGGATCGAGGCGGTGTCGCGGGAGATCTCCCCTGAGCGGGCGGCGCGTGTCATCGACGCGAGCGGCCTGCTCGTGACGCCGGGCTTCGTCGACCTGCGTGCGCACCTGCGCGAGCCGGGCCACGAGGCGGCGGAGACCATCGAGACCGGCGCCCAGGCCGCAGCACGAGGCGGGTTCACCACGGTGTTCTGCGCCGCCAACACCGAGCCGACGATCGACGACCCGTCCATCGTCCGCTTCATCACGGCCCGGGCGACCCAGGCTTGCGGCACGCGGATCTGCCCGATCGCTGCGGTCACACTCGGCCGTGAGGGCAAGGAGATGACCGGCTTCGCCTCGCTCCTCGAGTGCGGGGCCGCGATGTTCAGCGATGCCCCCGAGCCCGTCCGCAACGCTGCCACGCTCCGCCGCGCCCTCGAGTCGGCTAAGGATCTGGGCGCCGTGATCGCCCAGCAGTGTGAAGACCCTGATCTGACGGGCTCTGGCGTGATGCACGAGGGGTCGGTGTCCCTGCGGCTCGGGCTGCACGGCGTGCCGCGGGTGAGCGAGGCGACCGTGGTCGCTCGTGATGCCATGCTCGCGCTGGCGACCGGCGGCCGGCTGCACATCTCGCAGCTCTCGAACGCCCAGACGGTCGAGGTGGTGCGGCATTTCAAGGATCGCGGCGCGCCGATCACGGCCGAGGTCAGCCCGCACCACCTGACGCTCACCGACCACGCTGTCTTGAACCGTGACGGCACTTACAACACGAACGTCAAAGTCCGTCCGCCGCTCGCGGAGGAGTCCGACCGCGCGGCGCTCGTCGAGGCGCTCAAGGATGGGGTGATCGACGCGATCGCCACCTGCCACGCCCCACACCCGCCCGCGAGCAAGGACGATGTGTTCGACGCGGCGCCCTTCGGCATCATCGGTTTCGAGTCGGCCTTCGCGGTGCTGCACGAGCGGCTGGTCGCGACCGGTACCTGCTCGCTCGACCTGGTGATCGAGAAGCTCACGGCCGGCCCTGCGGGCGTGGTCGGCGATCGCGCCGGCTCCCTCCGCGTGGGTGCGTCCGCGGACCTCGCGATTATCCGCCTCGGCCACCCGTACCTGTTCGACGAGACGCGAGTGGCCAGCAAGGGGCGGAACTGCCCGTGGCTCGGCGAGACATTCGGCGCGGGGGTCGTCGCCACGCTCGTCGGCGGCGCGGTGACCCACGACGAGTTGGGCATCTTCGGGCCGGCGGAGTCCGTCCGGGCGTGACGCCGAGCCACAAAGCGGATATCATGCACCTTTGATGGCAGCGAAACGGCGAAGCGATGAGTCACGCGTGATCGACTCGCTTTCCCGTTCCTGTGCTCATATTCGAAGACGTGCTTTGCGTTCCTCTCTCAAGCGTCACTGGCGAGTGCGTCCTGTTCGTGCAAGATCTTGCAGAAATTGGTGGTGGGAGCGGCGTCCCGTTCCCACGGTCGATCTCCGAGAAACTTCGGGCGAATGTTCGTGGGAGCGGGACGCTCCCACCACCGACCAGCGGCTCAACTTGATTGTGAAGGATGGCGAAGTCTTGATGCACGAGCCGGATGTGAGGGGGTTTTCGTGACCGGCGCACTCGATCGACTGCACGCTGGCCCGCGTACGCACGTGTACTCGATCTCCGTCGGTCTCGAGCCCGATCCGAGACGGCTTCCTGAGTGTTTCGGTGCGGGAGACACCGCCCTGGTGGACGCCATGCGAGCCATCGTCTCAGCGACCGCCGATCTCGCCGGCGCGTTCAAGCCCAACCTTGCGTTCTTCGAGGCGCTCGGCCCCGGCGGATGGGCGATGCTCGAGCGTGTGCGCGCGCTCATTCCGGACGATCGCGTCGCCATCGCCGATGCCAAGCGCGGTGACATCGGCTCGTCGTCCGAGCGGTACGCCGCAGCGATCTACACCGAGCTCGGCTTCGACGCGGCGACGGTCAACCCGCTCATGGGGCGTGACGCGGTCGAGCCTTTTCTGGCTCATCCGGGCACGCTCACGTTTGTGCTGTGCCTGACGAGCAACCCGTCGGCCGACGACCTGCTCGTGCGCGGGGAGACCTTTCACCGCATCGCCGAGCTTGCGCACGAGTGGGACACCGAGTCGTCACCGGGTCGCGTGGGTCTGGTGGTGGGCGCGACCAGGCCCGAGCCGCTCGCCTCGATCCGTCGGTTGGCGCCGTCGCTCCCCGTGCTGGTGCCCGGTGTGGGCGCACAAGGTGGGTCGCTCGAGGGCACCATCGGTGCAGCGGGCGAGGGGGGACCGGTGATCATCCACGCGACACGGAGCCTGCTGCCATCACCGGACGAGTCGACATCGATCAGCGCCTTCGAGTCCGGAGTCCGGTCTCGGGCCCTAGCGCTCGCCGCGTCGATCGCCGAGGCGGTGCAAGGAGGGGCGAACGTTGGGTGAGTCCATCCACGAGACGCCGCAGCTCGATGAGGCGGGGGTGCTCGCCCTGCTCGAGCAGTGCGGTGCGCTGCAGCGTGGGCACTTCGTGCTGTCATCGGGGCTGCACTCGGACCGCTACTGCCAGTGCGCGAGGCTGTTCGAGCACCCCGATCTCGCGGGGCGTGTCGCGCGAGCGATGGCCGGTCGTCTCCGCGAGACCGCCGGTGTCGGCCGCATCGACACCGTGCTCGCGCCGGCCCTCGGTGCGATCGTGTGGGGGTACGAGCTTGCTCGGGCGCTCGGTGTGCCATCGGTGTTTGCGGAGCGCCGGCCGGGCGAGCCGTTCGAGCTCCGCCGCGGCTTCGCGCTCCGGCCCGGCGATCGGGTGGTGCTTGCGGAAGATGTCGTGACGACGGGCGGCTCGGTGCTCGAACTGGTGCCGATCGTCGAGGCGGCGGGCGCGGAGGTCGCGGCGATCGCGAGCGTGGTCGATCGCTCGCGCGGCGCGTTCGCGCCGCGCGTGCCGTTCGTCGCCCTCGCGGCATTGGAATTCGAAACGTACGAACCAGATGGGCTTCCCGAGGATCTTGCTGCGATGCCGGTGATCAAGCCGGGCTCACGGGCCACGGGAACACGCGAAGGGGTGCATGGATGACAGCGGTGACAACAACCTCGAGCACGTCGGCAAGGCCCGGCGGTGCGCCGGCCGACTCGCACGACACTCGAACAGCGGCCCGGGCACGTCTGGTGCTCGCTGACGGCGCGGTCTTCGAAGGGCGCTCGTTCGGCGCACACGGCGGTGTCGCCGGCGAGGTGGTCTTCTGCACCGGGATGGTCGGGTACCCGGAGTCGCTCACCGACCCGAGCTACGCCGGTCAACTGCTCTGCTGCACATACCCGATGATCGGAAACTACGGGGTGCCGCCGATGGAGCGCGAGGGTGGGTCCGCCGTGGGCAGTGGCGACGACCTGCCGATCACCTTCGAGTCCGACCGCATCCACGCCTCGGCGCTGATCGTCAACGACTACTCGGAGCACCACTCGCACTGGCACGCACAGCGCTCGCTCGCGCAGTGGCTCGCCGACGAGGGCGTGCCCGGCATCCAGGGCATCGATACGCGCTCGCTCACCATGCGGCTCCGCGAGCACGGCTCGATGCTCGGCCGCATCGAGATCGACGGCGCTGAGAACCCGCGGGGCTTCGAGGATCCCAATGTCCGCAACCTCGTCGCCGAGGTCTCGGTCGCGGAGCGCACGACGTACGGCTCGGGCGATCGACGCGTCGCGTTGATCGACTGCGGGTGCAAGGGCAACATCCTTCGCTCGCTCGTCGGCCGCGGTGTCGAGGTGGTCCGGCTCCCGTGGGGCGACGATCTGCAGGGCCTTCAGATCGACGGCCTCATGGTGTCGAACGGTCCGGGCGATCCGTCGCTCGTCGATGCCGCTGCAGCGACGATCAAGTCCGCCCTCGACCGTGATGTGCCGACCTTCGGCGTGTGCATGGGCAATCAGCTGCTGGCTCGCGCCATCGGGGCGAAGACCTTCAAGCTCAAGTACGGCCACCGCGGCCAGAACCAGCCGGTGGTCGAGTGCGGCACCAACCGGTGCTTCGTGACCTCGCAGAACCACGGCTACGCCGTTGATACGACGACGCTGCCGAGCGACTGGCGGCCGTGGTTCGAGAACCTCAACGACGGCACGAACGAGGGCGTCCGCCACTCGTGGAAGCCGTTCCGAAGTGTCCAGTTCCACCCCGAGGCGTGCCCAGGGCCGACGGACACCGCGTACCTGTTCGACGAGTTCGTTCGGATGATTCATCAATAAATAGGCTCATAGCTGCTGGTAGCTCGTGATTCGTAGTTCGGTCGAGTTCGCCCCCTCTCTCCTCCGAACTACGAATCACGAATCACGAACTACGCCGCCCACCAACTCACACCCCGCTCGGCTGCCAACCCCCGCTCAACCCCATGCTCCATCTCCCCCAAACCGTTCTCATCCTCGGTTCCTCGGCGCTCAAGATCGGCGAGGCCGGCGAGTTTGATTACTCCGGCTCTCAGGCGATCAAGGCGCTGAAAGAAGAGGGTGTGCGCACCGTCCTCATCAACCCCAACATCGCCACGATCCAGACGAGCGAGTCGCTCGCGGACGAGGTCTACTTCCTGCCGATCACCCCAGAGTTCGTCGAGAAGGTCATCGAGAAGGAGAAACCCGATGGCCTGTTTCTCGCCTTCGGCGGGCAGACGGCGCTGAACTGCGGAGTAAAGCTCTCCGAGTCGGGCGTGCTCGAGAAGCACAACGTGAAGGTGCTTGGCACGCAGGTGCCGGTGATCCAGAACACCGAGGACCGCGACCTGTTCCGCAACAAGCTCGACGAGATCGGCGTGAAGTCCGCGAAGTCGAAGGCGGTCAACACGGTCGATGACGCCGCGGGCTTTGCTCACGAGCTGGGTTTCCCGGTGATGTGCCGCGTGGCGTACGCGCTCGGTGGGCTCGGGAGCGGCATCGTCAAAGACGAAACCGAACTCCGCGAGCTGGTCGGCCGCGCTCTGCGGCACGCGCCGCAGGTGCTCATCGAGGAGTCGCTCAAGGGGTGGAAGGAGATCGAATACGAGGTCGTCCGCGATCAGCACGACAACTGCATCACCGTGTGCAACATGGAGAACTTCGACCCGCTGGGCATCCACACCGGCGAGTCGATCGTGGTCGCGCCCTCGCAGACGCTCACCAACGCCGAGTACCACAAGCTCCGCGAGATCGCGATCAAGACGATCCGGCACCTCGGCATCGTCGGCGAGTGCAACATCCAGTACGCGCTCGACCCCGAGAGCGAGGACTACCGCGTGATCGAGGTGAACGCCCGCCTCTCCCGTTCGTCCGCGCTCGCGTCCAAGGCGACCGGCTACCCGCTCGCCTTCGTGGCGGCCAAGCTCGCGCTCGGCTACGGGCTGCACGAACTCAAGAACTCGATCACCAAGACGACGAGCGCCTTCTTCGAGCCGGCCCTCGACTACTGCGTGGTGAAGATCCCGCGGTGGGACCTCAAGAAGTTCAAGGGTGTCTCCCGTCGTATCGGTTCGGGCATGAAGAGCGTGGGTGAGGTGATGGCCATCGCGCCGGTCTTCGAGGAGGCGATGCAGAAGGCGCTGCGGATGCTCGAGATCGGCGCGGTCGGCGTCGTCGGGAGCGAGGGTTTCGAGAGCGACGACCTCGAGCGCGACCTTGCCGAGCCAACGGAGGAGCGGGTGTTTACCGTCGTCCAGGCGCTCGAGTCGGGGTGGAGCGTGGACCGGGTGGCCGAGCAGACCAAGATCGACCGGTGGTTCCTCGCGCGGCTGGCCAACATCGTGCGCCTCAAGCGCGAGCTGCAGGCGGGCAGCCGCGGCGCGAGCGATGCGCTCCTCGTCGAGGTCAAGCGGGCCGGTTTCTCCGACCACCAGGTCGCGATGTTCACCGGGCTGACCGAGGACGAGGTCTGGAATCGCCGAGCGGCGGTGGGGCTCAAGCCGGTCGTCCGGCAGATCGACACGCTCGCGGGCGAGTTCCCGGCGCAGACCAACTACCTGTACCTCACCTACAACGGCTCGCAGGACGACGCGGAGTTCCCCGTTGACAACGCGGTGCTGCTGCTGGGGAGCGGGGCGTACCGGATCGGGTGCTCGGTGGAGTTCGACTGGTGCTGCGTGAACGCGGGTCAGACACTCCGCAAACTCGGCTTCAAGACCGTGATGCTCAACTACAACCCCGAAACGGTCAGCACCGACTACGACGAGTTCCACCAGCTCTTCTTCGACGAGATCAGCCTGGAGGTCTGCCGGGAGATCGCGGAGAAGGTCCAGCCGGTCGGCGTGATCGTCTCGATGGGCGGGCAGACGCCCAACAATCTGGCGAGCAAGCTCGACGCGTCGGGCGTCAAGGTACTGGGCACGAATCCCGATTCGATCGACAACGCGGAGAACCGCCACCGCTTCAGCGCGCTGCTCGACGAGCTGGGCGTCGATCAGCCGGAGTGGGCCGAGCTCAGCACCTACGAAGAGGCCGTCGCCTTTGCCGACCAGGTCGGTTATCCGGTGCTGGTGCGTCCGAGCTATGTGCTGAGCGGGGCTGCGATGGCTGTCGCCTCCAACCACGAGGAGCTCGAGACCTATCTGGGCCGAGCCGCCAAGGTCAGCCGCGAGTACCCCACGGTCATCAGCAAGTTCATCACCGGCGCGAAAGAGATCGAGCTGGACGCGGTCGCCAAGAACGGTGAGATCATCGTCTATGCCATCTCCGAACACGTCGAGAACGCGGGCGTGCACTCGGGCGATGCCACGCTCGTGTTCCCGCCCCAGCGGACCTACTTCGAGACAGTCCGGCGTGTGCGGCAGGTCGCGACCAAAGTGGCCAAGGCCCTGAACATCACCGGGCCGTTCAACATGCAGTTCATCGCCAAGAGCAACGCGGTGAAGGTGATCGAGTGCAACCTGCGCGCCAGCCGGAGTTTCCCGTTTGTCTCGAAGGTGCTGCGGCAGAACCTGATCGAGCTGGCGACGCGTGTGATCATGGACCGGCCGTACTCCAAGCCCGACAAGCAGGCCTTCGAACTCAACCATGTGGGCGTGAAGGCACCGCAGTTCTCCTTCCACCGCCTCGACGGCGCGGATCCCACGCTCGGCGTCGAGATGGCGAGCACCGGCGAGGTCGGGTGCATCGGGGAGGACTTCAACGAGGCGTTCCTCAAGAGCCTGCTGAGCGTGGGCTACCGCCTGCCGATCCAATCGGTGCTGCTCTCGTTGGGTCCGGTGGAGAGCAAGGCCGAGATGCTGCCCGCGGTGCGGATGCTCGCGGAGCAGGGCGTCGAGCTCTTTGCCACCAAGGGCACCGCGACCTTCCTCAACGACGCGGGCGTGGAGGCGACGCCGCTCGAGTGGCCGCTCGACGAGAAGAGCCCGAACACGCTCGACGCGATCCGCGAGGGCCGGGTCGACCTGGTCATCAACATTCCCAAGAACGACCAGAAGGTCGAGCTCACCAACGGGTACATGATCCGCCGCGCCGCGGTCGACTACAACGTGCCGCTGTTCACCAACCGCCAGCTCGCCCAGCGGTTCATCGAGGCCATCGCCGCCCGCGCCGCCGACGACCTCGCCGTCAAGAGCTGGGGCGAGTACGCCATGGCGTAGCGCATCGTGCTGGGCCGTGACTCGTAGGATGCCCCAGTGTCACCCCGCGCCGATCAGCCATCGTTCACACCCGAGCACCGGCTCACCCTGCTCGAGACGCTGCTCGACCGTGTGCCGGATTTTTTCTACGTCCACAACGCGGAGCTGCGCTTCCAGTACGCCAACCGCGCCGCCGCCAGCTACTTCGGGCGGCCCAAGTCCGAGCTGCCCGGCCTGCTGCACCGCGAGGTCGACGACAACCCGGAGCAGGCGGCCTACTTCGAGGCGGAGCTGATCCCGATCATCGAGCGCGGCGAGCCGGTCACCACGGGCGACCTGCCGTTCACGCGGGGGGACGGATCGCCGGGGCTGCTGCAGGCGCACATCGTTCCCTTCGATCACCCGGTGACGGGCGAGCGGATGATGCTGGGGATCTCGCGCGATGTCACCGAGGAGCGCCGGGCCGCAGCGGAGCGCGAGGCGCGGGCGGCCTACGAGCGGGAGCTGGAGATCGCGCACCTCGTGCAGCGGTCGCTACTGCCCGCGTCGCCGCCCGAGGTCGTGGGCTTCGAGATCGCCGCCCGGTGCGAGCCCGCGATGTACGCCGGTGGCGACTTCTACGACTTCATCGTCTGCCCCGATGGCCGCATGGTGGCGGTGCTGGGCGATGTGACGGGCCACGGCGTGGGCCCGGCGTTGATCGCTGCGTCGTGCCGGGCATACGCGCGAGCGGTGGTGCCGCGGATGTCGCTCACGGGCAGCATCAAGGAGCTCGACCGGCTGGTCACCGCCGATGCGCACGACGGCTCGTTCGTCACGTTCGCGGCGATCGAGCTGACGCCCGGCGAGCGGACGGTGCGGTACTGCTCCGCGGGCCACGGCCCGGTGGCGCACGTGGGGCACACGGGCGCGGTGCGCGTGCTGCCCACGCAGACGCTCCCGCTCGGCCTGGGCATCGCCGCAGCGTCGGCGGTGGAGGGTCTGGAGCTGCGGGTCGAAGCGGGCGAGCGGGTGCTGCTCCCGAGCGATGGGCTGATCGAGTCGCGCGGGGCGGACGGGGTGCAGTGGGGGATGGAGCGGCTCGCGGTGGCGTGCGCGGGCGAGACCGCGGAGGAGGCGGTAGAGCAGGCGTACGCCGCGGACGAGGCGTGGCGCGGCGGGACGCCGGCGGATGATGACCAGTCGCTGGTGGTGATTGGGGCGAGTTGATTCGTCCTGGCGTGCCAGGCACAGTCAGTTGATCACCCTGCAGCTTTAAACGCAGCCGTAGACATTCCCGAACGAGACGAGCATGGTGATGAAGTCATCGGCGTTGACATCGAGATCGCCGGGCACTGAGTTGCATCCCCTTGGACCTTTCTGTTCTCCAGATAACCCGGTCACTTCACCTCGCAGCAAAACGAAAACCGCCGGTCCTTCGACCGGCGGTTCGTGGTACTCAAAGTTGAGTGGCGTTCAGTGAACGCTGGTGAGACTCAAGGGTCTCAGAGGATGTTGCACTGGGCGTCGTAGCTACGACCAAAGGCAACGAGCATGCCGATGAAGTCGTCGGCATCGACATCGCCGTCGCCGTCGAAGTCGCCGTCGGCAGCGGTGGCGCCGGCCTGGGTGCCGAAGCCCACGAGGACGGCGATGAAGTCGTCCGCGTCGGCATCAAGGTCGCCGTCGGTGTCACCCAAGCAGACGAGCGCGACGGCGCCGCCACAGGTGGCGTCGACGTTGCCGTAGGCGACGCCGGCGATAAGAGAGTTGGCGCCGCCGGCAGCGGTGGTGTCGGTGGCATCGTCGTACACGCGGACGCCGCCGTTGGCGGCCTCGGAAACGGCGATGTTCACGACCGGGTTGGTGGAGCAGTCGGCGGCACCGTCGGTGGTGACCTCGAAGGTGGCGAAGGTGATCGGGGTGTCGGCATCGACGAGAACGCCGGGGTTCACATTGAAGACGTTGGCGGGCTGACCAGCGACGATGCGGTCGATGGAGAGGCCGTTGATGGTGCCGGTGAGGGCGCCCGTGGTGAGGTTGACGACCTGAACGTTCTGGATAGCCAGCGCGACACCGTTGGCGTCGGTGACGTCAACGTCAACACCGATGGCGGCGGGGCCGGCACCGGCGCCGAAGCCGCTCTGGTCGTACTGGAGCTCGACGGTCAGGGTGTCACCGGCAGCGAAGGGCTCGCCGCTGGTCACGACCGGGGTGATGGTGACCGACTGGGCGAAGGAAGCGCCAGCGAGGCCAGCAGCGAAGGCGGTGGCGATGAGCTTGTTCATCTCGGGGTCCTTTCAATCTGTCCCGTGCGGGACTTCGGGGCCCGGACACCTGCCCGGGCACGTTCTCTGAAGTTTCTCCGCCCCGACGAGAGCCGTCGGGGCACGCTCCCGATCGCTGAGGACTCAGCGATCGAAATACTGGGTCGGGTGCCAGCGGGCAACGGGCCGGCCGACACGTTCAAGGCAAATACTGTGGTGTGATTCGAGGCGTTTGGGATCAAGTCGAGGAAGGAGACTCGATCCCGCCCTCGGACACCCGGTTCGAGACGGGCACCGGAAGGCTCGGGTCGGGCGAGCACGCCCGACAGGCTCACGCGAGCGGGGGACCGCGGACCGTGCGACCCGTGAGGGTCACCGAGCGGTGAGCGGAACTCTCCTCGCGAGCCACACCGCCCTGGCACTGGGCGGCGACCGTGGTGCGATCCGTGAGGGTGGCGGCGGTGGCGTTCGACGTGCTGCGCGAGGACGCTGGCACGGACGCGGGAGCCGCGGCCACGATGGGCTGATCAGGAATCGGCAGGCCGGATCCGGGGGCGATCGTCGAGCGATCACTCACGCCGCGGACGGCAGCAAGGATGCGGAGGGCATCCTCGCGGGTAATGAGACCGTCTGCATCAACGTCGACCGCGCGGGCGTGTGTGCCCAACGCGTCGAACAAGACAGCGGCATGGAAGGCATCGGCCAGGACCTGATGGTCGGTGGCGGGCACAACATGTGCGTGGGACACGGCTTCGGAGGGACGAGGGGCAGCGTCGAGGGCTGCGGCCACACCGCCGAAGGCCGTGAGCACAAGTGCCAATATGAGCCGTCCGAGCCGGTTCATCTCACGAAATATACCTGCGACAGGGGACGAGGCGCGGAAAACATCCAGAAGATTGCGATCTCCGTGCTATCGGCCGAATGATGGGGCGAGACCTCAGTGGCCTGGAGGGCCGGGATAAACCGTCGCGGCACACCCGACGGCCTCGGTGACCCTGACAGAAACCAATCGTGCTGGTGGTGGGATGTGGGTGGTGAGTGCGCCCGCGATGTGTTCGGCCACCCGCTCGGCGGTGGGGTTGACCTCACCACCTGCGAAGGGCGGGAGGTCGTTGAGGGTGCGGTTCCGCCAGGGGTCGAGGACCGCGCCGAGGGCCCGCTCGAGGGCGTGGAAGTCGCAGACCAGGCCGTCTTCATCGAGTGCGTCCCGCTCGATGGTCAGGG
The DNA here is from genome assembly GCA_038747915.1 of Planctomycetota bacterium. GTDB lineage: Bacteria > Planctomycetota > Phycisphaerae > Phycisphaerales > UBA1924 > JBCDAP01. Next base: position 16,542 of record JBCDJJ010000027.1, on the reverse strand, counting down.
TGACGAGCCAGTCATGCCCGTGCAGCGGTTCGCGCTCGCCTTGCAGGACGATGGCGTGGGCAGCGGAGAAGGTGTCGGTGATCTCGAGCCGGTAAGGCATGAGCGATGTGCCGTGGCGTGGGGCCGCTGGTGGCTCAGGCCGTCGCGAGGACACGGCCCTGGAGAAGGGCGAAGAGCTCCGGTGGCGACGCGGCGTCGAAGACCTGGCCCCGGAAGGTGGCGTCGGCCATGAGGCGGCTGATCTGCGCGAGGGCCTGGATGTGATCGCTCGTGCGATCGATCGGGCTCGCGAGGAGGACGATCAGCCGGACCGGCTGATCGTCAATGGAGTCGAAGTTGACGGGCTGGGCTGGCCGGCCGATGGCCATGGCGAGCCGGTCGACGCTCTCGCACTTGCCATGAGGGATGGCGAGCGCGTGGCCGATGCCTGTGGTGCGTGTTTGCTCGCGGGCCCACACGGCTTGCTTGAGCGAGGCGGCATCGGCGACGTGGCCGGCCGCAGCAAGCACATCGACGAGTTCGTCGATGCAAGCGCGCTTGTCCGTGTGCTCCATCGGCACGCGGATGGTCTGCTCGGTGAGAATGTCCATCAGGCTGATCGACATGCCGTTCTTCCCGGAGATCGGCGAGCACTGTAGCCACCGCGGAGGCGGGCGTGGCGCAGGGATCGAAGCGATTTTCAGGAGTTGTGATCGAGACGTGCGATGGTGCTTAGCGGAGGAGCGCCGCGTAGGCGCCGTCGCTGTAGCGCTCGGCGGGGTGGCCGGGCCCGCCGCCCGGGGCGCGGCGACGTTCGCGCTCGACCGAGAAGTTATGCCACCGGGCTGCCCACCGGACCATGTCCTCGTTTTCTTCGGCGGAGAGGCTGCAGGTGGAGTAGACGAGCGCCCCGCGTCCGCCGTCGCGGAGGAGCGGGATTGCATCGGCGATGAGCTGCCGCTGGGTGGTGGTGAGCGAGCGTGTGCGTTTTTCGGACCACCGATACCGCGCTTCGACACGGCGGGCGAGGACACCGGTGTTCGAGCACGGCACATCGAGGAGCACAAGGTCGGCGGTGCGCGCGTGCTGGAGCAGATCGGCGTAAGGGATCACGGTGACGCGATCGTGGCCATCGAAGACGCGCGCGAGCGTGGCGGCGCGTGGCTCGTCGATGTCGGTTGCGATGAGGCGCGCGCTCGGGAAGCTCGCAGCGAGCTGCCGGGTTTTGGTACCGAGGCCGGCGCACACATCAATGATGGTGGTGGGGGTGAGGTCGGTGATGGACGAGACGCCGAGCGAGGAGCCGGGGTCCTGCACCCAAAGGTCGGTGCGGGCCCGGAGGACGGCCTCGAGCGCGGCGTGCGGACCGGCCCAGACGGCGTGGCCGGGCACGGCGTGCGGGGCGCACTCGGCGGGAAGCTCGGTCTCGGCGTGGGCGACGTTGAGGACGACGGGCGGGGAGGCCAGGGCATGGGTCGCAAGCTCGCGGACCTCGACCAGGCCGCGCGACTTGACCCAGTGGCGGAGCAGATCGATCGGGTGGCTTGTCGCGGCGGCGAGCCGCTGAAGGGGATCCTCGGGCAGCGCAGCGTCGACGAGTTCGAGCGCGGTGCCGTCGTGAAGGGGGAGTTCGTCTGGCTGATCGGTCCACGTCTCGCGTTTGATCGGCCGGCCGGTCTCCTCGTCGCGGGCGATGAGCTCGGTGATACGACGCAGGACAGCGTTGACGAGCGAGCCGGACCTCGGGCTGACACGGGCCTTGGCCCAATCGACCGCTTCGTAAATCGCGGCGCGGGCGGGCACGCGGTCGAGGAAGAGGAGCTGGGCACCGCCGCAGAGGAGCACGCCCCGGACCTTGGGGTGCAGTTCGTTCCACGGCGTGCGGCTCGATCGCTCGACGAGGGCCTGGATGGTGAGCCACCGCCGGATGGCGGCGTCGTAGATGGCGTGAGCGAAGGCGGCATCGCGCCCGGTGAGGCCGCGGGCGTCGAGGCCCTGGATGTCGAGGTCGGGGAAGCGGGCGGCCTGGTCGGCGAGGGCGGATGCGGCCCGATCGCGCGCAGGGTCGCGCACAACCGGCGCGCGAGGCTTGGGCGATCGGCCGGAGCGCTCGAAGCGTCCGGCGCCGGCGGGTCGGCCACCGTGACGATCGGTGTGTCGATCCCGCTGGGGTGTGCGACCGGGTCGTCCGCCGGGTTTGGAGGGCTTGCGTGGTCCCGGCATGGTTAGGATCGTCCTCCATGGCGAACGGTGCGGCCATCCGGGTGTGCGAGGAGGAGGAACACGGGCGTGGGTGGCGGTTCCGTGTTGAGGCGTCGGCCGACGGGCTCGATGCGGAGTTTCACGTCACGCTCTCGTGGGCGGACTACGACCATTGGTCGCGGGGCGCGGCCTCGCCCGCGCGTGTGGTCGAGGAACTCGTGCGGTTCATGCTCGAGCGCGAGGCGCTCGACGCGACGCAGCAAGACTTCGATGCGGCTCGCCTTCGACGGCGATTCGACGAAGTCGACGAGACGATCCGGGCGAGGCTGTAGAGGCGCGATCATTCGCCGGCAGCCGGTGCGGCGTCGTCTGGTGCCTCGGCCTCGACCTGCTCGAGATCCTGGTCTCCACCGCCGCCGATCCGAATGAGCGTGAACTCGGTGCGGTCTTGGACACGTGGCCAGGACAGCGGCGACACGCGGATAGACGAGGTCGCCCGAAGTGTTCGCTCGACCTGCGAGATCAGGAACGGGCTCGCGTAGTCGTCGGGCGAGATCGGGGTGAAGTCATCGATCCGGGCCACGATCAGGCCGCGGGCCTCCGGGACAGGCACGGAGAGCACACGATCGGCGTGGGGGAGGTCGGCAATGGACACGCCACCGGTCTCGGCCAGCGCCGAGAGTTCGCGAGCGCGGGTGAGGATCGCCTCCCGAAAGGCTTCGGTGTCGAACTCGAGCTGTCGCGGCTGCGCGGAGGTGCGTGTGCCGCGAGAGGAGACGGTCAGCTCGCCCTGCAGCTCGACCCCCGACTCGTCGATCAGCACACCGAGGTCGCCCGACTCGGCGACGCGGGCTGTGAATGTGCCGGCGTCTTCCTCAAGACGTGTGAACGCTTCGACGAGACGAACGCCTTCCGTCACATCATCGCGGATGACGTCGAGCGACTCTGGCGCTCCGCGCGGGCGGACCGCGAGGATGCGGGGGTAGACCAGGCCACCCTCGGGCAGGGCGAAGGGACGTTCGACGAGGAGACCGGCCTGCGTGCGTGAACTCGATGGGTCGCCGCCGAGTTCACGTGCTGAGAGCAGGGCGTCGGCGATCGTCACCTGCTGCTGGGCTACTGCGCCCGGGAGGGTGGCGCGTCCGACGACGGGGTCGGTCGTGATCTGCGACCGTGTGCGGAAAGAGGCATCACGCCGGATAACCGCGAACGCGCTCTCGATGGCCTGCGGCTCGACGCTCATCTCCTCGGCGAGGGTCGACCGGGTGTCCTGAGCGAGTTGGTCGAGGTCGAGGCGTTGATCGGCCCAGTCGGCGGGCAGGATCTTCGAGCCATCCTCGGCGGACTCGAGCCTGAGCTGGCTCGCGTAGAGCGATCGGCGGACGACCTCCTCGACGCGGCGGATGAGCTCCGCGCCGCGCTCGGTGCGGAGCTGCATCTCGACCGCACGCCGGCTTGTCGAGAAATCCTGGCCGAAGCGGTCTCTGTTGCGACGCCAGTACGCGTTGATCTCGACATCGTCGAGCACGACCGCGTCCTGCACCGGGCGGGCACGGATGATGAACGCCTCGAACATCACCGCGGGCTCGAGGATGTAGCCCACGCCGAGCGGTGTGTCGGCGGGGTCTGCTGCGGCGTACTCGTCGAAGTGGCTCTCGAGTTGGCCGGGCGTGGGCTCGGCGAGGTCGTCGGCGCGGACCTGGGCAGAGAGGAAGGCACTCGTGATCGAGGCTGAATCGCCGACCTCGCGGGCAGCGGACCACGACTCGGTGATCGAGGGCGGCATCGGCCGGGTGTAGAGCAGCGCGAGCCGGCCGACACCAGCGGCTTTGGCGAGGGTGCGATCGATGAACTCGGGGGTGGCTCGGTTGCTGATCGCGCCGTCGCGTGTCGACTGCATGTCGGCGAGCAAGCTGTTGAGAAGCTCGTTGGCCTCGTCCGGCATCATCGGAGTGATCTGGCCCTGAGGCCCCGATCGTGCGAACAGGCGTCTTTGCTCGACGAGTGTTTCGACGAGAGCTGTCGCGATGCGCTCGAAGAGGCGATCTCCCTCTCCAAGGCCGCCGACCAGGCGCGCCTGCTCGGCCTCGGTCGAGAGCACGAGCCACTGGTCGACATCGGTGATGCCGAGTTGAAAGGCCAGGGAGCCCGCGAGTGGCTGCCCGAACACGTTCTGATGGTTGAAACGAATCGCGTTGAGGATCGCGAACTCTCGCGAGGCCTCGTCGTGAGCCTCGACGTTGACGCGGACCGGCTCGCCGAGGTTGAAGGTTGCGTACGGCGTGTTGGAAGGGTTGGCGCCGAGCTGCTGGATCGCCTGCGGCACGAGGAAGGCGACCATGAGAAAGGCGCCGCCGATGACGACGAGCCAGGTGTTGTACTTGCGGAAGAACTTGAACATCAGAGCCTCAGGGGGCGTGCCCGGGTCGGCGCCGATGGCACCCGGCGCGACCGGGGGTCGCCGCTCGGATCAGCGGTAGTACTCGACGATCAGGTTGGTGTTCACATCGAAGGGAACCTGGTCGGGCGTGGGGAGGGAGACAACCTTGCCGCTGAGCTCGGCCGGGGTGAAATCGAGCCACTCGGGCACGATGTGGCCGACGATCGACTCCATGTTGTCGCGGATCAGCGACTGGATCTTGTCGCGGAAGGTGATGACATCGCCGACCTTCACCATGTAGCTCGGCACGTCGACCTTCTTACCGTTCACGCGGATGTGGCCGTGGCTCACCATCTGACGGGCGGCCCAGATCGTGCGCACGGCGCCGAGCCGGCGGACGACGTTGTCGAGGCGGAGTTCGAGGAGTTGGAGCAGCACCTCGCCGGTGTTGCCCTTGCGCCGCTTCGCCTCGTCGACGGTGCGGCGGAACTGCTTCTCCATCACGTTGTAGTGGAAGCGGAGCTTCTGCTTTTCGTTGAGACGGATGCCGTAGTCGCGCATGCGGCGACCGCGGTACCCGTGGATGCCGGGGGGGTTGAGCTGCCGCTTGGCGGTGTGCTTGGGGATGTCGGCGATCGGAACACCGACGCGGCGGGAGAGCTTGACCTTCGGGCCGAGGTAGCGGGCCATGAGAATCCTTCCGTCTGCCGGCCGGTGTTGGGGCGGCCGGTGTGCTGAGGGTTGAATCAGCGATCCGAGGGTGACCGAGACGCCGGCCCCTGGATCCGGGCAATACGAAGCGAGCAGCTAGTAAAGCCTCCGCGCAGCCTGTGGTCAAGCGAGACGGAATTCAGGGCGTGGGGACGAGCGGGAACAACTCGTAGATGGTGGCCCGGTCGAAGGCGTCGAAGACGCCCTCGGGGAGGGCGACGTCGATCAGGCCGTCCTCGTTGGTCAGGAGCGTTTCGAGGGCGTCGACATCCTCCACGGTCAGCGGCGGCCCGGTCGGCTCGACGAGCTGCTCGGGAAAGGTGAAGAACACATCGAGGTCGTAGAAGCTGATGCTGTCGTGCGAGCCGTTGAACGCGGCATCGGACGGCACGGTGACGCCGAAGACGACGTTTCCGTCGCCAAGCGTGGTCGCAGCGACCATGGTGGGGTCGGTGACACCGCTTGACGCGATGTCGCTTTTGAACAGGGTGCCGTCGGGCTGAAAGAACCCGACCCGGGTGGCTCCGCCGTCGAAGAACCCGATGGAGACGATCCCACCCGCTGGGAGGTTCTGGATCTCGTAGAAGTCGGCATCGCCGCCGATGAAGGTGAAGCTGTCGTTGGTGTCGATGAGCACATCGAATCGACCCGACTCGGAGTGCGCGCCGACGAAGGTGGTGTCGGGCGACCCGGTGAAGAAGAGCTCGACGCCTCCGAAGGGGGTGGTCTGTGCGTTGGTGAGCCCTGAGCCGAAGAAATTGGCGAAGGGGCTGTTGTCGTCGTTGGCGAAGTTGGAGTTCAGATCGAGCATGATCGTGTCGACGCCGCTCGCACGGTTGTCGACGAAGACGTTGTAGGTGTCGTTGAACCCGAGCCCCGGGACGCTCGCGCGGAAGACCCGGGTGACCTGCCCGGCCGTGAGGCCGCGCGGCGCGCCGGTGTCGTCGGTCGTGATCGTGAGCTCGAAGCCGGTCGCGTCGGTGGCGCTGAGCGTGCCGACCACGACGGTGGTGGCCGGTGGCAGCACCTGGCGCGAGGCGAATGTGTCACCCACATCGATCGGCTCGAAGAAGAACTGGGCGGCAGCCGTCGAGGCGATCGCACCGACAACACCGGCGGCGGATATCACTCGATCGATCATGGCGACCTCTCTTTCTGTATGTGACTTTCTCGGCTTCGGGGCATGATATCCCAGCACCACCGCCACGGACGGTGCGGGCGCGGTCAGCGGAATCGCGGCTCCGGCGTGATCCCGCACGCGGTCGTCGCGGCTGCCATACGCTTGTGGCTTTCCCGGGAGCTCCGACCGTGGTGAAGCCGGCCATCCGCGTTGCATTGCCCCAATTCCCAGCGTTCGCTGGACGAGGCACGGTGCGGGCCCGCCGCGAGGCGGAGGAGAAGTGCGGCGTGTTCGGGTGCTGGGGCATCGCGAGCCCGGCGACGCTGACCTATCTCGGCTTGTACTCGCTCCAGCACCGCGGACAGGAATCCGCTGGCATCGCGGTCACGGATGGGCGGGGGGTCGACCGGCACGTCGGGATGGGCCTAGTGCCCAACGTGTTCGACCAGGGCACGCTGACGCGGCTCAACCGGCACGCCCACGATCGTCAGGCCGAGGGGTATCGCCCGCCGGGCGGCGCTGTCGGGCACAACCGGTACTCGACGACGGGCGGCTCGCAGATTGCCAATGCACAGCCGATGCTGAGCCAGATCGGCCTCGACGACCGGGGCGCGACGCCGGTGGCGATCGCGCACAACGGCAACATCGTGAACGCGGCGTCGCTGCGGCGGGACCTCGAGCAACAGGGCCATCCGTTCACGACGAACTCGGACACCGAGGTGGTGCTGCACCTGCTCGCGGCAGCGGCGGCCCAGCTCGGTCATACCGCAACCTCCGACCCGCTCTCGACCGCGCTGCGTCACTGCACGGGGGCGTTCACGCTCGTGCTGCTCTTCCCCGACCGGATCGAAGCGGCGCGCGATCCGTGGGGGTGGCGTCCGCTGGTGATCGGGCGCACGGAGGAGGGTGGGTTCATCGTGGCATCGGAGACGGTCGCGCTGGAGGTAGCCGGGGCATCGCTGGTCCGCGAGGTGCTGCCGGGCGAGATCGTGACGATCGATGATTCCGGGATGCACTCACGTTTCTTCTCGAGCGGTGAGCACACGCCGGCGCACTGCATCTTCGAGCATGTGTACCTGGCGAGCCCAGCAAGCCGCGTGTTCGGCAAGACGGTGCAGCTCTCACGAGAGGCAACGGGTGCGCAGCTTGCCAAGGAATCCCCGGTCGAAGCCGACTGGATCATCCCGATGCCCGACTCGGGCCGATCGGCGGCGATGGGGTTCAGCCGCGCCTCGGGGATCCCCATCCGAGAGGGCATTATCCCGAATCGGTATGTCGGGCGGTCGTTCATCAAGCCGACCGGTGATCAACGGGCCGCTGCGGTGCGGCTCAAGCTCAATGTGATCGAGGAGGCGATCTCTGGGCAGCGGATCATCGTGGTGGACGACTCGATCGTGCGCGGCACCACGACACGCACCAAGATGCAGCAGCTGCGCGCGCGGGGCGCCCGAGAGATCCATCTGCGGATCGCAAGCCCGCCGATCACGCACCCGTGCTTCTTTGGGATCGACTTCGCCAGCCCCGACGAGCTCATCGCACGCGGGCGCAGCGAGGAACAGATCGCAGCGGAACTGGGCGTCGAATCGGTGCGGTATCTGTCGTTGGATGGTCTGAAGCAGGTTGTCGCCGACGAGGCGCACCCCGAGGATCATTACTGCGCGGCGTGCTTCACCGGGAAATACCCGGTGAGTATCGCTGGGGCGACCGCGCGCGATGCGCTCGGGTGTTAAGACGGCTCGATGAACGGGTCTTGAGCCGAATTCGGCCGGAGCGCGTTGTCACGATCGACGCCGAGCTGTGTCAAGAACACGCGGTGTGTGCTCGTTGGCACAATCGAATCCAAGTTGGGATCGTCTGCGTACTCGGTGCGGGTGCGGTGTTGGGAGTGTCCCGCTCTCACGAACATTCACCCGCAGAGACCCGGTATTGAGCCGTAGGAGCGAGACGCTCCCGCCACCTGGCGATGAAACTTGGTAGCACAAGGCGCTCTACAGGCCGATGAGAAACGGGTAGGCCCGCTCCCAGAAACCCGGCAGGTGCTCGTGCGCGAAGTCGGGGAAGAGGTCGCACGACTTGGTCGATCGGATGGCGTTGTAGGCCGCAAACTGGGTGCTGGGCGGGCACACGTTGTCCTGTTGACTGAGTCCCATCAGCACCTCGGCGGTGATCCGCGGCGCGAGGTGGTGGACATCGATGTGGCCGAGGGCGGTCCAGGTCTCGTCGGCACGCGCGTGAGTCGGGTCGTTGTGGCGGAAGTAGCGCTCGATCTCGGCGTAGGCGCTGTTTTTGATGTCGATCTTCCAGACCCGTTTGTAGTCGCTCAGGAAGGGGTAGATGCTCACACACCTTTTGATACTGGGGTGCAGCGCCGCGCAAGCGAGCGAGAGCCCGCCGCCCTGCGAGGCCCCGAAGCAGCCCATGCGTGCCGAGTCGACGTCGTCGAGGGCGGCGACCACGCGGGCCAGCTGCACGGTGTCGAGGAAGACCGAGCGGTAGTACAGGTGCTCCGGTCCATCGGCGAGCCCGCGGATGATGTGCCCGTGGTGCGTGTTGCCGGTGACGCCGCCCGGATCGATCGATCGTCCGCCCTGTCCGCGGCAATCCAGGAAGGCGCACGCGACTCCGGCACCGACCCACTTCATGAGCTGCGGCCACTCCTCGCTAGCACCCTTGTATCCGTGAAAGCCGAGCACACCGGGCACCGGCGTGCTCGGGTGCGTGGGGCGGACAAGCTTCGCGTAGATCCTCGCGCCGCCGACGCCGGTGAAGAGCAGATCCTCGCATCGCGCGAAGGGAACCGAGAAGCCGCGCGCTGGTGTGATCTCGGGAGCCGGCTCGGTCTCGTCGAGCTCGGCGAGTGCGCGATCCCAGTAGCCATCGAAGCCAGCGGGCCTGGGATTCGTGCCGGTGTAGGTCTGCAGGTGATCGAGCGGGAGATCGAGGAAGGCCATGCGAGCGACTCTCTTGAAGCTGAGTGGAACGAAGGCTCCACACTACCGAGCCACGTCTCGTCGTTAGACCAGTGTCTCTCGAATCAGCCTCTCGGCGTTGGCTACATCACGAATGCCGATGATGCCCTTTGGAGTGGCGAACCCCGGAAATCCTGAAAAGCTGTTGAAAGAGAGCACGGACTGATCATCAAACAGCAAGTCGCCCGAGCCGTCGGACCGCTGCTTGCGCTTGACGTGCTGTGCAATCTTCTCCGGGCCGAAGCTCACGACGGCGTAGCTGGTCAACTCGGGTGTCCAGACGATCACGCGTTTGTTGGTCAGCGCGTACAAGGCACGCGCCCATCGCTTCTTCATGTAACTCGGCACCAGCACGATCGCGATGCCGAGAACGAGGTGGATCACCGGGATGAGCAAGAACAAAAAAAACGATCCGCCGTGCGCGTTCTGCGGACTCTGAGGATTCTGTGTGCCGCCGGTCAGGACCGCGATTGCACCGATGGTGATGAACAAAGTCGCGAAACCGGCGAACACGCCTCCGAAGGCACGCCAGAGGAGGAATCCACTAGGCAAGCGGCCCGGGAGTGGTCGGTCCGCCCAGATCACATGCTCGTCGGATCCCAACTCGGCAGTCAGCCGGTCGTCTTGTTGGGGATCGACAGGAGGTCCATCGATGGCGAATCCCCGCTCTCCCTCTCGCCAACTCACGGTGGTGTTACTCCAGCGCCGCGACACCCGAGATGATCTCGGTGAGTTCCGTCGTGATCTGGGCCTGGCGAGCGCGGTTGAAGCTGCGCTTGAGCGTCTTGCCGAGCTTGGACGCGTTGTCGGTTGCGCTCTTCATGGCCACCATGCGCGCGACGTGCTCGGAGACGATCGCATCGTTGAAGCACTGGTAGAGCGTGCTCTTGACGGCCTCGGGCAGCAGGTCGGCGAGGAGCTCGGCCGGCTCGGGGGAGAAGTCGTACTGCACGCCCGAGCCCGACGCATCGCCATCTTCGGACGAGGCGGGCGGCTTGAGCGGGAGGAGTTGGAGGACCTCGGGCCGCTGGCGCGAGGTCGACTCGAACCGCATGTAGATGACCTTGACACCCGATATCTCGCCGGCCACGAACTGGTCCATGTACCCCTGGGCAAGGCGCTCGATCTCCTCGTAGCGCGGCTCGTCGCCGAACTGCAGGTGCCGGTCCATCGGGATGCGGTTGAACTTGAGCACGCCGAGGCCCTTGCGGCCGACAATATCCACCACGCGGCCGGCGGCGCCGGTGGCCACATCAGGGAAGCCGTCGCGGAGGTAGGCGAAGAGCGTGCGGATGACCGAGCCGTTGTACGGGCCGCACAGGCCGCGGTCGGAGGTGATGACCAGCAGACGCTCTTTCGTCCCGGGGTGAACACCGCCCTCGGGCCCGGAGATGAGCGGGTGATCGATGTTGCCGGCGCGGGCCGCGAGCTCTTGGACGAGCTGATAGACGCCCTCGGTGTAGGGCTTGGACGCGGTGGCCCGCTGCTGGGCTTTGGCGAACTTGCTGGTGGCGATCATCTGCATCGTTTTGGTGATGCGCTGGATGTTCTTGACCGCCTTGATGCGTTTCTTGATTTCGCGGATCTGAGCCATGAGCGGGAGTGTAGGGACTGGCGTGCGGGCCGGCCGGGTGGCACCGAAGCGGGCTCAGGCCCGGTCGGACGCGGGCTCGGCGAGGGGGCTGGGGTGCTCGAGGGCCTTGCTGCCCGCGGGCAGGGTGAAGCGGTGGCGCGTGGTCGCGTAGTCGAGCCCGCCCATGCGGCCGACCGCGGCCAGCATCGCGGCGTCGACGTGGAACCGCTCGTTGACCAGGCCGTCCGCGGTATGCACGTAGACCACCTCGCCCAGCACGAGGTTCCCGCCCGCGGGCTCGCCCTTGGCGAGCTGAATGACGTGCATCGTCCGGCACTCGAAGGCGACCATGGCGTTCGCGACCCGAGGCGGTGCGACGTTGACGCTCGAGGCCGGATCGAGCCCCGCGAACGTGAACTCGTTCTCCGCCGGCGGAAGGGGCTCGGCGGTCGCAGCCATCTGCTGCACGAGGGGCTCGCTCACGATGTTGAGGACGAACTCGCCGGTGCCGCCCTCGACCTCGGGCAAGGCGTTGGCGAGGGTGTCCTTCATCGAACCGTCGGGCTTGTTGGCCGGGCAGAACTGCACGCACATCGGGTGAGCCGAGACAGCGTTGCAGTAGGAGAAGGGTGCGAGGTTCACATCGCCTGATGCGGAGACGGTACTCACCCACCCAATCGGGCGCGGGACGATCGATCCACCCATGAGCTTATATCGCTCGAGGGGCTGCAGCTGCTCAGGGTCAAACTCTGCCATCAGGGCATGGTAGTCGGGGAGCGTGGTGGAGCCGGCTCAGCACCGAGCCTTGCGACGGAGCACCGCGGCGCACCCAACGGCGAGCAGGGCGATCGGCCCGGGCGAAGGGATCGGATCGCTCGGTGTGAAGCTCGTCACGCGGACGTTGTCAAGGCCCCAGTACTCCGTCGTGTCCTTCGTAACGTAGCCGATGAACGAGAGCACGGTGGTGGCGTCGTCGGCGGTAAAGTCGAGCGTGACATCTTTGAAGAAATACTGCTGATTGATGCCCTGGTTCTCGTTGTAGACCACGGATGGCGCGATGAAGGTATGGGTGGACCCCTCGTAGTCGTAGTCGATGTACGCGGTGAGCAACTCGGTCGAATCGGCGAAGACCTGGAAATGGTCCTGGTTGGACTCGCCGAGGCCTTCCCACTGTCCGTGGACAAAGAGATCGAAGGTGACGGTGTACTGCTGACCGCCGATCGTATCCAACGTGAGGTTCGCGGTTTCGTCACCGAACTTACCGAGCAGCTGCCCCTCGATGGCGTGCGTGTAGAGCGAACTCTGATCCCACTCGGAGCCGACGGTGGTGCTTTCGAAGTCGTTCGAGTAGATCACAGCAGCTGCGGCGTGAGAGGTAAGCGTGAGGGTGGCGGCGGCGGTCGTGATGACGTGCTTCATCCGTGCTTCCCGTTCCGGAGTGCGAACGAGAGGAAGCTCCGATCCAGTGTTCGGCCTTCCAAGCCGACGAACGCGCATCGCATCACAATTGGTTCTGGCTGTGCTGCCTGTCATGGTTGCGCCACCGCGACAGAAGAGCAGCGCTCATAACACACACGCCTAAAGCCCCGGCAAGACCTCCCGGCGGCGACCGGAGACCCACCGCCACCTTGGCCCACCGGCCCCGCGCATCGGATGGGGCTCTCTCCTCCCCAGCCAAGGGCGCAGGAACCGATGAGCAAGGTGGTCAACGCGCCGCTTTGGACGGCACTAGAGCAGACCAAGTCAACTCGTCTCGCCAGTCTCAGCGGTGGATCGACCGACTCCGGGACTTGGGTGCCACTGGCGGCTTGCCCGCCAGTGTTCAAGGGCTTTGGCGTTTGCACTGGTGGGCAAGCCACCAGTGGCACCCGCGACGAATTGACTTGGAACGCACTAGAGGGCACAAGGCGAGAATGCAGAGGCCGACACCTCAACAGTTCGTTTGCATACTGATAGGGTACTCGCACGCGGGCGTGTGTCAAGATATTTGTTTGATTTTTGATTGGGTTCCCGGGCTCACGCCGGGTCGGTGAGTGTGTCGATCTGCGCGGTCAGCCACGCCGCCAAATCCGCCAGGTTGTCTGGCGGGATCGTGTGCGCAGCGTCGTACTCGTGGTACGTCAGCTCGACGGGTGAACCGGCGTAGTAGTCGCGGATGGCCCGGCCGCCGCGAGCGATGGGGATGACATCGTCATGCACGCCGTGGGCCACGAACACCGGAAAGCCGTCGAGACCGCGCCAGTCCCGGTCGGGCGTGAAGACCGCATCCACGGCTCGCCCCGAGAGGGCAGCGATGCCGCCGAGGCGTGCTGCACCGCCCGCGTGGGCGGGTGCCAGCGCGATGGCGTGACACATCATGGCGCCCTGCGAGAAGCCGCACAGGAATGTGCGCTCGGGCGGCGTCTCGAAGTGTTCGATCGCCGACCGCACGAATTCGCCCGCGAGTTCGGCGCCGCGGTCAGCGGAGTCGCGGTCGTAGTCGATGCCCTCGGGGCGGAAGATGAGTTCGAACCACGCGTACCCCCCGGGCATGCCCGCGGGCGCCAGGTCGAGCGGCGCGCGCGCGGAGACGATGCGGCACCGCGGGTCGAGGTGGTCTTTGAGCGCGAAGAGGTCGAGCTCGTGGCTGCCGAAGCCGTGGAAGAGGATGAGGAGCGGGGGAGCACCGGACGGGGTGCGCGGCTCGGCATGCACAGCGTGGAGCGGGAGCGTGTCGGGCATGCGGGCGATGGTACGCCGACGAGGCGAGCCCGCTCGTTCGACGAGGCGGGCTACGGGTAGAACTTCACAGGGTTGTTCGCCCACCCCCCCGCGACACCGCCTGTGTAGTCCGCAACGGGGTACTGACGCCGGAGTTCATCGCTCCACCGGCTTCGATCGGCAACTCTCGTGTTGTCCCATCGCCAGTTGCTCCGGAACCATCGCGGGCCGGCGCCCGCAAAGGCACCGCTCTGGACTTGCCCCTTGTAGTACACCCAGTCGGTGGCGAAGTTGGTCGCCACAGTGTGCAGCGGCGAGCCGTCGCTCGCGGTCGCGGAACCGATGCCGACGCCTGTGCTCGTGTAGCTCGTGAACGCTTCTCGGCCCGAGGGCAGATCCATCCGCTCGGCCGACCCGTCCATGAACGCCAGGAAGCCCTGGCCGCGGTGACGGATCGCGACGCGGTCGGTGTTCATCCATCGCGCATCGGGAAACGCGTCGTTCTGCGCCTGCGTGCTCTCTTCGACGAAGAAGAGCGGCGTGCGGAACCGGACGAGGTTCTCGATGAACTGGTCGGGAAGCACCGCTGGGTTGTTCGATGAGAACAGGCGCGTCGGGACGCCTCTGGAGAAATAGGCGGTCTGAACATTGGTCGCGAGATTGAGCTGCGACGCCTCGACCGGCATGGTGTAGTCGGTATCGAGATCGCTCGTGCTCCCGAAGAGATTCGCGCCGCCCTCGTTCTGCCCGTCGTTGTCGGCCCGGCGGTTCTCCGGGCACGCGAGGATTTGTTCGCCCTTGTCCGTGTACTGGTAGAGCAGCCCGGGGGTTGTCCACGCCGACGGATTCGGGTTGATGCCAGCGGGGTCGGCGGCCGGGTTGTCCCGCGAGGGATCAAACTCTCGGAGCCAGTGGTTGGTGTGCCAGGTGACGGTGCGCGCATCGGTCGCGTGCGCGACGCCCGCGAGGGCGAGCTGACGCATGTTGGACCCACACTGGAGTTCGCGCGCGGTCCCGATCGCCCGCCCGGCCGCAGGGACGAGCAGACCGATGAGCAGCGCGATCACCGCGACCACAACAAGAAGCTCGATGAGCGTCAAGCCCGAGCGTTCACCGGATCTCATGCACGATGTCATGGACAGATCAGCCCCCGATCGACGGGTCGCGCAGCGTTCGCATCCGCGACGACCGCCCACGTTACGATTTTCCAGAAAGTATGAGTCCGTCGGGTCGTGTGTCAATACGGATGGGCACGATCCGGCAAGATCTGTCTCTTCGCGTTGTCTACGCGCTCTTCAACTCTTTGAATGCGTCGATCGCGCGCACGCGGGTGGATTTAGCATCGACGATCGGCTTGGGGTAGCCGGTGCCCGAGAATAGATCGCTCTTCGCGAGCTTCGCGGGGTCGTGGATGGACGTGGTGCCGGCGTCTTCGAGTTCGGGCACGTACCGGCGGATGAACTCTCCATCGGGATCGAACTTCTCCGACTGGCTGATGGGGTTGAAGACGCGGAAGTAGGGCTGTGCATCGGTGCCCGTGGAGGCGGACCACTGCCACCCGCCGTTGTTGGAGGCGAGGTCGCCGTCGATGAGGTGGGTCATGAAGTAGCGCTCGCCGCGGCGCCAGTCGAGGAAGAGGTTCTTGGTGAAGAAGCTCGCGACGATCATGCGGAGGCGATTGTGCATCCACCCGGTTTCGTTGAGCTGGCGCATCGCAGCATCGATGATCGGGTAGCCGGTGCGGCCCTCGGCCCAGGCCGCGAAGTGATCGTCGTCGTCTCGCCAGGTGATCCGGTCGGTGTCGAGTTGGAACGGGCGGTGCATGCACAGCCGCGGGTGGCCGACGATCAGGTGCTTGTAGAACTCGCGCCAGATGACTTCCTCGATCCATCCGACGACACCGGCGTTGCCCGTGGCGATCTCTCCGTCGTTTGCGTCCGCGGCCTTGGCGATGCACTGCCGAGGGCTGATCGTGCCGACGGCGAGATGGTGCGAGAGGCTCGAGGTGCCGGGGACGGATGGAGTGTCGCGGTTGTCCTTGTAGCCCGCGATGCGGCTCTTGCAGAAAGAGCCCAGAGCTTTGCGAGCCTCGCGCTCGCCCGCGGGCCAGAGTGCTGCGAAGCGTGAACGCTCGTGCGTGGCGAGTGCGAACGGCTTCACGGTCTGGGGCACATCATCGGCAGCCAGGCCATTGAGTGCCGGCTGCTTCTTCGGTTCGGGCTCGGTCCAGATGCCGCCTTCTTCATCCAGTGCGGCGTGCCACCGGCGCTTGAAGGGCGAGTACACGCCGTACCACCCGCCGGTCTTGGTGAGCACCTGCCCGGGCGCGAGCACGACCTGGTCGGTGTACCCGTGCACGGCGCGCCCGGCCGCGGCGAACGCCTCGGTGACCTCGGTGTCGCGCCGCTTCTCGTTGACCTCGTACTCCTCATTGAAGTACAGGGCATCGCACCCGTGCTCGTCGGCGATCGCGGTGAGCGCCACGGCGGCATCATCGAAGCGGCCGGCGCGGCGGATCAGAAGTGGCACATTGATCTTCTTGAGCTCGCCCTTGAGTTCCTCGAGCGAGCGGAGCAGGAAGTCGACCTTGACCGCGGCCCAGTCGTGCTCGCGCCACTGGTCGGCAGCAATCAGAAACACACCGACAACGCCGCGCTTCGCGGCGCGGGTGGCGCGCGACAGCGCGGTGTTGTCTTTCGTGCGGAGATCGGCTCGGAACCAGACGAGTGGTCGCATGTGAATCCAATTGGTCAAGGCTGTGTTGGTGGCGGTGGCAACCAGGCGCCGCGGAGAAACACCCGAGTTCGCCGAGGCAGGAAGCCACCCCCACCCCCGGCCGGTATTCGATAACCAGCCCTTTTAGATACTTGGTCGCGCGGACGGTGACCGGCGACTTTTACGGCGGCGT
>JBCDJJ010000026.1:0-41191 GCA_038747915.1 Planctomycetota bacterium | reverse complement strand
GGGGGGGGTGTGTGTGGGCTCGCGATCCTCACGGCCGCGCCG
The DNA here is from genome assembly GCA_038747915.1 of Planctomycetota bacterium. Taxonomy (GTDB): domain Bacteria; phylum Planctomycetota; class Phycisphaerae; order Phycisphaerales; family UBA1924; genus JBCDAP01. The sequence continues at coordinate 41,149 of JBCDJJ010000026.1, read as the reverse complement.
GGTGTGTGCGCCCGGGCGCCAGTCGGGGCGGGGCCCGAGATCTTCACGCTGAATACATCGGGCGCGCGGGCACACGCCCGCGGCTCGGAGAGCGAGCGTCCATGCCTGATCTCAACCGATTCGGTGTTCACACGATGACGACCAAGCCGTGGTCGCTCGCGGAGTGCTGCGAGAAGTACGCCGCGCTGGGATTTGGGGGGATCTCGGTCTGGCGGAACGTGATCGAGCCGATCGGGATCGACGAAGCGTCACGGATTGTGCGCGCGAGTGGGCTGACCGTGCCCGCGCTGGTGCGTGGCGGGTTCTTTGTGTCGGCCGATGCTGCGAAGCGTGATGCTGCGATCGACGAGAACAGAGCGTGTCTCGACGAGGCCGCTGCGATCGGAGCGGAGATGGTGGTGCTGGTGGTCGGCGCGGAGCCGGACACACCGCTCGACGACGCGCGCGCGCAGGTGCGTGCCGGCGTCGAGGCGTGCCTGCCGCACGCCGAGTCTGTTGGGGTGAAGCTTGCGATCGAGCCGCTTCACCCGATGTACGCCGCGGACAAGAGCTGCATCAATCGGATTGCTGAGGCTCGTGCGCTGTGCGAGGTGGTGCGGCACCCGGTGCTTGGCGTCGCGGTGGATGTGTACCACGTGTGGTGGGATCCGGATCTGGAGTCCGAGATCGCGGCGCTCGGGCGTGGCGGCTACCTCTTCGGCTTCCACGTGTGCGACTGGCGGGTCGAGACGCGGCACCTGCTGACCGACCGCGGGCTGATGGGCGAGGGGTGCATCGACGTGGCGGGCATCCGCGCGATGGTCGAGGCGGCTGGGTTTACCGGATTGAACGAGGTTGAGGTGTTCTCCGAGGCACACTGGGCCGAGGATCAGGATGTGTATCTCGCCAGCATCGCCGAAGCATGTCTGACGAAGACCTGATTCGGTGGGACGGGCTTAGTGCGACCTGGCCTTCGTGGCCTCGACGCGCATCTGCACGAGGTCGACCGCGAGCGCGAAGGCCATCGCGAAGTAGACGTAGCCGCGGGGCACGTGGGCCTCGAACGCCTCAACCGTGAGCAGCACACCGATCAACACCAGGAACGCGAGCGCGAGCACCTTGATGTCCGGATGACGCTTCACGAAGGCCGAGAGCGGGCCGGCGAAGACCAACATGACCCCCACCGCGATCATCACCGCGGTGATCATGACGGGGAGCTGATCGGTCATGCCGACCGCGGTAATGACGCTGTCGACCGAGAAGACGAGGTCGAGCAGGATGATCTGCGTGAGCACCGCGGAGAGAGAACTCGCGACGCGTGTGGCCTTGGCCCGCTCGTCGGTCGGGTGGGCGTTGGCCATGTGATAGATCTCGAGCACGGCCTTGGTGAGCAGGAAGCCGCCGCCAAGGAGGAGGATGAGATCCTTCACGCTGATCGCGGGGTCGCCGACGGGCAGGGCATCGCCGCCGGGGAGTGTGAAGACGATGGTGCTCTCCAGCGTGATCACCCAGCTCGCGAGGAAGAGCAGGCCGATGCGCATGACCATCGCGAGCACCAGCCCCAGGTTGCGGGCCAGCACCTGCTTCCCGGCCTCGACCTTCTCCGCGAGGATCGCGATGAAGACAACATTGTCGACACCGAGGACGATCTCCAGCGCCGTGAGCGCCAGGAGGGCGGAGAGGGCAGCGACGGAGAACAGGCCGGCGCCCTCGGTGGCGGCACCAACGGCCTCCGCCGATTCGGTCGCAGCGAGCAGGGGCGCGAGCAGCGTGGACGGGTCGAGCATCGGTGCGGTCCTCCGTCGGTCGGCGCGACCATACCGCGGAGCGTTGGCGTCGGTGGCGGGAGCGTCCCGCTCCCGCAGACATTGGTCGAACGCGGGTGCCCGGCTCCTCGCGGAGCGAGAAGCCGGATCAAACGGTCGCCACACGCGCGTGGTGCTCGCCCGCGGCGAGTACCACGGCACCCAGAGCGTGTGCGATACATTTGAGCGATGACCGATCCGTCCTCCGCTTCGTCTGAACCTGCCACCACACCATCACCGGCGCCCAGCCCGCACGAGGGGTACGTCTCGCCGCTTGCGGGGCGGTACGCATCGAAAGAGATGCAGCGGATCTGGTCGGCCCGGCACAAGTTCGAGCTGTGGCGGAAAATCTGGCTGGCCGTGGCCGAGGCCGAACACGAGGTGACGAAGGACTGGCCGGAGACCAAGGGTCGCCCGCCGCTGGTATCGGCGGAACAGGTCGCTGAGCTTCGCGCGAATCTCGACGTGACCGATGCGGACATCGAGGCGGCGCGGACCTACGAGAAAGAGCTGCGGCACGATGTGATGAGCCATGTACACGCGTGGGGTGATCGATGCCCGGGCGCTCGCGGGATCATCCATCTGGGGATGACGAGTCAGGATGTGAACGACAACTGCGAGCTGTTGATTCTCAACTCCAGTATCCATCTCATCTACAAGCGTGCCGAGCATGTTGTCAGCATGCTCGGCACTCAAGCCAACAAAAATCGACGGATCGCGACGACGGGGTACACGCACTATCAGCCGGCTCAACCAACGACGCTCGGTCGACGGTGCATTCAGTGGGCTCACGATCTAGATATTTCGAACCAGTTCCCACATCTCCCGCTCCGTGGTCTACGCGGTGCCACAGGCACCCAGGCATCATTTTTAAAGCTTCTGAACGGAGATTCGACAGCTGTCGATGATCTCGAACTGCTGTCGGTCGCCACTCTGTCAGAGGTGAGGAATAATGGTGACGAAGACGATGCCGACTACGCCATTGAGTGGTTACGGTCATGGCGAGATCGATACATCGAAGGCGAGCGACAGAAGCCTTGGGAGGAAACGCCTAGCGGGCTTCACTTTTCAGTGGTGCCGCAGCAGTTTGTATTTGACTTGACCGGGCAGACCTACTCACGAGTAGTCGATGCGCAGGTTATGGGTTCGCTCGCCAACATCGCCGTGGTCCTCCACAAGATCGCCACCGATATCCGCCTGCTCTGCAACCTCGGCGAGCTCTCGGAGCCGTTCGAGACGAACCAGATCGGCTCCTCGGCCATGCCGTACAAACGCAACCCGATGCGGTGCGAGCGGGTGTGCGGGCTGTGCCGGTTCGTGTGGAACCTGGTGCCCAACGCCTACGACACCGCAGCAACCCAGTGGCTCGAGCGCACGCTGGACGATTCGTCGAACCGCCGGCTCGTGCTGCCCGAGGCGTTCCTCGCGCTCGACGCGGCGCTCAACATCATGCACAACGTGATCGGTGGGCTGGTGGTGCACGAGAAGGTGATCGCGCGGAACCTCGAGCGCGAGCTGCCGTTTCTGGCCACGGAGGCGCTGATGATGGCCGCGGTCTCGCTCGGGCGGGACCGGCAGGACGTGCACGAGGCGATCCGTCAGCACGCCATGGCGGCCAAGCACCGCATGGTCGAGGGCGATGGCGAGAACGACCTCGTCGAGCGGCTCAGGGGCGAGCCGCTGCTCGAGGGTGTGGACATCGACGCGGAGTTGGTGCCCGAGCGGCACATCGGGCTCGCGGTGGAGCAGACGGAGCGGTTCCTGAAGGAGGTGATCGAGCCGCTGCGCGAGGAGCACGGCGCGGATGACAGCGCCGTAGCGGAGCTTGACGTGTAGGGATCGACGAGTTTTGGGCCGCCACCGCCCGGCTTGCGCACTGTGGCCTCGATGGGTGCGCCCGTCTGCTAGGCTCGGCCCATGTCGGACCTCGTGCTCCATCTGCTCACCTTCGGTGCGGGGGCGGCGCTGCTGATCGGGGGCGGGGAGTTGCTCGTCCGGGGGGCGGTGCGGCTCGCCAAGCTCCTCGGCGTCTCGGCGCTCGTCATCGGGCTCACGGTGGTCGCGTTCGGGACCTCGGCACCCGAGCTGTCGCTCAACGTGATCGCGGCCCTGAACGGCAACGCGGGGATCTCCTTCGGCAACATCATCGGCTCGAACATCGCGAACGTCGGCCTGATCCTGGGATTGGCGGCGCTCGTCGCGCCGCTCGCGGTACACCCCGGCGTGGTGCGGCGCGAGATGCCCTTCATGCTGATGGCCACCGCCGCGACCGCGGCGCTCGCGTTCTTGCCGGTGCCGCTCGGTGCGCCGTTCGACGACACAGGCAGCATGCTGGGGCGGGTCGACGGCGGGGTGCTGCTGCTCGGTTTCGTGGTGTTCAATGTGATCGTGCTGCGGATCGCGCGGCAGGACCGCGCGCTGGCCGAGCAGTTCGCGAGCGAGGCGGACGAGCTCGATGGCTCGGACGGCGGCTCGCCGGTGGCCGCGGGGGCGATGTTCATCGTCGGGCTTGCGGTGCTGCTGGTGGGCGGGTGGCTCGCCGAGCGCGGGGCGGTGGCGACAGCGACCTCGCTCGGCGTGTCGCAGGAGGTCGTCGGGCTGACCGTGGTGGCGGTGGCGACGAGCCTGCCCGAGCTGGTCACGAGCCTGATCGCGATCCGCAAGGGCGAGGTCGACATCGCGGTGGGCAACGTCGTGGGGAGCAATATTTTCAACCTGCTGCTCGTACTGGGCGCGACCGCGGCGCTCGCCCCACTCCCGCTTCCTGCAGAGGGCGGGTGGATCGCCATCGCGGTGATGGGCGGGCTGTCACTCGCACTCTGGCCGATGACGTGGACGGGTGGACGCACGCTCAGCCGGTTCGAAGGGCTGGCGCTCCTGACGGTGTACGGCGCGTACACGGCGTGGCTCGTGATCGAGGCGACCGCGGCCCGCGGCGCGTGATCAATCGCCGAGGATGAGCTCGATGTACTTGATGACATCGTCGGCGTTGATCACGCCGTCGGTGAGACCATCGGTGTTGCCATCGTGCGCACCGGGGATGTCCGCGATCGGGTGGCCCATCGCGACGTAGCTCATGAAGCTGGCGAGGTCGAAGCTATCGATGGTCGTGGGCAGCACGAAATCGCCCTGGAGGATCGGCGGCTCGATGCTGGGGCGACCGAAGATCACGTAGGCGATGCCGCCGCCGGTCCGGTCGTAGTTGCCCACGATGATGTCGTCGAACCCATCGTTGTTGACATCGCCGACGCCGTCGATGCGGAGCTCGAAGCCATCGTCCTCGCGGAAGCCGGTCAGCACCACGCCGAGCGAGCCATCGCCACCGTTCTCCGGGAGCAGCTGCCCGAGGTCGAAACTCTCGTTCGGTGCGTTCTGGGCGGCATCGATGATGCTCGGCCCACCGAACACGAGGTAGACACGTGTCTCCCCGATCTCGCCATCGTACCCGTACGCGCCGATGATGATGTCATCGAATCCGTCGCCGTTGACATCGCCAGCGGAGGCGATGTCGGAGCCGGCAAAGTCGTAGAAGCCAGCCCCAAGGAATCCGATCGCTGTCGGCGCTTGGATAGTGTCGAGGTCAAGCTGAGCGGGGAGGTCGGGGATGCTGCCACCGAAGTAGAGGAGCAACTGACCCGCGCTGGTCCGGCCCGCTGGTGCATCCGGGGTCGAGTTGGCATCCGCGAGGAGCAGATCATCGATGCCGTCACCGTTGAAATCACCCGCCGAGGAGACCGCCGGGATCGAGCTGTCGTAGTCGTCCTCGTCCGCGACGAACGCGAAGCCATCTTCGCCGTTGAGCGAGCCCTCTCCGACAAGAGTGGGGAAGGGCGGCTGATCGCCAAAGAGGATCGGCACGACGAGCTCCGAGTAGGGCCCGGACTGGCCGTAGAAATCCGTCGCGACGGGTTGAATAGCGAGGTCTTGGAACCCGTCGCCGTTGATGTCACCCGCAGCGAGGGTGCTCGAGTCGTACGAGAACGACACGTCGTACTCGATGTCGATCGGGTCGACCGCGAAGCCATCGGTCCCATCGAACCCGGCGAGCTGGACGGGTGACGAGGCCGCGAGCGTGTCCGAGCCGAAGACAACGAAGTTCTGCAGGAACGATGTGGACTGTCCGGATGTGTCGAAGAACCCGTCGAACGCGGTGACCGCGACGTCGTCGAAGCCGTCGCCGTTGAAGTTACCGAGACCAGCAACAGCGATACCGGCGGCCTGGTCGGGGTCGGTGCCCTCGATGATCACGCCGGTCGCAGAATCAACATCGATGGGCGAGAGCACATCGGGGAAGGCGTTGCCCTCGGCGCGGCCGTAGAGCACGTACGCGGCGCCCGCGTACCCGACGATCCCATTCGCGGACTCAGCCCCGGGCGCGCCGATGATGACATCATCCTTGCCGTCACCGTTGACATCGCCCGCGGCGTCGAGCGACCAGCCGACCCGCTGCTGACTCGCATCACCCATGAACGAGAAGCCGATGGGAGATGAGATACTCGAAACCTGCAACTCGGCCGGGAAGGACTCCTCGTTGAGCACCGGGCGACCGAAGAGGACATAGGCCGCGCCGCCAAATGGATAGGGGTCTCCGCCGGCATCTGGCTCGGTGGTCAAGCTGTCGGCGTCTCGGTCGCCGACCAGGACATCGTCGATCCCGTCCCCGTTGATATCGCCGGCGTTGGACACGCTTGAGCCGAGATCTAACGAAAGCGGACCGGGCCTCAGGACGAAGCCGTCGGTACCATCACCCGAGTTTTCTGAGAGCAGCGAGGCCACGTCGAAGGTCGGCCCGAACACCGAGAGCGGTGAGAACTCGGTCTGCACGAGCAGGGCGTAGTTCGCGGTCGAGGCTGTCGAATCCTCGCGAGCGATCAGGATCGAATAGGTGCCGGCCCTCGGCGCGACGAAGACGTCGGAGGGACCCTGGTTCCCGGAGAACACCGGCTGGAGCGGGGAGATGACCGAAACGGGTGTGTTCCCCGATGCGACCGGGGCGAGGCCCTGCGCCGCCGACAGCGAGGTCGAGGGTGCATCGACCGCGAGGCCGGAGAAGTCGCCCTGGTAGACCGCGAACGCCGGCGCGAAGCTCGGGTCGTCGGCGCCGGTGAACATGCCGGGCCCGTCCTCCTGCACGCCGCGGAGCACCTGCACCACGTACTCCCCACCCTCGAGCGCCTCGAAGGTGTACAGATCCCACGTGCCAGGATCGTCCACGGTATCGGTGGGCTGGAATGATCCGGTTTCGATGACCGTCACGACCGAGTCATCGCGGCTGTACTGAGGCGTGGTGTCCCCGAGCGACTGGTAGAACGACGGCTGAGAGATGATGACATCGACCACGAACTGCACCGGGCCGTTACTCGAGTAGGCATCGGGCGCGAGCAGCAGCGAGCAGACGCCCGTCTTGGTTGCCTCGAACGAGAACACCGTCTGGACGGATCCCCCAACGGGGATCGTCGTGGTGGTGGAGTCCGCGGGCGAGAGGCCGGCGGTGTAGGTGACCGTGTCGCCATCGAAGGGCGAGAGCCCCTCGAGATCTTCTTCGTAGATCGCCGCCTCCGCCACGAATGGCGCCAGCGATGGATCGAAGGGCGAATCGAGCCGCGACAGGTCGATCGTCACGTTGTCGCCCTTGTTCACCGAGAAGGTGTAGAGCGCGAACGTGTGCGGGTTCATGCTGTCCGCGAAGTCGTCGAACGATTCCACGAGCACGAAGCCGGGCGCCGAACCAGAGAAGTCCGCCGAGTACGGCGCAAACCGCTCGGCATCACTCAGCACCTCGACCCCGAGCTGATAATCCGCAGGGCCGAGCGTGAGAGGAGTCGTGTTGGCAACGACGAGGCTGTACGTGCCGCTGATCTCGTACGGGGTGATGGTGTCGGCCGGATCGGTGGCTTCGGCATCGAACAAGCTCGGCAGACCACTGTCACCCGTCGAGACCAGGTACGCGTTGGGGATGGAATCGATGGTCGTGCCGGGCGGGGGCACCGGGAACGAGCCGTCGCCGAGGTCCTCCTCGTAGAGCGCAACGGTCGGGACCAGAAGGCTGCTCTCCGGGCGGACGTAGAACCGGATGCGGTCACCGGAGTCGACGTCGAAGCTGTAGACATCCCACGACTCGGGATCGTTCTCGCTCTCGCCGACCGCGAAGGTGCCGGTGACCGGGTTCACGTTGACCAACGAGTCGATGTTGATCGCCTCGATCACTGGAGGAACGAACTGGATGGTCTGCGTGATGGCCACGTTGTCGAGGGCGCTGTGGAAGAAGCCCGCGTTGTCGACATGCCCGTACCGAAGCGTGAAGGTGCCGCCGCCCTCGACCAGCGAGGTGATGTCCTCCTCGAAGCTGGTGTAGGTGAACGTCGCGGGCGCGTCGCCGAACGTGCCGAGGACAATGCCGTTTTCATCAAGGATGTCGATCCGAGCCCACTGCGTAGGACCACCATCGAAGTCAATAACACCCGAATTCTGCGGCGCGCTCCCGCTCGTGTCGCCGTTGTAGAAGTCGAAGGTCAGCGCGACATCCGTTGCTTGCGACGACACCGTGAAACTCTGGGTCAGGGCGTACGCGCCGGGGCTCGACTGATCGACGGCGGCGTAGTACGCACCGGCTGAGGGACCAGCGGCCGAGTCACCGGAGAGCGGCAATGTTGCGCCGGGCGCGAGATCGGTTGCGAACAGATCGCCCGCGCTGCCATCTTGCTCGAACAGGGTCCACCCGATGAGGGTGCCGGTTTCGAAATCACCGTTGGTCAGTAGTTGGGTGACGACCGGGTCGTCAGGACCAACACTCACCGGGGGATTCAATGTGATCGTATACGGGTACGACTCGATGCTCGCATCGAGCTCCTGGGATGCAACGAGTACCGAGTATGTGCCGGTTCGCGGTGCCGTGAACGTCACCGTGGCGTCATCGAGGAGTGTGAGTTCGTTCGGATCCGCAAGCCCGACCGCGATTGCCCGGCCCTGGCCGCGGGCGTCCGCTACGTCGGTACCATCCGGCGGCGCGTTGAAAAAGCTCAGATCGCCAAGAAACACCGCCATCTTCGGGCTGGCGACCACCTCACCGCCCGAAGACTGAACATCGATGACGATCGGTTCGCCGGCGCCGGCCTGGAACGTCCAGAGGTCCCAGGTGCCGGGGAGTGTGGTGCCGTCGACCGGAACGCCGGGCGAGCTGCCAGCGGGCGCTGACAGGCTGTCAGACTGCCCGACAGCGTTGGGCAGGGTGCCGGTGAACTCGAATGTGCCGTACGCCGTCCCGGCGAGCGAGAGCACCAGAGCAGCGGCGGATGTCGAACGGATGAGAGCCATGGTCGTCACCGTCTCCCCAATGGGCGTGAGGATGCGCCAAAAATGGCGATTGGTCGTCTTGATGTCCCGGCTGCGCAAATCACGCGCACACCGGCCACTGCCCGCTCCGTGAGCAGCTTCTCTAATTGTCCACGATTTCTTTCCGGTGGCAACTTCAACTCTCCGTTCTACTGAGACCGGGAGCAATCACAATCTTGATATTGGTCATCCGGATCAGGCAACGACCAATAACGAGCACGCCAGCGGTACCCTCTCGGGCCATGTCACGCACCGACCTTTCTACACGTGTTGCTGTCGTCTCCGGCGCCTCCGCGGGGATCGGCGAAGCCGTCGCCCGACACCTCGTCGCGAGCGGCGCACCGACGGTCCTCAACGCCCGACGCGCCGCCCGGATCGAACAGCTCGCGAGCGATCTTGGTAGTGATCGATGCGCCGTCGCCGCCGGCGATGCCGCCGAGCAGTCCACCGTCGACGCGATGCTCGATACCGCTCGCGATCGCTTCGAACGGGATGCTGATTTGGTGGTCGTGAACGCGGGTCGCGGGCTCAACGCCGGCGTGCTCGGCTCGGACGATGCGCAGTGGGAGTCGATGATCCGTGTGAACCTGCTGGGCGCGATGCGGCTGATGCGTGCCGCCGCGCACCGGATGCTGGCCGATATCGAGGCCCGCGGCTCATGGGAGCACCACCCACACGACATCATTGTGCTGGGCTCGGTTGTGGGCCGGCACGTCTCACCGTTCTCCGGCGCCTATGGCACGACCAAGTTCGCGGTGCACGCCGCGGTCGAGGCGCTGCGACGCGAGATCTGCGGCCGCGGCGTCCGGGTAACGGTGATCGAGCCCGCGGTGGTGGTGAGCGAGTTTCAGGATGTGGCGGGGTACGCCGACGCGATGGTGGACGGCCTGTACGAGAAGTTCGGCCCGCTGCTTGAGCCCGCCGATGTCGCCGAAGCGATCGGGTGGGTCGCGGCGCAGCCGGCTCGGGTTCATATCGGTGAGCTGCTGATCCGGCCGACGCGTCAGGACTACCCGTGATCAGGCATCAGTCGAAACGCTCGGGGTAGGCGTCGGAGAAATCCGTTGCGCCGCCACCCTCGGCCTTGTAGCGCCGGCCGAGCTGCTTGAGTTGACGCTCGAACGACACCGCCTCGGGCTCGCCGAGCGTGCCCGGCTCGAACCCCCGCAGCGCGATGACCGAGGCGAGGCCGCGGCTGTTCGCGGGGAGCCGCGCTGCCGAGACACCCTGCTCAACCAGAAAGCGGGCCGCATGCTCGGCATCCTCCGCCCGGATGTACGCCAGGACGAAGTAGTTCAGCCCCACCTGCCGCGGGTCGTCCTCCCACCGATCGACGACCACGAGGCGCGGGCCGGTAGTGCTTGTTGGCGAGGTGTCCGTTGTGTCCGATCCGGGTATCTGGCTCGATCTCGCGGGCTCCGGCTCGGCGAGGGGGGCATCCTCCAAGATCTCCCTGATCGTGCGGAGCCGAGTGGGCCCGGCTCCGGCGTCCTGATCCGACTCCAACGGATCGATGATCTCGATCCCGCCGGTCTGCCGCAGGCTGTCGAACTCCTGGATGACATCCTCGCGACCGCGGCCGAAGCCGATCACGTAGGTCGCCACCGCGACACCGATCGCCACCGCGGCCGCGGCGATCACCACGCCAACGGGTATCCGCAGCGCGTGCCCGGGGCTGAGCCAGAGCACGCGGTCCTCATCGTGGGGCGTGTCGGGCTCGTCGTAGGTCTGCGGGCGAGCCGCGGGCGCACGGTAGCTCACACCGCGCGGACGCTCGGCGATCACTTCGTACAACGCCGGTCGGTTTCGACCCTTGGCCATGGCCCTATTCTGCCCGGCCTTCACGTCCCGTGCATCAACGCTCGTCGCGGACGTCACCGCGCCTAGGGTCCGCCATGCCAGCTCTCGACGCCTCCCGCGCACACTTTGCCGGCCTCACCATGCTCCTGGGAGCCCTCATCATGCTCGCCCATGCCCAGAACCGCCTCGCCACCGAGAGCTCGCCCTACCTCCTCCAGCACCAGAACAACCCCGTTGACTGGTACCCCTGGGGCGAGGAGGCGTTCGCCGAGGCTCGGCGACGCGATGTGCCGATCTTCCTCTCGGTCGGCTACTCCACCTGCTATTGGTGCCACGTGATGGAACGGGAGTCGTTCGAGGACGAGGCCACGGCCGACGTCATCAACGAGCTCTTCGTGAACGTCAAGCTCGACCGCGAGGAGCGCCCCGACATCGACGCGATCTACATGCACGCGGTGCAGCTCTACCAGCAAGGCGGAGGCGGGTGGCCCATGTCGGTCTGGCTCACCCCCCCGGGCGCACGCTCCGACGACGACACGGGCCTCAAACCCATCTACGCGGGCACCTACTACCCGCCCGACGATCGCTTCGGCCGACAATCGTTCACCTCGGTCGGCCGGACGATCGCCACCGCGTGGCGCGATCAGCGGGAGGATCTGCTGTCGCAGGCGGACCGCGCCGCGGCGCACATCGCTGTCGATCTCGCGGCTCGCGAGACGCCCGTGCGCCTCGAAACGATCCATGTCGCCCGGGGTGTCGAGACCCTTCTTTCGATCCACGACCGCGAGCACGGCGGGTTCGGCCAGGCCCCCAAGTTCCCCCAGCCCGTGTTCCTCGACTTCCTGCTCGACGTGGTGCCGACCGTGCAGGAACCGGCGGTGCGGTCCGCGATCGCAGGGGCCCTCCGGCTCACCGCCGACCGGATGGCGATGGGCGGTATGTACGATCAGATCGGCGGCGGATTCCACCGGTACTCGACCGACGACACGTGGACGGTCCCCCACTTCGAGAAGATGCTGTACGACCAGGCGCAGCTCGCGCATTTTTACGCCCGGATGTTCGCGGCCTCTCGCGATCCATTCGACGAGCGCATCCTGCGTGAAACGCTCGACTTCGTGATGACCGAGATGACCGACGAGGCCGGCGGCTTCCACTCGGCGCTCGACGCGGAAGCCGAGGATCGCGAGGGTCTGACCTATGTCTGGGACGCCGGTGAGATCGAAGGCGTGCTCAGCGCGAATGATGCCGCGTTTGCGCGCACGATCTTTGCTCTCGGGCAGGGCCCGAACTTTCAGGATCCGCACCACCAGGACGAACCGCGCCGCATCGTGCTGACGCTTGGTGCCCGTGACGACCGGCTCGCCGAGCAGCTCGGCCTCTCCGTCGAGCAGTACCAGGACACGCTCGCCCGCATCCAGCGCACGCTGCTCGAGCATCGGCGCTCCCGGACGCAGCCGGCGCTCGACGACAAGGTGATCGTCTCGTGGAACGGGCTCATGATCGCCGGCTTCGCGAACGCCGCGGTCGCGCTCCGGGAGCAGCGGTACCTCGACGCGGCAGCCAGGGCCGCCGACTTCATCCTCGACTCGATGGGCGATGGCGATGGTGGGCTGCTCCGCGTCTACCGCGCGGGTGAGGCCAAGACACCCGGCTTCCTCGAGGACTACGCCTTTCTCATCCACGGGTTGCTCGCGCTGCACCGCGCGAGCGCCATCTTCGGCGAGACCAACCTGCGGTACATCAACGCGGCGCAGCAACTCCGCGATCACGCCCAGCAGCGGTTCGGCGGGCCCAACGGCGAGCTCTTCGACACCCTCGCGAACCAGTCCGACCTGTTCGTGCGCACGATGGCGACCGCGGACGGGGCGATCCCCTCGGGCCAATCGGTCATGCTGCACAACGACCTGGACCTGCGGGAGATCGCGTCCGACGCGGAGGCACTCGATCGTGCGGAACAGGTGCTCGCGACGATGTCCGCCGATGTCAACCGTTCGCCAGCGGGCTCGATCAACGCGACGCGGGCGCTGCTGCGCATGATCGCGATCGACCCAGAGCTGCCCGACCGTCTCGGCCCCGCCTCGCCCGAGCCGGCCTCAACCCCAGCATCCTCGGGCGCGCCAACCGCGGATGCCCCCGCGCCGGCCGACTCGTCCGCGGCGCCCGTCGCGCCGGGCACGATCGAGATCTACGCGCCCGTCGACCGCGTCTCCCTGACCGAGCAGGAGCAGAGCGTGCAGCTCCGTCTCAGCATCCCGGAGGGGTATCACCTGAGCGCCTTCGACCCAGGTCCGGACGATCTGCCCGTCACACCGCTCGAGCTCCGCGTGGAAGACGGCGAGGGAGTGCTCGTCCGCGTCGAGGCGCCCGAGCCCACGCAGATCACCGCGGCCGGCATGACGCTCAACGTCTACGAGGGAGAGGTCGACGTGCGTGTGTTCGTCCGCCGCGACCCGGACGTGGCGTGGCAGGGCCGCCCGCTCCTCGTGCTGCGGTACCAGGTCTGCACGGAGACCGAGTGCCTCATCCCGCAGGCGGTCGAGCTCGACGTGGCCCTCGACCGCGGCGACTGAGCCGCTCAGGCCGATGTCGCCCCGACCTCGACGCCCGGCAGCATCGAGCCGTGCTCGAGGAAGTTGTTGTGCAGCTCGAACACCCGTTGCAGATCATGGCGGATGTGGCCCATCCGCGCCTGCTCGACGTACTGGTGAAGGTACGGGCGGTAGCTCGGGTGGGCACACTTGTCGATGATCGCGTCCGACCGCTCGACCGGGCCGAGGCCGCGGAGATCCGCCAGCCCGTGCTCGGTCACGAGCACCTGCACCGAGTGCTCGTTGTGATCGACGTGGGAGCACATCGGCACAACCGCTGAGATCGCGCCGTTCTTGGCGATCGAAGGCGCGACGAGGATCGAGAGATAGGCGTTGCGGACGAAATCGCCCGACCCGCCGATGCCGTTCATCAACTGCGTGCCGCAGACGTGCGTCGAGTTGGCGCACCCGTAGATATCCATCTCGAGCACGGTGTTGATCGCGATGACGCCGAGGCGGCGGATCACGCCGGGGTTGTTGGAGATCTCCGTGGGGCGGATGACCAGTCGCGGGGCAAAGAAATCCATGTCGTCGTAGACCGACTTCATGTTGGCGTCCGAGAGTGTCAGAGCGCTGGTCGAGGCGCCGGTGAGCTTGCCGGAGCGCATCAGATCGAGCTGGCTGTCCTGGAATACCTCGGTGTACATCGTGAAGGGCGGCACCTCGGCCGCCTCGCCCAGGCCCGACATCACCGCGTTCGCCACGTTGCCCACGCCCGCCTGAAGAGGCAAGAAATCGGGCGGGATGCGCCCCGCTCGCAACTCGGCCAGCAGGAAGTCCACGATGTGCCCGGCGATGGACCGGCTCAGATCGTCCGGCTCGCGCGCGGGGGGCACGCCATCAGGCGCCTCGGTCTCGACCACGCCGAGGATCTTGTTCGGATCGATCGGTACGAAGGGGGTGCCGATCTTGCTCAACGCATGGGCCACCGGGATCGGCGAGCGGTGCGGCGGCACGGGCAGCACCACCACATCGTGCATCTCGGCCAGCCGCTTGCTGTGCTGGCGGTTGACCTCGACGATCACCTTGCTGGCGTGACGCAGCATGCTGGGCGAGGCGCCCGACGAGGTGCTCAGGAACACCCGGCCATCGGTGGTCACATCCACGGCTTCCACGACGGCGATATCGGGCGGCGGCAAGAAGCCGAAGTGCATCATTTGGCCCACGTGCGAGAGGTGCATCTCCACGAACTGGGTCCGCTGCTCGTTGATCTGCGACCGCAACGTCTTCGACGACTGGTAAGGCGCCCGCCACGCGATCGCTTCGGCCTGCGCGAGCCGCTCATCGATGTCGGGCCCGGTCGAGGCGCCCGCGATCAGGCGGATCCGCATCGGCTCGCCGGCGGCGTGCATCCGCTCGGCCCGCTCGGCGAGGGCTGCGGGCACGGCCTTCGCGGCGCCCGCTGGTGTGAACGCGCTGAATCCAATGAACGCGTCGTTGGGGATCAGATCCGCGGCTTCTTCGGCGCTCAGAACTGGGAAGTTGTGCCTGGGCATGTCACACGCTCCTGTTGATCTCGTCGTCTCTCGGTTCGTTCGCGTCGTTCACTCGCTCGATTCGTTCGATCTCACCGGACTCGATGATCACGGGCTCGCCGGCGGCGGTACGCACCACGAGCCGCGAGTATTCATCCACTCGATCGATCCGCCCCTCCGCACCGGCTCGGCCCGCGATGCGGACGCGCACCAGCTCCCCGCGCCACGCCAACCGCGACTCGAGGGCCCGGTGAGCGCCAAGGGTGTCACCCTCGGCTGCGGCACCGAGCGCGTCGAGCATCGCGATGATGCGCTCGGTGAGCACTTCGACATTCGGCGCCCGCCCTGTTGCGTCACGGAGCGAGATCGCCCGATCGCGCACCTCAGGTGGCAGGTCCTCCTCAACCGAGACATCCGTATTCACGCCGATGCCGATCAGCATCACCGCCGTGCCCCCCGCGCCACCGACCAGCTCGCACAGAATCCCCACCAGCTTGCGATCATTCAGCAGCACATCGTTCGGCCACTTGACCGCCAGCTCACCCGGCGTCAGCCCTGCGACACGCTCGGTAACCTCGCACACCCCCACTGCGACCCGCGGCGTGAGCGATGCTGCGGTGCGGCGGTCGACGCGCATCGCGTAGGTCAGCCACACCCCGCCGGGCGGTGCCGACCACATGCGCCCGAGCCGCCCGCGCGCGCGCTGCTGCTCATCGGCGGTGACCACGAGCGGCACCGGCTCGCCCGCCTCCACCAGCCGCCGCGCATCGTCCATGGTCGACGTCGTCCGCTCGAGGTGGACGCGTCGTGCGCTCGCCGCGGTGGTGGCGGTCGGTGGCGTCATACCCGCGTCACCCACTCCCCGAGAGTTTCGAGAGTAGCACGCCCGCAGCGACCGCTGAGCCGATCACACCCGCGACATTGGGACCCATCGCGTGCATGAGCAGGAAGTTCTGCGGGTCCTCCTCTTGCCCGAGCTTGTGGACCACCCGCGCGGCCATGGGCACCGCCGACACGCCCGCGGCCCCGATCATCGGGTTCACCGGCGACGCGCCGCTCACTTTCGCGTGCCAGTTCATCGCCTTGCCGAAAAGGACACCGGTCGCTGTCGCGATCATGAATGCAACCACGCCCAGCAAGAAAATGTAGATCGTCTGCACCGTCAGGAAGTTCGCGGCTGCGGTCTTCGCCCCGACGGTCACGCCAAGCAGGATCGTGACGATGTCGATGAAGGTGCTCTGCGCGGTCTTGGCGAGCCGGTCCGTCACCATGCTCTCGCGGAGCAGGTTGCCGAAGAACAGCATGCCGAGCAGCGGGAGACCGCCCGGCGCGATGAACGCGGTCAGCAGGAAGCCGATGACCGGGAAGACGATCTTGACACTCTTGGAAACCGGGCGAGCCTGCTCCATCCGGATCAGCCGCTCCTCCCTGGAGGTGAGCAGCTTGATGATGGGCGGCTGAATGATCGGCACAAGCGCCATGTACGCGTAGGCCGCGAGCGCGACAGCGCCGAGCAGATCGGGCGCGAGCTGCGAGCAGGTGAAGATCGCGGTGGGTCCGTCGGCCCCACCGATGATGCCGATGGAGGCCGCCTCGGGCAGTGTGAAGCCAAGGAACAACGCCCCGAGCAGCGAGCCGAAGATGCCGAACTGCGCCGCGGCCCCGAGCAGCAGCGTCTTGGGGTTCGCGAGCATCGGGCCGAAGTCGGTCAGCGCGCCGATACCGAGGAAGATCAACGGCGGGTAGAAGCCCGCGAGACCGACGCCGGCGAAGAGCCACCAGAAGACCGAGGCATTGTGCGGGTTCTGCTTCTCGAGCGACCAAAGCTGAGCGGGCTTGCCGTTTTCGATGGTGTACTCGGACGCGACGACGAATCGCCCCTGACCGATGTTCATGATGAAGGGAGCAGAGTCGGGGTCTTTCCCAACACCGGGCAGCGAGAAGTGTGCGTGCTTATTGACGACGATTGCTCTGCCGCGATCGAGCAGGCGGAACGCCTCCGAACTCGACTCGATCGGTGTGATGTCATCGAGCTCGAGGATCATGCCCTCCGGAGCCATGTGTATGAACGCATGCAGCTCGTCGTAGGACGAAATCGGGGTGTCCGATGACACAGAGGCGGCGATGCTCACCTCGTAATACGCCAGATCCTCCTCGCTCACCGGCCCGTCGTACACGCTCAGCGGCAACTTGCTCGCGTCGTACGGGATATTGCCGATCAGGATCCCGAACCCGATCGGCACCAGCAGCAACGGCTCGAAACCCTTCCGCACCGCCAGAAAAATGAACAGCAGCCCGACGAGGAGCATCACGCCGTTCGTCCAGTGGAACTGCCCGAAGCCGGTGTCCCGCAGGTAGCTGCCGAATGTCTCGAGGATCTGGTCCATGATTCAGATCAGTCTTTCAGTCGGTGGCGGAGGCATCCTGCCTCCGTGAACGCATGGGCCTTGATCGCGGCGGCTGGTGGCCTCCGCCACCGATTGCCGTGTTCCTACTCGAACGTCACCAGCACCTGACCGGCCTGCACGCTGTCGGCCGCCTTCACCTCGACGCTCTTGACCGTGCCCGCCACGGGCGAGGCCACGTTGCTCTCCATCTTCATCGCCTCGAGCACCATGAGCACATCGTTGACCGCAACCGCATCACCCGCCTTGACGCTCACGCTCAGCACGTTGCCCGCGATGGGGGAGCGCACCTCCTTGTCCGAACCACTGCCGACAGGAGCGGCGGCGCCGGGGGGAGGCCCCCCCGCGGGACGAGGTGGCGGCGGCGCGCCGGCGCTCGGCGTGGCCGCTGGGGGACCGGCCGCCGGCACGCTCGGTGTAGCGCCCGCGCCGCCCTGGTCGAGCACCTCGACCTCCACGTCGTAGGTTGTTCCTTCCACCGTGATCCGCAGTCGCATCGTGCGAGCTCCTCTTCGCCCTCGAATGGGCACCTCTAACCTCTGACCTACCTCGGCCCCGGCCGGAACGGCCGGTGAGATCCCATGATCGTGCGACGCCCGCCGCGGGCCCACGCCGAGCCGCCCTGCTCGCCAAGCATGACCACGCGGTGCACACGCACGGGCTTGCCGACCGCAGCGGTCGCTGCAGCAGCGATCACCGCGATCCGCTCGGGCGAGATGCCCGCGGGCATCGGGTCACGCGGGCTCGCTTGCGGCGTCGGTGTATGCACGGGGCGGTCGAGCACGCGGCGCACGCCCATCACGATGAGCCCGATGAGCACCAGCGCCCCGAAGACAACGACCATCCCGACGACCATCAACGCCACGCCGGCGCCGAGATCTGTGTTCGATTGCGCAACCGTCAGCATTGATAGACCCCACGATCGGTGGCAGAAGCATGCTGCCTCCGCGAACGCCGAGCCGTTCCGCCACGGAGGCAGGATGCCTCCGCCACTGCCAGACAAGACTCAGAGCGGCATGAGGCCATGCTTCTTCTCCGGGCGCAGGTCACGCTTGCTGCGCAGGGTCTCCAGACTCACCGCGACGTAGTTCCGTGTCTCCGCGGGCTCGATGATGTCGTCGACCATCTGGCGGCCGCCCGCCACATACGGCGTGCTGAACGTGCTCTTGTAGAGCGCGACCAGCTCGTCCTTCTTCGCGGCGCGATCCTCCGCCTCCTTCAGCTCCTTCCGGAAGATCACCTCGACGGCGCCCTCAGCGCCCATCACCGCGACCTCCGCCGTCGGCCACGCGGCGCACGCGTCGGTGCCGAGGTCCTTCGAACTCATCGCGACGTAGGCGCCACCGTACGCCTTCCGCAGGATGACGCTGACCTAGGGCACAGTCGCTGCACTGAACGCGAACAGCAGCTTCGCCCCGTGCCGGATGATCCCGCCGTACTCCTGCTCCACGCCCGGCATGAAGCCCGGCACATCGACGAACGTCACGATCGGGATGTTGAACGCGTTGCAGAACCGCACGAACCGCGACGCCTTGTCCGAACTATCGATATCGAGCACACCCGCCTTGAACAGCGGGTTGTTCGCCACGATGCCGACGGTCCGCCCGAGCACGCGCGCGAAACCGATCGTGATGTTCGGCGCGAAGTGCTCCTGGATCTCCAGATAGTCGGCGTGGTCCACCACCTTGCGGACGATGTCTCGCACGTCGTACCCCGCACGCGGGTTGTCGGGCAGGATGTGCCCGATCGACTCATCGAACTCGACCGTGCGGTCGACCTCGAACTCGGGTGGCTCGCTCATATTGTTGCTGGGCAGGAAGCTGAGCAGCTTGCGGCAGATCCGTGCCGCGTCGCGATCGTCCTCCGCCACGAAGTGCACCACGCCGGAGTAGTGCGTGTGCGCCTCGGGGCCGCCGAGTTGCTCCGCGGTCACCTCCTCGCCGGTCACCTGCTTGATGACCGATGGACCGGTGATGAACATCTGCGCGCGACGCGTCTGGACGATGAAATCGGTCAGCGCCGGCGAATAGGCCGCCCCACCCGCGCACGGGCCGCAGATCAGCGAAACCTGCGGCACGACCCCCGACAACAGCACATTCTGATAGAAAACCCGGCCGTACGCGGCGAGCGCATCCACTCCCTCTTGGATGCGCGCGCCGCCCGAATCATTCACGAAGACGAACGGCGAGCCGGTCTTCAGACTCGCCTGCATCATCGCGACGATCTTGTTGCAGTGAATCTCGCCCGCGGCGCCGCCCACCACCGTGAAGTCCTGCGACGCCACATGCACCAGCCGGCCCTCGACATGCCCGGAGCCGGTCACCACACCGTCGGCAGCAAGCTCCTTCTTCTCCATGCCGAACAGCGTGCATCGATGCCTCGCGAAGCCGTTGCGCTCCTGGAAGCTCTCGGGGTCGAGCAGCACACTGAGACGCTCGCGCGCGGTGAGCTTGCCCGAGGCGCGGTGCTTGTCCTGCCGTGCCTGCCCGCCGCCGAGGTACAACTCGGCCCGCTGGGCACGCAGGTACGCGATCCGCTCCTCGAGCGTGCCGGAGACACTCCCGGCCTGTTCGTTCGCCGAAACGTCCGCGCCAGCCGATGCGGGTGGGGTTGAAGTCGATGTCTCAGCCATGGTGCCTCACGTGGTGCCGCTCGAACCGAGCCGCGACCGTACGGGAGCGGTCAAACCCGCACAACGTTGCTCACCCTCCGGGCTCGCACAACTCGGTCAGCACACCGTGAGACGCCTTGGGGTGCATGAAGGCGATCTTGGTGTGGTGCGCACCGTCGCGCGATGTCTCGTCGATCAGCCGAACCCCCTCGGCCTTCAGCGCATCAAGCCGACCCTGCAACCCCGCGACGGTGTACGCCACGTGGTGCAGACCCTCCCCGCGCTTCTCGAGGAAAACTGCGATCGGCGAGTCGTCCGCGGTCGGTTCGAGCAGCTCAAGCCGGACCTCGTGCCCGGGCTCGCCCACTAGGAAGAAGCCGACCTTCACCTTCTGGTCAGCAACCTCCTCGATCGACTCGAACCGCGCGCCGAGCGTCTTCTCGTAAAACGGGCGCTGCGCGTCGATCGACTTCACAGCGATCCCGATGTGGTTGATCGCCCGCACGCCCACCGGCGAGTCGACGATCGCGTTCCCAGCGGTGTCGGCCACAGCTGAACCCCTTTCCTCATCGCGTCCGTGGCTCACCGCGGACACCCGATGCGCCCCCCGAATGTACAGGGTTTCCCGCCACCATGCAGTTGATTTCCCGTTTAATCGGAAAAATTCTTGCATAGTTGTAGGCATTCGATCTGACGGTGTATGTTCGCGCGCGGTACCCTCGCATCGCCACACGCCACACGGAGCGCACGGACATGCAAGCTTCCACCGCGGTTACCCAGCCCACCCTCGCCGACCTCGCCGCCCCGCGCCCGATGGAGGCGCGAGTTGCCTATCACGCGTTGCTGATCGCCGGCGGCGCACTGGTGATCGCCCTCGCGGCCCAGGCCCGCATCCCGACGCCGTGGGGCATCCCGTTCACGCTGCAGACACTCGCGGTGATGGTGCTTGGCTTCGCGCTGGGTCCGTGGCGTGGCGTGGCAGCGGTTGGTGTGTACATCGTCGCGGGGCTCGCCGGCGTGGGCGTGTTCACGGTCGCGCACCCGGTGCTCACGGTTGGGTACATCATTGCGTACCTGCCCGCTGCGTTCATCGCGGGCACGCTCGCGCACCGTGGGTTCGATCGCTCGTACGGGCGGACGTTCGTCGCGATGCTCGTCTCGGCGCTGCTGGTGCTCGCGCTCGGCGCGATCTGGATCGCCGGGCTCGCCGTGCTGACCGACCGCGTGCTGCCGAGTGGCTCGCCGATCACCCTCCAGTACGCCGCGTGGGGCGGCTTTGCGATCTGGGTACCGGTGGAGATCGTCAAGGCGGGGGTCGGTGCGACGCTTCTTCCACTGGCGTGGAAGCTCTTGAATCGCAACGCGTCTTAAACCTGTGAGCCAGGCCGCATCGGCGCGGACACGCGACACGTCGCTCGAACACGCCCGATGACATCAAGAGTTCTGACCCGGGACGGGCCGGCTCACTGAGGAGCGTGCTGACCACGCGTTGGTGATCGCGTCGATCATTCGCTCGGCGCCGACTGTTGGGGCGAGTAAGCCACCGGAGACCTCGGCTTCGATCGCAGCGAGGGACGCCGACACCGCGTCATCCCCCCACACCATCTCCCGCACCCGCTCTTCGACCATCGCCCGCATCCAGCGCAGGGATTGCGTTGCTCGGCGCTCTGTGAGCGACCCGGTCTCCGCGAGCGCGCGCACGCGGCCCTCGACCCTCGCCCATAACTCAACGATGCCATCACCCGTCGTCGCCGAGCACGTCAGCACCGTCACCTCCCACCCATCGTCACGAGAGCGCATGCACCGGATCGCCGAGCGGTACTCCGCTGCAGCACGCTTGGCCCGCGCCACGTTGTCGCCGTCCGCCTTGTTGACGGCAATAAGATCGGCGAGCTCGAGGATGCCACGCTTGATGCCTTGGAGCTCGTCACCCGCGCCGGGAAGCATGAGTGCGAGGAAAAAATCGGTCATCTCCGCGACCGTCGTTTCCGACTGCCCCACGCCGACCGTCTCCACGAGCACCACGTCGTACCCCGCGGCCTCGCACAGGATCATGCTCTCTCGCGTCTTCGAGGCCACACCGCCGAGCGTGCCGGCGGATGGGCTCGGGCGGATGAAGGCACGGTCGTCGACGCTCAGCTGCGCCATCCGCGTCTTGTCGCCGAGGATCGAGCCCCCGGTGACCGTCGACGACGGGTCGACCGCGAGCACCGCCACGCGGCGGCCCGCACGCGTCAGATCCGACCCGAGCCGATCGATGAACGTGCTCTTCCCGACGCCGGGCACACCGGTCACGCCGACACGGATCGCCGGCGGACGGGCGGCTGTCTCGGCGAGCACGAGCCGGAGCAACTCGGCGGCGCGCGCACGGTGCTTGGTACTGCTCGACTCGACCAGCGTGATCGCCCGCCCGAGCATCGCACGATCACCCGCGGCCACACCGCGGGCGATATCCACAACACTGATGGGCTGACCTCTCGACGGACCGGCACCCAATGAGGTCGACGACTCGGCCGCTCTCGAGACCGAGAGTCCGAAGAGATCCTCGCGCTGGTCGGCGTGACCGGCCATCGCGGCACACTACAGCGCCGCGATTACTCGCCGTACACGCGGTCGATCTTCTCGCGCAAGTAGGCCATGAGCGGCTCGGGGCTGAGCGGCGAGCCCGTGATGCGCTCGCAGAGCTGCTCGGCGCCGAACTGCCGGCCGTACTGGTGGATGTTGTCGCGCGTCCACGCGAGCACCGGGGCGAACTCGCCGCGCTCGAGCTGCGCATCTCGCTCGGGCAGGTCGCGGCCGATCTGATCCCACCACGTCGCGGCGTACATGTTGCCGAGCGTGTACGTAGGAAAGTAGCCCATCGCCATCATCGACCAGTGCACATCCTGCAAGCACCCCCGGCGGTCGTCGGGGACATCGAGGCCGAGGTCGACCTTCATCCGCGCGTTCCACTCGCCGGGCAGATCCGCGGGGTCGAGCTCACCCTCGATCATCGCCCGCTCAAAGTCGAAGCGGAGCATGATGTGCAGGTTGTACGTGAGCTCGTCGCTCTCGACGCGTATGAAACCGGGTTCGGCGACGTTCATGACGCGGGTGAGCTCGTCGACGCTCGCTGCCGCGACCGCGCCGCCGAGCATCTCATCGAGCCTGGGCTTGAGCCACGTGATGAAGGCGCGCGAGCGGCCGACCTGATTCTCCCAGAGCCGGCTCTGGCTCTCATGGATCCCCAGGCTGATCGCCTCAGCTGAGGGCAGGCCCCACTTGTCTCCCTTGGGCAGCCCCTGCTCGTAAAGCCCGTGCCCACCCTCGTGCAGGGCGCAGGTGAGCGAGTCGGCCCACCCATCGGCCCGGTAACGGTTGGTCAGCCGGGTATCACCGGGACCGAAGCCCGAGCAGAACGGGTGGGTGGTTTCGTCGAACCGGCCAGCCATGAAATCGAAGCCCACCCGATCCATCACCCACGAGCACAACGCCCGCTGCGCGTCGAGCGGGGACTCTGCGCTGAGGAGCGAGGTGTCGATCACTCCGAGCGAACGGATGCGCTCGAGCTGGTCGACCGTGAAGGTACGCAGCGGCGCAAAGAGCTCCTGCACCCGCGCCGCGGTCATCCCCGGCTCGAAGGTGTCGAGCAGCGCGTCGTAGCGCCCGGTGCCTGGCGTGCCGGTGAGGCAGTCCGCCTTCCGCTGATTGAGTTCCACGGTCTTCCGCAGCCACGGGAGGAACGCCGAGAAGTCGCTCGTCGCCCGCGCTTCGCGCCACGCGTTCATCCCGAGAGACGACGACTCGGCGATCTGCTCCACCAGATCGACCGGGAGCTTGACCGCCCGGTCGTAGTCGCGGCGCACCTCGCGGATATTCGCCGACGACTCGGCATCCGCCATCAGCTCGGCATCGCGCTCGCACGCCTCGAGCAGCTCTCCCAAACGTGGATCGCTCGCCCGCTCGTGCGACAGCTTGGAGAGATACCGGCGCTGCTCGGCCCGGAGCGGCGAGCCGGCCTTGGGCATGTAGGTTTCTTGATCCCACCCTGTGAGAGATGAGATGGAGTCGACCACCGCGAGTTGATGCAGATGATCCTGCAGCGCCGCATACGCCACGCTCATGGTCCCGCTCGTTGCCGCTGTTGTCATTGGATGGCTTTCCTGTTCTCTCTCGCGGGCTCACGCGGGCGAAGCACCCAGCAGATCGCTCGCAGTCCGTTGCACTAGGCCGCCCGTCCGCGGGGGCAAGCCCGCATTTATATCCCATCACTTCAACGAAGATTCATATGCAAGACATCGAAGGCTTCATGCGATAGGATTTTGATAGGGTTTTCAGGAAAAATATGTGGTCCATCGGCCCCATTCATGCCAGGGTAATTGGATCGACGTCGACGGTGCATCGCGCCCCAAGCTTGAGGTGGCCCTGCTCACGGAGTCGCGCCAAGGCGGTCTGAATCGGCCCGGGGGTCGCTGAAGAGAGCTGGACCTCGACGCGGAAGTGATCCGCGATGCGGGACACAGGGCACGGCATCGGGCCGCGCACGTGCAGACCAGCGATCGGCTCACACGACGCCAGCGCCGCGGCCAGACCGTTCGCGGCGTCCTCAGCCTGCGTCGGGTGTGGGTCCCGGAAGACCACACGCGCGAGCCGCCCGCACGGGGGGAGCCGGAATCGGGTGCGTGACTCGAGCTCGGCCTCGGCGAAGCCACGAGCATCGAGCCGCGCCGCGGCGAGCAGCGCCGGGTGCGATGGATCGAAGCTCTGCACGATCACGCGCGATCGCTCGGCCGAGCGGGCGGAGCGCCCGGCCCGACCTGCCACCTGAGCGATGAGCTGAAAAGTCCGCTCGCCCGCGCGGAAGTCGGGCACGTGCAACGCGGTGTCGGCGTTGATCACGCCGATCAGCGTGACGTCGGGGAAATCGAGCCCCTTCGCGAGCATCTGCGTGCCAAGCAGAACGCGCGCCTCGCCGCGACGGAAACGCTCGAGCGCTGCGAAGTAGTCCGGCGCACGCCGCATGGTGTCGGCATCGAGACGGAGCAGCGTGCGTCCCGGCTCGAGCGCGGGGAAACGCTCGGCGAGCTGATCCTCCACCTGCTGCGTGCCTGCGCTCAACCGCACGAGCGCACCGCCGCAGTCCGGGCACACGCTTGGTGGACGCGTCTCGGCGAGGCAGTGGTGGCACCGCATCACCGGCGGCACACCGCCCGGGCCGCTCCGCCCGCGGTGCAGCACGAGGGCGACATCGCAGTGCGCGCACCGCGCTCGATACCCGCACCCGCGCGCACAGTGGATGTGCGAGGCGTACCCGCGGCGGTTGAGCAACAGGATCGCCTGTTCGCCCGCGCTCAACGTCTCGGCAAGTGCCGCGTCGAGCGTCGGCCCGATCTCCCCAGGCCGGGCCGAACCCGCCTGTCGCGCCTGCCGCTCCTCGGCCACGCGGTCGACGATGCGGATCGGCGGCATGCGGCCGCCCGCGACACGCGCCGGCAACTCGATCAGCGTGTGCCGACCGCCCGGCTCGATCGCGTGCCGCCAGGACTCAAGGGATGGGGTCGCCGAACCGAGCACGACCGGGCAGCGCTCGAGCGCGGCGCGTTTGAGCGCCACGTCGCGTGCGTGGTACCGCGGGGCTTGGTCCTGTTTGTACGAGCCGTCGTGCTCCTCATCGACAACGATGACCCCGAGCGGAGCGGGGAGACGAGCGTCGGCCGAGAACGGGGCGAAGATGGCCGATCGCGCCCCGACAACGATGCGCGCCTCCCCCGCTGCCACACGTCGCCACGCGTCGTGCCGGTGTGACGCGGTGATCCCAGAGTGCAGCACCGCGAGCGGGCTCGATCCGTCCGCGCTCGGCGGGAAGCGAGCTGCGAACCGCGACACCGTCTGGGGCGTGAGCGCGATCTCCGGCACGAGGACGATCGCGCAGGCGCCGCGCGCGATCGCACGCTCGATCACGGTCAGGTACACCTCCGTCTTGCCCGAGCCGGTCACGCCGAACACCAGGAACGAGCGAGCCGTGCCGAGTGCGGCGGTGATCGTCTCGATCGCCTGAGATTGATCCGGCGTCGGGGTCGGCCGCGGATCGACCTCCGACCCGGTCATCTGAGCGTCGGTGCGTGTGCGCACGACATCGACCACTCGCTCGCGCAGCAGGCCACTCTTCACGAGCCTGTTGAGCGGCGCCACGGATCGCAGCCCGAGCGCCGCTGCGAGTGGCTTGGCTTCCGCAGGAAAACGCGTACCGGGCAGTTGCTGCACCGCGTCCCACGCCGATGCGGTCGCGGGCGGGAGTTGACCAACAGGCTCGGCGCCGGTCCGCTCGAGCACGACCCGCCGGGCCTGCCCCACACGCGACTTCACGGCGGCGGGCAGCATCGAGGCGATCGTCATCCCGAGCGGGCAGCAGTAGTACGACGCGGTCCATCGCGCGAGCTCGACGAGCGAGGCGGGCAGGGCCACCCCGGTGCGATCGACGACGGACTTGATTCGGTCAGACGGAACACCGTGCGGGGGCTCCGGCTTGACCTCGATCACGACACCCGCGGTACGGCGATCACCCCGGCCGAGCGGCACGGTGACGCGTTCGCCCACGCGCAGGCCGTCGAGTGCTCTGGGGATGGCGTACGTGAGGCCATCCGGAGCATCCAGGCTCCGCTCGGGCACGACCGAGGCGTACCCGACACGCTCGGAAACGGGGTCGGAGAACAGGGTTGGGGGCACATACGCAGCCTACGTGGTGTGCGGACTGGACCCATCGCTCCAGCGCCAATTTCGGCCTTCAGACCGCGGATCTATCGGTTGCGGTGCGGCGCAGATGGTCAGTAGAGTAAGTGCTCACTTCTTGATCACCGCCTCAACCCCGGTGCGGGGGAGTGCGCTTCGACCACAGACCCATCGCCCGGACGACCGTCGGGCGCCACGGAGACGACGATGTCACAGATCGCCCGCTGGCCGATCCTCGCCCTGCTGATGCTCGCCGCCGTACTGCCGGCCCCGTGTGTACCGGCCGAGTCGTCCGCGGTTGAGCAGGCTGCGACGCTGCTCGACGATGGCAAGTTTGTGGCTGCCCGGCAGTTGCTGATGGATGCGCGCCGGGCGGGCGTCCCCGAGGCCGACAGAGACCGCTTCGCCGATCTGCTCACCGAGGCCACCCGACGCACGAGCGGCGCCTCACGCGGCGAGGTGGCGCTCCAGCGAGCGACGCTCGCCCTGGAGCAGGGCGACCTTCGGCTTGCCGAGAAGCATGCCACGACCGTCCGCCGTCTGCGTGAAGCCACACCCGAGCAGCTCATCGCGGCTTCGGACCTGCTCGACCGGGCCGCGGTGATGCGCGACGAGCTCCGCGGCACAATCGCACCGGCCCTCGCGCAGGTCGTGACCGACTACGACCGCGGGAACTATCCAGCGGTGAAGGCTGGCCTCGACAGCGTGCAGCGGACCGGCGTCCGCCTGACGAGCGCCCAAGAGGCGACCGTCGACGAGTACACCGCGCGGATCGTGACACTTGAGAAGGAGCACGGCGCCGCCTTCCAGTCCGAGTATGTGCCGCTCGGTGTGCTCCGTGCAGCGGGGGCGGGGCAACCCATCGCGTCGGCTGTGGCGCAGGCGGGTGCAGCTCAGAACGGGGGGAGTGAGCCGGCCGAGCAAGCGCCCGCGCCCGAGCCGCAGAGCGACCCGTTCAATGATGCCCGTCGGCTAGAGGCCGAGCGGCTCTTCAACGAGGCGAACATTGCCTTCGAGCGCGGCGAGTTCGCCGAAGCGATCCGACTGTACACCGAGGTCACGACGATCTACCGCCGCGATCTCCCGATCGATCAGCTCACGCTCGCGGATCAGCGGCTTCGCGAGGCGGAGATCGCGATCGGTGCCGCTGTCGAGGACTCGACCATCGAGGTGCTCAACGAGCGCCAGGTGCTGAAGCAGCAGGCCGAGCTGGAAACGCAGAACCTGATCGATCAGGCCGAGGCGGCGCTCGAGGCCCAGGACACCGATACGGCGTTGGATCTGAACCGTCGTGCATCGCTTCGGTGGCGGCGGGCGTTGAGTCTCGACCTGCTCGCCGAGGGCGAGTACGAGGCGACGCAGGAACTGATCGATGCCCAGCGGACGCGGATCGATGAGGCCGCGATCCTGATCGCTGAACAGGTGCAAGAGTCGATTGCCGAGTCGATCGCTGTCGAGCAGGAGCGTGAGGCCGCGCAGCGTGAAGCCGAGCTCATCCGCCAGATCGACGAGTACTACGTGCAGATTCGCTCGCTCCAGCAGGAGCTGCGGTACGAGGAGGCCCTCCGCGCGACCGAAGAACTCCTCTTCATCGATCCGAACAACCCGGCCGCTTTGCTTGCACGCGACGTACTCCAAGAGCAAGTGATCCTGCGTACCCAGCGCGAGGTGGCACGCGAGCGGCGCATCTCGCACGACCTGGAGTTCAGCATCGAGTTCCCCCAGCGGTACGTGCTCACCCAGTCGCTCATCGAGTACCCCGAGACGTGGCCGCAGATCACACTCGAGCGATTCGGTCGGCAGTCGTTCACCGAGAGCGAGGTTGATCGGCGGACGATCGCTCAGCTCGAGAACCCCGATCGCCCGATCCCGGCCACGTTCCAGGGCAACCCGCTCGAGGATGTCATCGCGGCGGTCCGCCAGCTCACCGGTCTTGATATCGATGTGGACTGGGACGCGCTCGAGAGCCAGCTAGGCGTGACGCGCGACACCCCGATCGATCTGGACCTCGGCGAGAAACCCGTCAGCGTGGTGCTCGAGCGTGTGCTCGCCCGTGCGACCGGCGTGTTTGATACCGACGGTTTCCAGGATATCGCGTCGTACGCGGTGCAGGACGGCGTGGTTGTCATCGGCCCCGAGAGCCTGCTCAAGCGCCGCACCTTCCTCGTTGTCTACGACGTTGACGATCTCATCTACGATCCGCCGGACTTCGTCGATGCCCCGGAAGTTGATGTTGAAACCCAAGGTGGAGGCGGCGGCGCCGGTGGCGGCGGAGGTGGCAATATCTTCGGCGGCGGCGGCGGTGGCGGCGGCGACGACGACGATGAAGAGTTCTTCGAGCGAGACATCGAGGACACCGAGGAACTCGTCGACATCATCGTTGCCAATGTCGGTACCGACGACGACTGGGCGGCCCCGCTCGGCTCGGGCCTCCCCGGCCGATCCGGCAACATCACGATCTTCAACATCACCACGCTGCTGATCCGCACGACCAGCCGGAACCACCGCGAGGTGCAGCGGCTGCTCGACTTGCTCCGCGAGGTGCGGAGCGTGCAGATCTCCGTGGAGGCCCGCTTCCTGCAGGTCAACTCGAACTTCCTCGAGGCCATCGGCTTCGACCTCGATATCTTCCTCAACACCGACAACAACCAGGTTGACTCGGCGATCCAACAGGTCACCGACTTCGCAGGCGTCGGAGATTTCACAGGCGGCGAGACCGACTTCTTGCCCTCGAACATCACCGATGCGCTCGGCGTGACGACCGGCGGCCCCGGCGCTCTGCCCGTGACGGGCAGCGTGGCAGGCTACGTGCCGGACCCGGACAACCCCGGCCAGTTCCTCTTCGATGACACGATCACGTACTCGGTCGTCGCACCGGACGGGTTCAGTGTCATCCCGGTGGAGCAAGGATCGGCCGGCAACGCGCTCGGGCGGCTGAGTGGCCTTTCGGGCTTCGCGAACACACTCTTCAACGACGTGAACTTCAGCCCCGCGCTGGCGGTAGGCGGCACCTTCCTTGATGACATCCAGGTCGACTTCCTGCTCGAGGCGACGCAGCAGGACGAGCGGACGATCGTCCTTCAGGCACCCAGGCTGACGTTCGTCAACGGCCGTTCGGCGTGGATCGCGACCGTAACCGAGGAGACCTTCGTGTCCGGCCTGACGCCGGTGACCGGTGCGAGCGCTGGTGCGTTCCAGCCGCAGGTCGGCACGGTCAACACCGGCTTCTCGCTCCTGCTGCGCGGCGTGGCATCGGCCGATCGTCGGTACGTCAACCTCACGGTGGCCTTCGGCGTCGCGGCCCCCCCCACATTCGAGTCGTCGGGTGTGTTCAGTGGTGCAGCGGGCGGCGGTGGCACGGTCGGCGGAGACGCCTCGGTGTTCACCGGTGAGTTCCAGCTGCCGACGCAGACGCGCACGCAGATTCGTACCGCGGTCATCGTGCCCGATGGCGGCACCGTGCTCATGGGTGGGCAGCGGGTGGCCTCGGAGGTCGAAGTCGAGTCGGGCGTGCCGGTACTCAGCAAGATCCCGGTGCTCAACCGACTGTTCTCCAACCGCGCCTCAGCGAGCGAAGAAACGACCATCATCCTGCTGATCAAGCCAACCGTCCTGATCACGACCGAGCAGGAAGAAAAGAACTTCCCAGGGTTGATGGACCAGTTCGAAGCCAGCCTCCTCGAGTGAGCACCACGCCTGTGCGGGACCCAACCGACAGATTCGGCTATCGTTCCCACATCTGCCGCCCGGACGGGCGGTGCCATGACACGGGAGCGGACGCATCATGAGCGAAGGAGATTCGAGGCTGCGTATTGATGAGCAGAGCGGCGCTGTCCGTGTGGAGTTCATCGATCGCAACATTCTCGAGGAGAGCAACATCCAGCGCATCGGTGATGAGCTGCTCTCGATCGTTGCCGACCGGGAGCAGCCGAGAATCGTTCTCAACTTCCGCAACGTCGAGCATCTGTCGTCCGCAGCCCTTGGCACGCTGATCACGGTGCATAACAAGGTCCGGGCTCGATCCGGTCAGCTGCGGCTCGCCGAGATCGATCCTCAGATCATGGAAGTCTTCGCGATCACCAAGCTCGATACGCTCTTCGAGATCCACGAGAGCGACGACGCGGCGTTCGCCAGTCTCGCGTAAGCTCACAACGATGGGTGTTGGAGCCGATGCGATGCAAAGCGGCACGGTGACGCTCAGCGACCGAGCGGGCATCCCAGCAGCACAGGCGCCTGTGCTCGATGCAGCCCGCCGACGCGAGTACCCCGAGGCTTCGCAGTTTGCGGTGCGCTTAGCCATCGAGGAGGCGCTCGCGAACGCCATCAAGCACGGCCACCGCGACGACCCCTCCAAAGTCGTCCGCATGGACTGGTCGGTCGACGAAAAACGCATCCGCCTCTCGGTCCAGGACGAGGGCCCGGGCTTCGACCCCGACTCGCTCCCCGACCCCACGGCACCCGAGTTCATCGAGCGGCCACACGGCCGCGGTGTGATGCTCATGCGCGCCTACATGACAACCGTTCAGTATGAAGATGGCGGTCGCCGCCTGTTGATGGTCTACACACGCCCTCAGGATGCCGACGACGGCTCATCCTGACCGAGCCAGCGTAGGCGCAGCACCTTCGACTCTGCGCCGGAGCGAGGGGGGTCTTCACCGAGCACCTCGGCACACCCCTCGGGCGTCAAGCGATCGAAGCTGAGCGGCTCGACCTGGAACACGCCTCGCCCGCGCCCTGCGTCCTTCATCGTGGCTTCCCCGGCGATCGACACGGCCTCGTCGAGCGACAGCGCGATCAGCACCACCTCCGCGAAGAGCTCCGGCCCGTCCTCGTCCTCGATACACCGGATGAGCCCGCGCCAATAGGTCCGGCCGAGGTCCGTTCCGTCGTCGTCGAGATTCGTGGTGCGATCGATATTGAGTTGCAGGTTCCAATGACGTCTCAGCCGGTCGACGATCTCCTCGGCGGTCATCACGTTCGGCTGCGTGTCGCTCGGGTGCACCAGCACGCCGCGGTGCTCGTGGGCGGCGGCGTCGGCGCCGCGGATCTCTCCGACTGCGGTCAGCCCGAACGCGCCGAGCGCGCGCTCGGCGCGTTCTTTGAGTTCGGGTTCGACCCGCACGGTCAGAATCTTGTGCTCGTCGACGAAGGCGTAGCAGAACGGCTCGAGGCTCATGGCGCCGAAGCCCACCAGCCCGTCCTCGTAGAGCCAAGGCCCGAAGCTCCGCAGCGCATCGAACACTCGATCGACGCCCACAGGCTCGTACGCGATGTACGGGTCGACCTCGCGGTAGGCATCGTTGCCGAGCACATCGAGGATCGGATACACGTGCGCCGGGAGCAGCGACAGGAAAGCCCGCATGAGCGTCGGCATCCGATCGGCCGACAGCACGATGTCGTACATAAACCGGTCGGGCCACTCTTCCCAGTCGTCGCCTGCGGGCCCATCGTCGGTCCAAAACGTCGGCCCACCGTCGGCCTGCTCGAACTCCTCGACGTAGCCGGGCGTTGGCGTCAGCGGCTCGATCGGGTACACACCGAGCGGGAAGCGAAAGCCCTCGACTTCAACAGGGGCGATGGATGGATCGAGTTCGACGGTCGGCATGGATCACAGCGGCGGCACGGCTTTGCACAAGCACCTGACTCGCGACATGATACCGGCATGCCCTCGGGGGCTGGCTTCCTGTGACTCGAACGGACCGTGGGGACGATCATGCAGAACTGGCTCGCCTCGCTCGGTGACTACCTGGCCGGTGTGCTCGAAGACCTGGAGTCGCTCGTCGGCATCGCCGTTGGCATCCTCTTCGGCGAGCACGTGGTGTTCATTCTCCTTGGCGTGGGCGTGCTGTTCACCATCTGGAGCGGGTTCGGCCAGTGGCGAGCGCTCACGCACGGTGTGGCGGTGATCCGCGGCAAGTACGACAACCCGGATGAGCCGGGCGCGATCAACCACTTCCAGGCCCTCTCCGCGGCGCTCTCCGCCACCGTCGGACTCGGCAACATCGGTGGTGTGGCGGTTGCGATCGCCATCGGTGGCCCTGGGGCCGTCTTCTGGATGTGGGTGATCGGGCTGCTTGGTATGGCCTTGAAGATGACCGAGGTCACCCAGGCCATGCTCTACCGGAACACGGACGACCCGAAGAACCCGCACGGCGGGCCGATGTTCGTCGTCGAGGGCCTGCTCCGTTCTCAGGGCGGCCGGCTCGGGGTAACAATCGGCGGGATCTTCTCGTTCGCGGTCCTCCTCGCGGCCATCACCGGCGGCAACATGTTCCAGGCCTGGAATGTGGCCGAGGTCACGACGCAGTATTTCGACGTGCCATACGTGAACAGCATCGACCTTGGCGCCCAGCTCGACTGGATCAACCCCGAGAAGACCGCGGTCGGGGTGGTGCTGATGGTGATCGTCGGCGCGGTGATCCTGGGTGGTATCCGGCGCATCGGTGCGGTCGCGGGTGCGATCGTACCGTTCATGTGTCTGCTCTACCTCGCGGTCGGCCTTGTGGTGCTCGTGCTCAACATCACAGCGATCCCGGGCATGATTCTTGACATCATCCTTGGTGCATTGCCCGAGCAGATCGGTGGCCGCCCGAGTGAGCCCGGCGGGGCGTTCATCGGCGGGACGGTCGGGATGGCGATGATCTGGGGCGTCAAGCGGGCGCTCTTTAGCTCGGAAGCCGGGTGGGGCTCGGCGCCGATGGCCCATGCTGCGGCCCGGACCGACGAGCCGGTCCGCGAGGGAGTGGTCGCGGGGCTCGAGCCGTTCATCGACACCATCGTGGTCTGCACCGTGACGGCGCTCGTGATCCTCTCCACCGGCGCGTGGAACCGCGGGCCGACCACCGAGCTGCCCGAAGACACCACCATCCTCGTCGAGCGCGATGGTGACGCGTGGCAGATCAGCACCCCCCCGCTCCCGCCACGCTTCGAGGAAATCCGGAAGATCCGCGGCACCGAGGATGGTGACTCCGGGTGGACGGTGAACGACAGCGTGTTCCTGCTGGTCGATGCCCACGAGGATCCCGAGCACCCGTTCTCCCGGCATCGTGTGTTCGGTTCGGTGTCGGAGATCACACCGGAAGGGGCTCTCGTCTCCTGGGAGGAGTTCCCCTCGCGCCCGATGCTCGACGAGGGAGGCACCCCCGTCCGCGACGAGGACGGCCGGATCGTGTACCAAGGTGTGACACTGGCCGAGCGCGGGGTCTACGCCAACTACCCCGGCGCCTCGCTGACCGCGCACGCCTTCGACCGAGCGATCCCGGGGCTCGGGCTCGGGAAGATCCTTGTGGTGCTGGCCTCGTGGTTGTTCGCGGTCTCCACGATGATCTCGTGGTCGTACTACGGCGAGCAGGCGGTCTACTACTTCCTGGGCACGAAGCACATCGGCAAAGTCGGGCTATTCGTGTTCCGCCTTGTCTACAGCATGCTTGCAGCGGTCTCGTGCATCGGGTTCATCACGACCGACCGCGAGCTCGATATGTGGACAACGCTCGGCATGGGCGCGATGATCGCGATCAACGTGCCGATCATGGTGATCTTCGGGCACAAGGCCATGAAGGCGTACCACGGCTACTTCCGCCGGTACAAGGCCGGTGAGATGGACGCCGAGGCCCAACGGACCGAGACGACAACCGAGGATTGAGTCCGGCCGAGTCGGTGTTAGTCGCGTTCGATGGCCGGCCCGTGGCGCTTGATGGTCGGTGCCGGCTGGGGCGCGGCGGCGTCGGTGCTGTCGAGCATGGCGCTCTGCGACTCGGCATCGTCCGGCTCGTCGGGCACAAGCCCGGCCACACGACCGATGGCATCGGCTGCCTCGCACGCGGCCCGCTTGCCCGCGAACTTCCCCGCCACCACCCGGAGACACGCTCGCATGGCCTCCTGGTCCAGCGGGTCGCGGAGCAGTGATGCTGCTGCGTTGAGCAGACGCTCGGGACCATTAAAGTACGGCACCAGCTCCGGGATGATCTCGCGGCCAACAACGAGATTGGGCAGCGTGAAGTACGGCGGCGTGATCAGCGGCCCGAATACACGTGCCTTGAGCTTGCTCACCTTGTAGACGATCACCATGGGCCTGGCCTGCTTGGCAACCTGGAGTGTGACGGTCCCCGACACCACGATCGCGGCGTCGCACCAGTTGATCACCAGGTCGGCATCGCCGGTGACCATGTCGAGCCCCTTGGGGAACCCGCCGAGCCCGTTGGCGATGGTGTAGAGCTGATCCTGCGCGTGCTCGTTTGCTGCGGCGACGACACCGCTCAGCTGGGGGTGCCGCTCGCGCAACGACCGGAACACCGAGAGCATCACCGGGAAGTTCCGCCGGAGCTCACCCGGCCGCGAGCCGGGCAGCAGCGCCAGCTTGGGATCACCCGACGGGAGCGCCGCAGCCTTCTCGGCGAGTCCCGCCGTATCAACCGGATCGTCGAACAGCGGGTGTCCGATGAACCGGGCGGGCACGCCGTGGCTCCGGAAGAACTCCGGCTCGAAGGGCAGCAGGCACAGCACCAGATCGCTCAGCCGCCGCAGCTTCTTCACCCGCCATGTGCCCCACGCCCACATCTGCGGCGCGACGAGATGCACCACCCGCAGCCCGCGCTTCTTCGCGATCTCGCACACCGGGAAGTTCGCTGCCGGCGAGTCCACCGGCACATGCACCCGGACATCCTTCCGGCTGTCGAGCCACGCGGCGATGTCGCGGTTGATCTGGCGGTGTTCCAGGATCTTCTTGATGCCCGGCACGCCCATGACCGCGTCTCGACCGGTCTCGGCGATGATCTCCGCCCCGGCCCGGCGCATCTTCGGCCCGCCCCACCCGTAGACCGGCACATCGGGGTGGCGGTGCTTGAGCTCGGCGATCACGGACGCGGCGTGATCGTCCCCCGAGGGCTCGAACGCCGTGAACAGCAGCCCGCGGGGGCGGGTCGCCTCAGGCTCGGCATCGGGCGGGGACAGGCTCACAGCACCAACTAAAGCCATCGGCGGGGCCGCGTCAATGCGATAAGCGGGATTTCACCGGATCTTCGTTGCTCGGGCGGTCTCCTATACTCGGAGTTTGGCGGGTCGGGGTGCCGATCCGCATCGTTTGCCGATCCTCTTCGAGCCTGGGCCCCACCATGACCACCGCTGCGCCGTCGCCGACCGCTGAGATCCCCTACCGGCGGACCCACCACTGCAACGAGCTCCGCCCGTCCCACGTGGGCGAGCACGTCACCCTCGCTGGGTGGGTGAACAGCTACCGCGACCACGGCGTCGGGCTCGTGTTCATCGACCTGCGGGATCGAAACGGCATCACGCAGGTCGTCTTCGACCGCGAGACCGCTTCCGACGAGCTACTCGCTGAGGCCGACAAGCTCCGGGCGGAGGACTGCATCGCGGTGACGGGCCCCGTGCGCACGCGTGACGGCGGCCCCAACCCCAAGCTCGCCACCGGCGAGATCGAGGTGGTCGCAGAATCCCTCGTCGTTCTAAGCGAGGCCGAGAACCCACCCTTTCAGCCCGGCGAGACCTCCGGGCTGCCCAATGAGGAACTCCGCCTGAAGCACCGGTATCTGGATCTGCGTCGGCCCGCCATGCAGCGGATCCTGCACACCCGGAGCCGCGCCGCCAAGGTCGCCCGTGACTTCTTCCATGGCGAGGGCTTCCTCGAGGTCGAGACGCCCATCCTGTGCAAGAGCACCCCGGAGGGGGCGCGCGACTTCCTCGTGCCGAGCCGCCTGACGCCGGGCAGTTGGTACGCCCTCCCGCAGTCGCCGCAGCTGTTCAAGCAGATCCTGATGATGAGCGGGTGCGACCGGTACATGCAGATCTGCAAATGCTTCCGCGACGAGGACCTCAGAGCCGACCGCCAACCCGAGTTCACGCAGATCGACCTTGAGATGAGCTTCGTCGGTCAAGACGATGTCATCGAGATCATGACCCGTTTCCTGCGCGGGCTCTGGCGGGACATCCTCGGGGTCGAGATCCCCACGGTCGACCACATGCCCTTCCACGAGGCGATGGACCGGTACGGCTCGGACCGGCCGGACCGGCGGGTCGGTCTCGAGCTGGTCGATGTGTCCGATCTCGCTGCCAAGACCGACTTCAAGGTGTTCACCGGGGCGCTCGAGAAGCGCGCGGGAGTGGTGAAGGTGATTCGCGTGCCCGGTGGGGCGGAGAAGCTCACCCGCAAGCTCACCGACGGGTACACCGAGTTCGTCAAGCAGTTCGGCGCGGGCGGTGTGCCGACGACGAAGGTCGTCGAGGGCGGCTTCGAGGCCGGTATCGGCAAGTTCATCGAGCCGATCCGCGAGGAGGTGTGCGAGCGACTCGGCGCGCACCCCGGCGATCAGCTGCTCTTCGGGGCCGACACCTACGCCACCTGCTCGAAAGCACTCGGCGAGCTCCGCCTCAAGGTCGCCAAGGACCTCGACCTCTTCCCCACCCCCGAGTCGCCGGACTTCTGGAACTTCCTCTGGGTGACCGATTTCCCCATGTTCGAGTTCGATGAAGAAACCCAGCGGTTCTACGCGATGCACCACCCCTTCACCGCGCCGCGGGTCGATCAGATCGAAGCCTTCCTGGCGGCCGAGCCGGGCGATCGCGACACCATCGAGGGCATCGCATCCGCGGGGTACGACCTCGTCTGCAACGGCTCGGAGATCGCGGGCGGCTCGATCCGTATCCACCAATCGGCGGTGCAGCAGAAGGTGTTCGAGCTTCTCGGCATCTCCGCGGACGAAGCCAACGAGAAGTTCAGCTTCCTGATGGACGCGCTCAAGTACGGTCCGCCGCCGCACGGCGGGATCGCGTGGGGCTTCGACCGGCTGATCATGCACCTGGCGGGCACGGACAACATCCGCGACGTGATCGCCTTCCCGAAGACGCAGACGGGGGCCGATGTGATGTGCGAGTCGCCGAGCCCGGTGGATGAGCCGCAGCTCGGCGAGCTGCACGTGAAGAGCACGTGGGAGGGCGAGGGGTGATGTCGGATCAGAACCCTATTCGTGCTACCTGATCCATAGACCTGCGGACCGCCACAACCGCAATATCGTCTTGTAACCCGCCGCTTGGTAGTCGAACCGCATCAACAAGCCGATCGATCACCGTGTTCAGATCAGGGTGTGCGCAGTGCTCGGCGATGACGGCCGGTGCTGCGTATTTGAACAAGCCGTCGGTGCCGATCAGCAGCGTCGCGCCCGGAGTCAATTCGGTATGGAACGGGCGAGGTAGCGATATCCCACTCCCGAGGAGTGGCTTGCGCGACTGGCCCGTCGTCATCCGGTTGATATCCCGTCTATCGATCAGCCACGCCTCACAGTCACCGACGCTTGCGCTGATCACGTCTTGATCGATGATCGCGACGTGAACAGCGGCTACTTCACCCACCAAATCGTCGCGATGAAGTTGATCGTCGAACTCGCTCAAGCGGTATGCAAGCTCATCGGGGCAGCACGTGATGGAGTGATGGGAAAGAAGCCAATCCGCTCGGTCTGCTGCGGCAGCGCCACCAGCCATCCCACCGGCTCCGTCGGCAACAACCCATTCGCCACCGGTGCCATTGGATCGGTGGTGAATCCGGTCCTCACCAGCCCCGCGGGCTGCGATCACCGCACGAGCCTCGATCACTTCTCCCATCAAGCCATTCTCGCGGGACGTTCTTCGATGTGTACCGCGTGTACGCTCCGAGGATGCCAGAGCATCAGATCATCGCCCTGGGCGGCGGCGGCTTCTCGATGGAAGAGTCGACACTTCTCGACGACTCCATCCTCGCCGCGGCCCGCACCGACACGCCCTCCATCTGCTTCGTCGGCACCGCGAGCGGCGATAGCGAGGTGTACCGCCTCCGCTTCTATCAGCGCTTCGGCCCCGCGCGATGCACCTGCACCCACCTGCCGCTCTTCAACCGCACCATCGCCGATCTCGAAGACTTCGCCTGCTCGCAGGACATTATTTATGTCGGCGGCGGGAACACCGCGAACATGCTGGCGGTCTGGCGGCTCCACAGCTTCGACACCGCGATCCGGGCCGCGTACGAGCGCGGCACCGTGCTCGCCGGTGTGTCCGCCGGATCGATCTGCTGGTTCGAGCACGGGGTGACCGACTCGTTCGGCACGGATCTCCAGGGGATGACCTGCCTGGGCCTGCTCCCCGGCAGCAACTGCCCGCACTACGACGGCGAGCCGAACCGGCGACCGACCTATCACCGGCTTGTCGCCGAGGGCATGCCGGGTGGGCTCGCAGCCGACGACGGGGTGGCGCTGCACTATGTCGACGGCGAACTACACCGCATCGTCAGCTCGCGCGAGGGCGCGTCGGCGTACCGTGTCGAACTCGGCACAGACGGCGTCACGGAATCGGGACGCGACACCACTTACCTCGGCGACGCCTGAGTACGCTGCGGCGATGTGCGGCATCGGCGGCATCCTCCGCGTCACTCCACCTGGCGAGCCCCACGAGCCCATCTCGGATGGCCGGCTCGACGACATCGAAGCGCGCATCGCCTGGCGCGGGCCCGATGGGCACGGCCGGTTCCGCGACCGCGTGGTCCGGCCGGACGGCACGACCGCTGAGGTCGCTCTGGTGCACCGGCGACTCAGCATCATCGACCACGAGGGCGGGCACCAGCCGATGGTGTGGACACCGGAGCGCGGCGTGTGGGGAGCGGGCACGGGGCCGCGCCGAGAGATCGACGCTCGCGACGAGGATCACGAGAAGCTCATCGCGGTTGTCTTCAACGGGTGCATCTACAACCACCGCGAGCTGCGGGCGGAACTCGAATCACTCGGGCACGAGTTCAGTACCGATCACTCTGACACGGAGGTGCTGATTCACGGGTGGCGAGAGTGGGGCGGGGGAGAGCTCAGGACTCACCTCGTGGGGATGTACGCCTTCGGCATCTGGGACCGTGCGAGCGGTGATATTTGGATGGCAAGAGATCGGTTCGGTGAGCGGCCGCTCTATCAGTTCATCGGGCCGGGCACGGGGCACGCGGGGTGGTTCAGCAGCACGGCCTTCTCTCGCTGGTTTCCCAATGATGACGATCGCCATTCGGTCGAGCGACACCTGCGATCGACCGGTCGGCTTGGTTGGCCCGACACGATCAATGACCGCCGAGGGCACGGACCATTTGGCATCGAGTGGCCACCGTACACCCACAGCCATCTCAACTGGCATGGGCTCATAGGCTCATACTCTGACGAGGCAGAGGAGCACCGCGACGGCCCGGTGTTCCGATTCATCGGGATGCCGGTGATTGTCCTCCTATCGATCGGGTGTTTCGCGGTACTCATTCCGTATCTGCTCATGGTCTTTATATGGTTCCTGATCAAAGGGCCGCTGTGGCAGCATCTTCGTGGCCTCACGACGAGCTACACCTCCGTGAAGTTGAGTGAGTTCTCGGAGGCGGTACCAAAGTCCGTCGGCGACCGCCTTGATGCCGATGTCCCCATCGCCACGTTCCTCTCGGGCGGCATCGACTCGTCCATCGTCACAATGCATGCGAGTGATGCGCTCGCGGGTGAGCTCACCTCGATCTGCGTGCGCATGCCGAACGCGGGGTACGACGAATCTTCGTATGCCGAGCGGGTGGCTGCGCACCTCGGCGTGCGGAACCACATCACGGTTGACGCCGGGGCTGCGGATCTCGATGTCGCGTCCGACCTTGTGACGCTGATCGAGACGCTCGGGCTGCCGTTCGGCGATTCATCGATCCTGCCGACCTACTGGGCCTGCAAGGCCGCACGACCGCACGCCAAGGTCGTGCTCTCCGGGGATGGTGGTGATGAGCTGTTTCTCGGCTACGACCGCTACCGTGTGGCATATCTGCTCAATGTGCTCGCCTTCATCCCCTTCAAAGGGCTGCTGATGGCGAGGCTGGATCGGCGCGACCCAAAGGCACGGTCTGACA
Source organism: Planctomycetota bacterium (assembly GCA_038747915.1). GTDB lineage: Bacteria > Planctomycetota > Phycisphaerae > Phycisphaerales > UBA1924 > JBCDAP01. The sequence continues at coordinate 564 of JBCDJJ010000026.1, read as the reverse complement.
AGCTCGCGCGCCTCCTGGAGGCCGCGGGCGCGAACGGGTACGCCGATCTCGTCGCGATCTTCCAGCAGCGAGACCTCAACCGGTTGCTCCCACGGAAGAGGAGGTGGTTCGGGCTGCGACCGAACGACGGGAGTCGCATGCTCGTGGAGTGCGCCGCAACCGCCCGGTCCTGGGACATCGCCAACTACCTCCCCGGCGACCTCCTCCGCAAGGTCGACACCGCGTCGATGCTCGCTGGCGTGGAAGTCCGTTGCCCGTTCCTTGACTCTGCGGTCGCCGATGCGGCCCTCGCCACACCGATCCGGCTGCACCGCAAGGACGGCCGCGGCAAGTACCTGCTCCGCCAGATGCTTTACGAGCGCCTGCCGCGCGAGCTGGTCGACCGGCCCAAAGCCGGCTTCTCCATCCCGATCGGCGACTGGTTCCGCACCGACTTCGGCGGCATGCGCACGCTCATGATGGAACTCTTCGGCGACGACGCACTCCGACCGTCGGGGGGGGGGGGGGGGCCGCCCCCGCCCACACAAAAAACAACACCCCCCGGCGGGGGGCCCCCCCCCCCCC
>JBCDJJ010000025.1:0-42821 GCA_038747915.1 Planctomycetota bacterium | reverse complement strand
GTCGAGCGCGGCGAGCGCAACATCTCGATTGATAACATGGATAAGCTCGCGCGCGCCCTCGGCGTCGCGGTGGTGGACCTCCTCGCGGAGGACGCCGCGTGAAGTCACACAACGACTACGAGGAGCTCGTCAGGCTGTTCCCGGCGGTCCAGAAGTACAAGGAGCTGGCAAAGCGCCACGGGATCGACGACATCTTCCAGGACAACGGCGGGAAGCTCCTCCAGGTCATCCTGCTCCTCGGGCTCAAGATCCTCCCCGGTCGTCTCGGTAACGACGCGATCGACGCGGAGGGGAACGAGTACGAGCTGAAGTCGGTCAACACCGAACTCACCCGCAGCTTCTCGACCCATCACCACCTCAATCCCATCATCATCGAGAAGTACCGTCAGGTTGACTGGATCTTCGCGGTGTACGAAGGCATCGAGCTTCAGGAGGTCTACCTCCTCGCGCCCGGCGACCTGGAGCCCTACTACGAGAAATGGTGGGCGAAGTGGCACGACGGGGGCGGGAAGGACATCAACAATCCAAAGATCCCACTCCGAATTCGTTCAGGAGCACGGGGGGAAGCTATACCCGGCGGACGATGGAGGTCCGTTTGAAGAGACCGTCCAATAGGGTCTTCTGCTGAACGGATGCTGAATTGGCCTGAAGCTATGCAACGAGTCTCTGCGAAGCTGTGAGCGATTCGGCGTGGTGCCGGGTCTCACGCAGCGAGGAGGATTCGATGCATAGCTTCATTCCAGCATGCCTGTGATCCCAGGGGCGGACTTTACGCATGTCGATGGTCGGTTCGGGCTTCTCTCAGGCCGACCGGCAATGCTGGGTATGACTTCGATGTCGGTGGTGCGTTCGTCTGTTCGAGTCGTTCGCCTCGTGGGATCGTCCCGACTATCGCGAGAGTCGGTCCGATTCCGGACTATGCCGAGACCTATGCGGAGCTCCAATCGAGCGGGATTCGCCTGTGCAACTGGCCCGACGAACATCTCATGGCGTCGGAGCTCACACGCTGGTACCCCCGTCTCGAAGACTGCTCGCCACGAAGCGCATGGTCTGAAACGCCGCCGAACGTGGAGATGATCGAGGCGGCATTCGGCTGGCCTGTGTTCATCAAGGGGAGTGTGCAAACGGCCCGGCATGCTCGCTCGCTTTTCCATTGCAGAGTCGGCAGAAGGGTTTCGTCGCATCAGGGCTGCCTATACCGCGATGACCCGATCCTGCATTGGCAAACGATCGTCATCAGGGAAGACGCACGCCTGCGCCTGGTCGGCGGTGGGCTACCGGATGATGTCCCTCCGCATTCGAGTACAGGACCTTCTGGTAGCACGGCACCCTCGTCGGTGCTGGCCCCTACTGGCGAGGCGAGCCGAGGTATGCGTGGACAGCTTCGGAACAAGAGGCGGCGTTGCATTTGGCAGAAGCTGTCGCGACGCGGCTTGACGTTCCGCTCCTCGTCATCGACCTCGCGATGCGAGACTCTGGTGATTGGATCGTCGTCGAGTGCAACGACGGGCAAGAATCGGGGTATGCCGGTTACAGGGCGCTTTCGGTGTGGACTCGCCTGATCGAGGCGACGACGTAGCCGACGCATCGGACATTTCAGGGCGTCTTGCGGACCACGCAACGCAGCCCGCTACTTCCGTCTGGCATTTGCTGGTGATCTGGCCCCGTGCGGGGGCAGATGCCGTTTTAGTGCCTCGGCCTGTGGGCGTTACTGGTCAGCACCAGCGAAGGCCCACTCGGGGAACGGGTCTGGCCACGAGCTCCACACCGCCGGCCCCATCTCGAGCTCATCGTCGTTCAACAGACAGGTGTCGAGCAGGGATCGCGTCGCGGCCTCGTCGAGCTTGACGCCGATCATCACCACTTCTTGGCGGCGGTCACCGAACGGCTCTGCCCACCTCGCCTCGATCCACCCGCGGGACTCGGGGTCGTCCGGCCACCGCTCGGGGGGCGCCGCGGCCCACCACCGACCCGCGGGCTCGATGCGGAAGGAACCGCCGGCCTGTGACCACATCGCAACGAAGTTGTGCTTGGTGGCGAGCCAGCAGAACCCCTTCGAACGCGTGGTCTTGAGCGCGCCGCTCATGATCATCTCGTGGAGCCGGTTCGGATGAAACGGGCGGCGAGCGCGATAGACGAAGCTCGAGATGCCGTACTCCTCGGTCTCCGGCGTGTGTTCGTTGTTCAGCTCCTTGATCCACTGGGGAGAAGCCATCGATCGCTCCATGTCGAACCGCTCGGTCCCGATGATGTCGCGCAGATCGACCTCGGCGTTGGTCGTGCGGATGACCTTCGCATCGGCGTTGAGCGTGCGGATCATTCCTTCGACGTGACGGAGCTCGGACTCGTCGACAAGATCACACTTGTTGACGAGGATGACATCAGCGAACTCGACCTGATCGGTCAGCAGGTCCGCGATCGACCGCTCATCCTCGTCGGAGAGCCCCATCTCCCGGTCCGTCAGGTCGTCGCGGCTCTGGAATTCGGATCGGAAGTTAGACGCGTCGACGACGGTGACCATGGTGTCGAGCCGTGACAGGTTCGAGAGCGAACGACCGCCCTCATCCTCGAACGTGAACGTCTGCGCAACGGGCAGCGGCTCTGAGATGCCCGTCGACTCGATGAGCAGGTAGTCGAACTTGCCCTCCCTCGCCAGGCGCGAGACGGCCTTGAGCAGATCGTCCCGCAGCGTGCAGCAGATACAACCGTTGGACATCTCGACGAGTTCTTCCTCGACCCGATCGAGGCTCGCATCGCCCTGGCGGACGAGGTCGGCATCGATGTTGATCTCGCTCATGTCGTTGACGATGACCGCAACACGGAGGCCGGTGCGGTTGCGCAGCACATGGTTGAGGAGCGTGGTCTTGCCCGAGCCGAGGAAACCGGACAGGACGGTGACGGGGAGCCGCTCACGCTTCCCGATGAGCTTGGAGATGGCGTTGATCAAGGGTGTCTCCCCCGTTTGATGCAGGTATGGGTGCGCACCGGACATCGATGAGCCAGAGTCACCAGACTCTACACTATTGATAATTAATTATCAATAAAATCAGCGTACTGGCTGCGTGAGGGGCGAATTCCAGTAGCCGTACACACACCGGGTGCCGCGGCGGCTCGGATCGTGCGTGTCGTGCACGACGCCGTTGATGACCGCGGTGATGTGCTTCGTGACCGAGACCACGAGCCTGCCACGCGGCAACTCGTCGGGCCGGAGGTGTACGCGGCACCCGGTGCCGATCCCCATGGTCGGATGCCACACCCAACCGAGGTGGCTCATGAACTTCCGCAGCGTGGGCCGCGAGACACCCGTCCTCGGATGCGATCGCGTTGGATGCCGCGTCGTCAGCCGCTCGTGCCGGCCCCACTCGATCAGCATGTCGTAGACGTTGCGGTACGGCATCTCGGTCGCAATGGCGATCGCGCGGCACGCGCAGTCGCCGGTCGTGCCCTTGAAACCCGCTGCGGCACGGCCGCCGTCGTTGTGCACCCACGGTACTGATCTCTCGGGTGCTGAGCACCGAATCGTCCACCGCTTGAGCATGCTCCTCGGCAACATCGCTGGAATACTGACGCTTTGGGTGAGAGGGCTCAACTCTTAGGGAAGCGGGGGTGTGGCAAAGAGGGATGGAGGCGCCTGGCCGCCGTCGTCGATGCCACCAAGGTCGATGCCTGATGCGCTCACAAAGCGGCGGCAGGTCGCAGGGGCGTGGCCGGTGTAGCCGTTGCCGAAGAAACCGTGCACGCTTGTGAGTTCTGGTCGTTTCGAGAGAACCGTTTCGAGGCGGGCACTCCACCACGCGAGTCGTTTGGTCGGATCGAGATACTCGCGTGCAAGATCGGGGAACTGCTCGTGCCACCCGATCCATCGGATGTAGAGGTGATCAGTCGTTGGCACGATCGGTCGGGGCTTGTACCGCCCAGGGGGTGCGTTGGCCTCGTGTTTCCGCACCTCGTCGGTCGCGACCCAGCACACGCCGAGGTGGCGGAATAGCTCGGCGGTCGGGGGCACCCACCACGAGTCGTGGCGGAGTTCGACCGCGTACCGGTGGCCGCCGGGACGTTCGCTGAGGAACTCGGCGAGTTCGTCATGCCGATCGGCTGTAAAGCTCGCGGGGAACTGGAGCAGGACCACCGAGAGCTTGTCGCCGAGCTCGGCGCCCACGGTGAGAAAGTGGTGCATGTGCTGGTGCGACGATGAGCGCACAAGATGGCCGGCATCCGCGCCGTGCGTGATCTCTCGTGGCGTCTTCAGATAGAAGGTGAATCCGTCGGGTACAGCCTCGCCCCACCGCCTAACGATCTTTGGCGCGGGGATCGCGTGAAACGTGGCGTCGACCTCGACCGCGTTGAAGTGGTGCGCGTAGTGCGAGAGCCGGTCGGCCCCGCTCACACCTGGCGGGTAGAAGGAGGCCGCCCAGTCGGGATAGGCGAACCCGATCGTGCCGAGTCGCCATGTGGTGTTGGGGGTGTGGGGTGGCGTGTCGAGCATCGGTCGTGCATTCATAGAAGTCCCAGGAGCACGGCGTGAGCCCGAAGCCGCGAGGTTCCAGCCGACGGCGTTGTCTAGAGAAAGGTCACACGTTCTAGTCAACTGAACGGGCGTGTCTATCGCGCCTGTCCGCATCCGTGATCACTCGTCGACATGCAATCCGAGTGGATAGATCCTTCACCCACCGGACACGTGGCGGAGTGTTACCATCGCCCGTGCAGGTGATGTGCTCCGCCTGCTGCCCGTGATTCCGCGTCTCTGCCACGAGGGAACAGCATCATGCACCCAGGTCCGCGCTCCGAGCGCCGTCGAGTCGCTCTATTCATGCTCCCACTCTGTGTGATCGGCGCGTTTGTGGTCTCGGGGTGTGGGACCGAGGACCCCCCCCCGCCCCCACCACCGCCGACGGTTGAGGTCGCGACGCCGGAGTCTCGAACCGTCACGGAGTATTTCAACTACACCGGCACCTTCGAGTCGATGGCGACCGCGGAGATCCGTGCTCGTGTCGAGGGATTCCTCGAGGAGATGCACTTCGAGGAAAGCACCGAGGTCGAAGCCGGCGCGGTGCTGTTCACGATCGAGAAGACCACGTACGAGGTGGCGGTCGGGCAGGCACAAGCGGCGCTCGCTCGTGCCGAAGCGAGCGAGAGTCTCGCTGAAGCGGAGCTGGCGCGCACACAGCAGGCCTTCGATGCCGGTGCTGCGAACGAGATCGAGCTGCTCGAACGCAGGGCGGAGCTCGAGCAGGCCCAGGCCGATGTGCTGAACGCTCAGGAGTCGATCCGCGCCGCCGAGCTCGATCTGTCGTACACGGAGGTGCGTTCGCCGATCAGCGGGCGTATCGACCAGAACTATGTGGATGTCGGGAACCTCGTGGGGCGCGACGGGCCCACGCTGCTGGCTCGCGTGGATGTGCTCGACCCGCTCCACCTGTCGTTCGATGTGAGCGAATCGATCGTGCTCCGGTATCTCGATGTTGGGCAGGACACGCCCGAGGAAGCCGGGTTTCCGCCCGTCGAGGTCGCGCTGGCGAACGACGAGGGGTTCCCGCACCGCGGGCGGGTCGATTTCGCCGACAACCGTGTTGATGCATCGACCGGCACGCTGACGGTGCGCGCGGTGCTGCCGAATACCGATGGCCGGCTGTATCCGGGGCTCTTCGCGCGCATCCGCGTACCGTGGGAGACCCGCGAGAACGCAGTCGTCATCTTCGAGGAAGCCGTGAGCACCGGCCTCGAGGGCAAGTTCGTGCTGGTGATCGATGAGCAGAACATCGTGTCGCGTCGGCCCATCGAGCTCGGCGAACGACAGGACGATGGGATGATCGTGGCGCTGAGCGGGCTCGAGGGAAGTGAGCGGTACATCGTTCGCGGCCTTCAGCGGGCGCGCCCGGGAGCGCCGGTCTCACCCCGTGCATTCGGCGCCGAAGGCGACGGGACGGCGGGGGCCCAGCCGTGATCTCACGCTTCTTCATCAACCGCCCGGTCTTCGCGGGCGTGGTGGCCATCGTGATGGTGCTCGCGGGTGCGTTGTCGACGACGCAGCTCGCGGTCGAGCAATTCCCGGAAGTGACTCCGCCAACGGTGCAGGTGAGCGCATCGTACCCCGGAGCGGATGCGAAGACAGTGGCCGAGACGGTCGCGGCGCCGCTCGAGCAGGAGGTGAACGGCGTCGAGGGCATGCTGTACATGTCGTCGATCAGCTCGGACGATGGCTCCTACTCGCTCACTGTGACGTTCGAGCTCGGAACCGATGTGGATATGGCGGCTGTCCGCGTGCAGAACCGCCTGTCGGTGGCGGAGCCGCGGCTCCCGGAAGAGGTGCGCGCGCAGGGGGTCTCGACATCCAAGCAATCGCCCAGCCTGCTCATGGTGATCGCACCGCACTCGCCGGATGGGCGGTACGACCAGCTCTATCTCAGTAACTACGCGCGGATCTTCATGGTCGACCGGCTGGCCCGTGTGCCGGGCGTGGGCTCGGTGCGCGTGTTCGGCGCGCGCGATTACTCCATGCGTGTGTGGCTCGATCCGCAGCAGCTCGCGGCACGCGACCTCACCACGACCGAGGTGATGCAGGCGGTGCGTTCGCAGAACGTGCAAGTCGCAGCGGGCAAGATCGGGCAGGAACCCACGTCCGACGAATCGGGGTTTCAGTTCACCCTCACCACGCTCGGGCGGCTGCAGACACCCGAGCAGTTCGAGAACATCATTGTCAAGATCGGCGAGGATCAGCGGACCGTTCGTCTCCGCGACATCGCCCGGCTCGAGCTCGGCTCGCAGTCGTACGACTCGTTCGGCCGGTTCAACGGGATGGACGCGGTGGTGATCGGGATCTACCAGTTGCCCGGTTCGAACGCGCTCGAGGTCTCGCAAGGCGTGCGCGCCGCGCTCGACGAGCTGTCGACGGCGTACCCGGAGGGCTTCGTCGCCCCGGTGTTCTACGACTTCACGGACTTCGTGACCGCATCGCTCCGCGAGGTGGTGATCACGCTGATCATCGCGTCGCTGCTCGTGTTTCTGACCGTGTACGTGTTCCTGCAGGATTTCCGCGCGACGCTGATCCCCGGGATCGCGATCCCGGTCTCTGTTGTCGGCACGCTCGCAGTGCTTCTTGCGCTCGGGTACGGGCTGAACATGCTGACACTGCTCGGGCTGGTGCTGGCGATCGGGATCGTGGTTGACGATGCGATCGTGGTGGTCGAGAACACATCGCGGATCATCGAGCAGGAGGGCCTAAGCGCGAAGGACGCGGCCCGGAAGTCGATGGGCGAGATCACCGGTCCGGTGATCGCGACGACGCTCGTCCTGCTCGCGGTGTTCGTGCCGACGGCGGTGCTGCCCGGCATCACGGGGCAGCTCTACCGCCAGTTCGGCGTGACGCTCTCGGTCGCCACGGTGCTCTCGAGCATCAACGCGTTGACGCTCAGCCCCGCGCTGTGCGGCATCCTGCTCCGCAAGCGGGTCAGCAAGCCGTTCGTCTTGTTCCGCGCGTTCAATGCGCTGCTCGATGTGGGGACGAGTGCGTACGTTTGGACCGTCGGCCGGTCGCTGCGGCTATCAGTGATCACCCTTGTGGCGTTCGCTGGGATGCTCTTGGGGGTGGTCGGGCTGCTCCGTGCGACGCCGACGGCCTTTATTCCACTCGAGGACCAGAAGTACTTCTTCGTCAATATCTCGCTTCCGCCCGCGGCCAAGGTGGCGCGCACCGATGCGGTGCTTCGCAAGGTCGAGGAGCAGATCACCAACACACCCGGCGTCGCGGGTGTGGTTTCCATTGGCGGGTTCTCGCTGCTCACGAGCGCTGCGGAGTCGAACAGCGGGACGTGCGTCGTGATTCTCGATCAATGGGGAGACCGCACAACGAGCGACACGCAGATCGAAGCAATCATCGGCGGTCTCTCGCAGCGGCTCGCCGACATCCCCGAGGCGATCATTTTCCCGTTCCGCCCGCCGTCGATCCAGGGGCTCGGGAGTTCCGGCGGGTTCGAGATCCAGATCCAGGACCGTGCCGCAATCGGCCTCGATGTGCTCGAAGATGTCACCGGAGACGTCGTCGCAAGGTCGGCGGCATCCGGTGACATCGTGAACCCGTTCACCGCGTTCAGCGCGCGCACGCCGCAGCTCTTCCTCGATGTGGACCGAGTGAAGGCCCAACGGCTGGGCGTGCCGCTCGACACGATCTTCGACACGCTCGGCGGCAACCTCGGCTCGGCCTACGTCAACGACTTCAACGCGTTCGGCCGGATCTATCAGGTTCGCATGCAGAGCGAGCCCGAGTTCCGGCAGGATCTCGACGACATCTTGTTGCTCGAGCTGCGCGATGCGCAGGGCGACACGCTGCCGCTGTCCGCGGTCGCGTCTGTCGACGAGGTCGTCGGCCCGGCGACGGTCTATCGGTACAACCTGTACACCTCGGCCTCGATCTCCGGAGAAGCCGGACCGGGCGTGAGCACGGGACAGGCGCTGAATCGGATGGAGTCGCTCGCCGGCGCCACACTGCCGTCGGGCTTCGGCTACGAGTGGACCGGCACGGCGCTCCAGCAGAAGCGAGCGGGGAACGTCGCGCCGATTGTCTTTGCGCTGTCGATCCTGTTCGTGTACCTCTTCCTCGCGGCTCAGTACGAGAGCTGGGTGTTGCCTGTCACGATCATGGCGACGATCCCGATCGGGATCCTCGGCGCTATGGCGGCAACCGTGCTCCGCAGCATGGATAACAACGTCTACACACAGATCGGGCTTGTGCTGCTGGTCGCACTCGTGTGCAAGAACGCGATCCTGATCGTTGAGTTCGCCGAAGAACTTCGCCGCGGCGGGAAGAACATCTTCGATTCCACCGTCGAGGCCGCCCGCCTGCGATTCCGCCCGATCCTCATGACTGCGCTGTCGTTCGTGCTCGGCACCGCCCCGCTGCTGATCGCCTCGGGCGCCGGCGCGAACGGGCGTCAGTCGATCGGCACGGCGGTCTTCGGCGGCATGGCGCTCGCCACCGGGATCGGCGTTGTGTTCATTCCCGCGCTGTACTGCTTGGTCCGGCGAATCACCGGCGCTCGCTAGCTGTCGGATCACGTGCGTCGGCCTCGATGTCGTCCCATGTCAGCCCGTACTTCGCCAGGTACTTGCGGACACGGTCTGAGTCGTTAATCGAGCTGCGACGAGCGCGCGAGGCTGCGAAGAGGGTGCGGCCCGCTTCCGACATCGACCGCGACGCGCGGCACACACGAACGACAGCCGTGAGCTGGACGCGGTCGAACAAGTCGATCTCCGCAACACGCTCGGCACCGAGGACATCTTCGAGCCCGGCGTCCGCTGGATCGGGATCAGCCGCGCCCCACGCTCGAGTGAGCCGGGTGATCTCCTCGTGCACGAGGTCCGTCGAGATCCGTCCGCCGGGCGCCAGCGTTGCCATGCGCGTCAATGCAGCACCAAGATCACGGAAGTTGCCGGGCCACACACCGCCCGGACCTGTGGCAAAGTCGAGAAAACTGTTTCGCGCTTCCTTGCTGAATCGGATCAGCTGGCCGCGCTCGCGAGCGAATCGGTGCAGCTCATACTCCAGGTTCGGCTCGATGTCTTCCGGACGATCCCGCAGCGCGGGTAGATCGAAGGTCCAGAGGTTGATTCGAGCCAGAAGGTCTTCTCGGAAGTCGCCGCTTCGCACACGGGCAGCGAGATCGCGGTTTGTGCCCGCGATCAGTTGAAAGTCACTCCTGACCTCGGCATCGGCACCCAGAGGGAGAAACTTCTTCTCCTCGATCGCCCGCAGCAGCATGGCCTGCTCATCCAGGCCGAGCTCCCCGATCTCATCGAGGAACAGCATGCCACCATCGGCAGATCGCAGCAGGCCCGACCGATCCGACGCGGCGCCTGTGAACGCCCCCTTCTTGTGACCAAAGAGCGCCGACATCGCTGCATCGCCACGCAGCGTGGCACAGTTCACTTCCACAAGCTCGCCCGCGACGAGGCGGCGATGCTTGCGCAGCTCGTAGATGCGGCCAGCGAGCCGTGATTTACCCGCACCCGTGGGGCCTGTGATGAGCAGCGGGTCCGTGGTCCGGGCAGCGACGTGCTCGATCCGCTCGATCAAGCGGTTGAACGCTGTGTTCCTGGTCTCGATGCCACCTTTCAATGACGCGATCGCATCGGTGTGCTCGCGTTCGAACCGAGCAGCGAGCCGGTCGTATCGCGACAAATCCAGATCAATGATCGTGAAGTTGCCCGGGCCATCAGCCCCGCGGCGGGGCGGGCTGGTCTGGATCAAACGGGCCGGGAAGTACCGAGCCTCGGTGAGCAGGAAGCTGCAAATCTGAGCGACGTGCGTGCCCGTTGTGATGTGGACCAGGTAGTCCTCGCGATCGGTGTCGAAGGAGTACGAGGTCGCGAACTCGTGAAGCACGCCGTACACCTCCTCGAAGTCCCACGGGTCCTCCATCTCGACGGTGTGCTGAACCGGCTTCGTCTCGGGCGAGACCGCTGCGATGTCCTCCACGATCGTCTCAGCAAGCCGAGACGATCGTTTCGCGTGCAGCAACTCGAGACGGTCGACCACGAAGTCATCGTGCTGACAGAGCGAGACGGTGGGCCTCCATCGCTCCCAACGCTTCGGACCCTTCCCTGCGTCGAGCGTGGTGCCGAGGATCCCGATGACAACGGTGCATCTTCGCCGCGCCTTTTCTTTGCGAGTTTTTCGTGTTGTTGTGCTTGATCCCATCCTCAAACCCGTTGATACTGTCAACGCGATGAAACGCTACGCCTTCGACATTCAGTCTTGCAGTGGGAATGCCCAGCCATATTCGGCGTTTGAGAGCCGACTTGGTCTGTATGTCCTGCTATCCATGATTCGAATGCCGAGCGCGATGGCCTGAGTCGCCCAGCGTCGGCAGCGAGTCTCGCGAGCCGACGCCAACTCCGTTCACAAGAGAGTTGCCTCGGGTTGCTGGCTCGCTCCGCGATGGTGGTGTTGCCGCGCGTGCCAGCGTGTGCGCGGTTGATGATCGAGTTTCTGACATGAGCACATGGGCGCGATCGGTGCGCGCTACGCACGAACACAAGGGTCGGTATGCAAGAGGCTGAAGCACCCCGGCTGTAAACCGGTGACCCACAGGGTGAACATCGCAGGTTCGAATCCTGCCCGACCCATATTGATTCAAATAAATCAATCACGATTTGATTGTATCGAATTACAGATCCATCCACAACAGCCAGAGCCTCAGAAACCACCCTACGAGCGCACGAAGCCGCTTCTCGGGGCACGAGTCACGAATCGCCGGTGTGGCACGCCGGGTGCATGGAGACCTGGGTCACCAACAACGGGAGACAAACGATGGCACACAAGACTCTCTTCAACTCACGCCGCACACTTCGTATCAGCGAGGTCCACGCGCTCTGTTGGTATAGGCAAGCGGACCACTCAACGCGTCCCGTGGTGCCCGGAGGCAAGTGGACTCCGCGCTACTTGCACCCATTCGTCATGCCTTGCCGTCCGGCGACGCGGCGCCCATGGGCGAGCCGTGTTTCGCGACTACGGGTTCAGCCGGCGAGCCATGATCGGCCGCGTTAGCTCAGTTGGTTAGAGCACCGGGCGGATGCCCGTATGTCGCCGGTTCGAATCCGGCACGCAGCACCCTGGGGAACAGCCCCCACCAGCTTCGGACTGGTTCAGCAGTCCACCGTGGGTCGAAAGCCCAACAACCGCACGCACGCGGCCAACCCGGCTGCCGACTGGTCGCCACGCGGCGGGTTGGCGAAGGCGAGGCACCGGCAACGCGGCCAGCGGATCGGCGGATGTCGTCGCTCCAACCGACGGGAAAGCCCCGTGACGCCTCGCTCTTGTAACTCGCCCCTCGGGCGAACCAAGTCAGCGCCGAGCGAAGGCCAACCCGCCGCGCGGAGCGACTCAAGCCGGTCCCCGCCGTGGTACCGGGCGGACGAGCGCGAGGACGCTTTCGGCCCGCATTCATGATCGACGTTTCTTGTTCGCACGCCTCACACCACGCAATAAAAGGAGCCCAGCCATGAGGACAACCATCCGCATACGAAAGCACGACCTCGGTCTGTGGTTCCGCTTCGGCGACCTCGACCGCGTACTAACCCCCGGGACGCACCGCATCTGGACGCTGCCCGGCCGACAGCGCAATACCTTTGAGAAGGTTGACACGCTCACGCCACGCTTCGAGCACGACCGCCTCAAGGCCCTTGTGCGCGAAAAGGCGCTCGCGGATCGTCTAACGGTCATCGACCTGAAGGACGACGAGCGTGCGCTCGCGTGGGTCGACGGCCGCCTCGATGCGATCCTCGGCCCCGGTCTGCACGCCTACTGGAGCACGCCCGCTTCGATCACCATCGAGCGCCACAATGTCAACGATGTCCGGCTCGAACACCCGCGCATCGGCACGATCCTCGGATTCCCCGGGGGCTCGCGCTACCTCGACGCAGTCCGCGTGGAGGCAAACGAGCGAGCGATACTCTACCGAGATGGCGAGTTGACAGACCAGCTTGGCCCGGGCCACTTCGTCTACTGGCGCGGTGGCGTGGCGGTGACCTCGAAGACGGTCGATCTGCGTGAGCAGGTCGCCGACATCCAGGGCCAGGAGATCATGACAGCGGACAAGGTGACGCTGCGCATGAACCTGGTGGTGACGCACCGGGTAACGGATCCGGTTCGAGCGGTCTCTGAGGTCGCGGACTGGGCGCAGGCCCTGTATCGCGAAGCCCAGCTCGAACTCCGCGCCGCCGTCGGCGGCCGGAACCTCGAGAGCCTCCTCGCCGACAAGGACGAGGTGGGCAACGAGATCAAGAACCGACTCACGCCGCGTGCGGCGGAATTCGGCGTCTCGGTCTCGGGCGTGGGTCTGCGTGACATCATTCTTCCCGGGGACATGAAGGCGATCCTCAACGAAGTCATCGTCGCGCAGAAGCAGGCCGAGGCCAACCTCATCCGTCGGCGCGAGGAGACCGCGGCTGCGCGCAGCCAGGCGAACACCGCCAAGCTCCTCGCGGAGAATCCGGTGCTCGCGCGCATGAAGGAGCTCGAGGCCCTGCAGGACATCCTGAAGGGTTCGAGAGCGACCTTCGTGCTCGGCTCGGGCAACCTGTCCGAGCAGATCCGAAGCCTCGTGCGCCAAGAGGTGGGCGCAGGCGACACCTGACACCCTCGGCGGGTCCGGGGGGGAAAGCGTCCCCCGGCGGCGATGCCGTCGGGGGCATTCAACGGCTCCGTAGCCCAATTGGCAGAGGCGGCGGTCTCAGAAACCGCATGGTGCAGGTTCGAATCCTGCCGGGGCCACTTATGTGACAACGTGCGAAACCTCGCAGATCAGTTGGAATCAGAGCGCCGACCAAGACATAAGCACAACATAGTGTTCAAATCACCCACGACAAACTCGATTTCTTTGAGGCCATATGTCGGACCGGCAGCGTCGATGTGGCACTGCAAATGATTGCTGAACTCCGAACTCGATTTCGCGAATCCCTGGAAGACACAATGACAGACCCAACGAGTCAACGAAACACATTCGTCGAGACCGGCGAAGCCACCGCCATCCTCCCCCTCCCAAACGACGCCACGCCCGTCACCGTGATCGGCACGCCCGCGATCCGCGAGACCTTCGACGCCGGGTGCCTCAAGCAGGCCGTGAACTCGGCGATGGCGCCGGGTGTCTCGCACCTCGTGCTCAACCCCGACGCGCTCGTGGGCTACGGCACACCCGTCGGGTGTGTGATGGCGAGCCCCTCGCACATCTACCCCGGGCCGGTTGGTGTCGACATCAAGTGCTCGATGAGCCTGCTCGCGATCGATCTCGACGAGGACGCGGTGCGCGACGCCCGCACCCGCCGAGCGATCATCGACGCGATCTGTAATCGCACCCCGACCGGCACCGGACGAGGCCAGCGAAGCGTGCCCAAGTCGCGCGATGTGCCCCACGCGCTCGGGTCGCAGATCGTGACCGAGGGCGCCACCGAGGAGGTCTGCCGCGCACTCGGCATCCCGCCCGAGTGGGCCGCCCGGTGCGAGGACAGTCGCCACGCCGGCCATGACGGCACACCGGACACCCTGCGCGCGCGCCTCGATGCGCACAAGCAGAGCACGCGCTTCTACGAGCGCTTCCCAAAGAAGATCCGTCAACTCGGGTCGTACGGCGGTGGCAATCACTTCGGCGAGTGCGAGATCGTGCGGGTGCGCGAGGGCCACCGTGCGCGCGAGGCCGCTGAGGTCTTCGGGCTCCGCGATGGGGGCGTGGCCTTCCTCTCGCACTGCGGCTCGCGCGGGCTCGGGCACGACCTCGCGGCTGGGCAGTTCAAGGCGCTCGAGCAGCACTTCTCAGCGTGGGGCATCCCACTCCCGGGCGGAGACCGCCAGCTCGTCCACGCCCCGCTCGGGAGCCAGCAGGCGAACGATTATCTCGACGACATGGCGATCGGCGCAAACTTCGCCACCGTGAATCACCTGCTGATCAACGCGCTCGTGCTCGAGGCGTTCCAGGAGGTCTTCCCCGGCGTCGATGGCCGGCTGGTGTACTTCATCAGCCACAACATCGCCCGCGAGGAGATCGTCGACAACGCGCCGCACTGGGTGCATCGCAAGGGCGCGACTCGTGCGTTCCCAGGCGGGCACCACGCGCTCAAGGGCACACCGTTCGAGGCGATCGGGCATCCCATCCTGGTGCCGGGCAACCCGCAGGCCGGCTCGTCGGTGATGGTCGCGAACGCGGGCGCCGAGGCCTCGTGCTACAGCGTGAACCACGGCGCCGGCCGCACGATGGGCCGCAAGGCCGCAGCACGAACCCTCGACCAGGGCGCGATCGACGCATCGTTCAAGGACCGCGACATCCTGACCAACTGCCGGAACTACCCCATCGACGAAGCACCCGCGGCGTACAAGGACTTCGACGAGGTGCTCCGATCGGTCGAACTCGCTGGCCTCGCGAGCGAGGTCGCGCGACTCGAGGCGCGCTTCGTCATCAAGGATGGTGACAAGGCGGATGACTGAGATCGACGATCAACGATGGAATATCAAACGAACAACTGGAACTGATCTTGCTTCTGATGAGGTATGACTCATAGTCTCTGCCCCCCAACGACCGGAGGTTGACCATGCAACACGAGACTCTCAACCGCTGACGCGTACCGCCGAGCCTGTGTGCGCGGCGACCCACTTTCTCACAACACTATTGGTACGCACCCTGTTCTCGTATCAGGTGTGCTGTGGGCGTGCTTCGCCGTCTCGCGATGCGTTGACGGCTGTTGTGCGCACACTCATGAATTGAAAGGTGTCCAACATGGACAGCGACATGATCGTTCGACATTTCGAACGGATGGGTGCTCGGTCTGTTGTGACCGAACACGCTACGCCGAGCGGCCTGCGGGCGGATGTCCGCCGGCGCGGTCGCACGGAGTGGTTCGATCTCCAGGTCGGCAGGCAGGCGGAGCTTCGAGTCGTCGATGTGCGGCCCAAGCTGCAGCACCTGCTCCTGCTCGGCATCGATGGCAATGGTCAGAAGAACAAGTTCCTGTGCGGGCACGACGAACGCGAATGGTTCGTCGCCGGCGTCCCCAACGATCGTGGCGTGAGCGGCGTTCGAACGGCGCTGGATGCCCTCAAGCCCTTGGAGGTTCGGCAGGCCGAGATCCGCAAGCGCGTGCGCGAGAAGAATCGCGTGCGTCGCCGGAACGAGGCCTCCGTCCGCCAGGGGGAGTGGTTCTTCGTCCCCCAGCCCGGGCTCGGTGCGGATCCTCGCATGATCCTCCGCCACGAGCCCCTTCGTCGCACCGGTGGCACACCGCACATGGTCGACGAGGCGATCCGAACCGGAGGTGAACCCGTGTACGTGTGCCGTCTTTGGCCCAACGGCCTGCCGCTGGCCCGCTACCGGCGGCTCATCGAAGAGCGTCCAAGGCTCAAGGCCGAGAGCTGGACCGTGCAGCGCCGCAACGCGGCGGTCTTTGTCCGGGGCAACGTGCGGCACCCCGATCACGCGACCATCCGTTTGCAGAACTGGCACCTCGTGATGATGAACACGGAGCACAAAGCGCCGTCGATGCGTCACGTGGCGTTCATTGACTAGACGCCCGCGGGCGGGAGACCACCCGCGGGCAATTTTCTTATAGAAGAGGTTTCAGGAGGCTTCGAAATGATCACAATCGACGGTGCCATGGGCGAGGGCGGAGGACAGGTGCTGCGCACGTCCCTCGCCCTCTCGATGGTCACCGGGCAGCCATTCCGGATCGAGCGGATCCGCGCGGGCCGATCAAAGCCCGGCCTCATGCGGCAGCACCTCACATCCGTCAAGGCCGCGTGCGCTGTGTGCGCCGGCACCGCCCACGGCGCCGAGCTGGGCTCGACCACGCTCGACTTCGTACCAGGCGCGATCCGAGGCGGAGAGTTCTCCTTCGCGATCGGTACCGCGGGCAGCACGACACTGGTACTCCAAACCGTGCTCCCCGCGCTCGTGACCGGTGCGCACCCATCGACGCTGACGCTCTCCGGCGGCACCCACAACACGTACGCCCCGAGCGTGCACTTCCTGGAGCATGCGTTCCTGCCTTTGATTCAGCGGATGGGGCCGCGAGTCCGCCTCGAGCTCGAGCGACATGGTTTTTACCCCGGTGGTGGCGGGCGCATCCGCGTCGACATCGAGCCAACCACAACGCTGCACCCGCTCGAGCTGCTCGACACGCCGCCGATCACGTCCAGGCGCGCCATCGCGACGATCGCCGGGCTGCCGGAGTCGATCGCGAGGCGTGAGCTCACCGTCGTGCGCAAGAAGCTCGGGTGGCCGGCCGAGTGCCTGCGGACCGATCGCCTCGACGACGATCTCGGCCCGGGCAACATCCTGAGCCTCGAGATCACCCGCGAGGATGTGACGGAGGTCTTCACGGGCTTCGGTGAGCGCGGCGTCTCCGCAGAACGCGTGGCCGCGAGGGCCGTCGACGACGTCCAACGCTATCTCCGCGCCGGTGTGCCGGTGTGGCGCCATCTTGCCGATCAACTCATGCTCCCGCTCGCGATCGCCGGCACCGGCGCGTTCACCACCGGCCCCTTGAGCCGGCACGCGACGACCAACGCCGAGGTCATCGAATCGTTCTTGAGCGTGCGGGTACACCGCGAGCACATCAAAGATGACAACTGGCGCGTGAGCTTCCTTGGGTGACCGAAGGAGCAGGGCCCGTGTGAACATCCCGAACTGACCACACTCGACCCTGCTGCATTCGAGAACATATCGGTGCTCTACCCTTGACCATAGAAGTCGCAGTCGTACACTGAAGGTTCGCTCGCACCAGATGCCACACGAAAGGAGGTTCGCCATGCATATCACTCAGACAACTCCACGCCCGGTGCGCCTCGGCTTGCTGTGGCTCTGTATCGCGTAGTCACACTCACAAGCCAGAGCGCGCCACCCACTCGATCGTGACGAGTGGCTGGTTCTCAGCCACCTCTGATTCGTGCGCCCACAGCTTGGAGTCACGATGGCACCCAAGAACTCCCGAGAACGCACGGAGGCGCTGTCTCTGTGCGCGGACCTTCACCCCGATGATGGCCCACCCACGCGTCGTCGCAAGGAATCGCACGACGACCGCTCCGATGAACGAAAGACCATGCAGCTGTGCGCCCAGGTTCGGCGCTCGCTGCATGACATGATCTCGGCTCGATCTTCATCACTCCTCGATGAACTCATGGTGGAGGCGGTCGAGCCGAATCCGAATGCGAGTCGACTCCGCGTCGTGATCAGTGTGCCACCATCGTGCGCACACCCGATCCCATCGCTGCATCAGCGACTCACCGCCATGGCGGGGCTAATGCGCGCAGAGATCGCGAGTCAGATCAACCGCAAGCGTGTCCCGCTTCTTACTTTCGAGCTGATCCCCCGTGAAGAGGACGCATGAGAAAGAAACAACCAAAGGCTTCGGTCCGATCCTGGGCATCGGAGCGTCTATCGAGCGAGATTCAGCGATCGCTCGACCGCCTCGCCCGGTCAGACGACGTGCAGCACGTCGCCGTCATGCCGGATGTTCACCTCGGTCGTGATGTCTGTGTAGGGACGGCGTTCGCAACACGCGCACTCCTGTACCCAGACGCGATCGGCGGTGACATCGGATGTGGCATGTCCGCGGTCGCACTCGATGCGTCTCGTTCGAACCTCTCACCGGGCGTCGCGCGGGAGCTTCACCACGCCATCCAACGCGTTGTCCCTGTTCACCGCCAGAAGTCGACCGTCCCCAACACTACGACCGACCAAGTTCCGAGCCCCGACGAGTTGAGTCTTCCCCCGCTGCGATCTTTCGCGAAGGCCGAAGCACCACGTCAACTCGGCACGCTCGGGACCGGGAACCACTTCCTCGAACTCCAGTACGACACTGCCGAAGACCAACTCTGGCTCATGGTCCACAGCGGCTCACGCGGCCTCGGACAGGCGATCCGCGCGGCGCACATGGAGCACACCAATCGGAGCAAGACCGGACTCGCCCATCTCGACATCGAGACACCTGCTGGCCAAGACTATCTACATGACATGCAGTGGGCCAGATACTTCGCTTCGACAAACCGGCGTGCGATGCTGGATGCGGTCGCCGTTGCGACAGCCAATCTATTCGGCTGGTACGTCCTCGACGAATCTCTCCTCGAGTGCGACCACAACCACATCAGGGAGGAGGAACATTTTGGTACCGCGATGTTCATCCATCGAAAAGGCGCCATGTCGGCCCACCGGGACGAACCCGGAGTCGTACCCGGCTCGATGGCCACACCAAGCTTCCACGTCGTCGGCCGCGGAGTCCCCGAGGCGCTCTGTTCAAGCGCTCACGGGGCCGGCCGGGCTATGAGCCGGTCTGAGGCCCGATCACGCATCAGCCGGGCACGACTCATCCAAGAACTCGAAGATGTGCATGTTGATCCTCGAGCGATACACAACCTTCGCGAAGAAGCACCGTCGGCGTACAAGGATATTCACACGGTCATGAACGCTCAGCGGAAGCTCGTTCGCGTCCGTCGCACGCTGTATCCAATCCTCACTCATAAAGGGCTTGGCTCGTAGCGTGCGTCTCTATTGACGAACGAGCACTCTCTTTCCTGCTGATGAAAATCAGGGGGTTGGTGCGGAAACAACCTTCCCCCGGCACTCGCCGAACCCGATCCGCCGGTACCCCTCGCGCTCGCACCACGCCTTGAGGATCACCTCGTCGCCATCCTCGAGGAACAGGCGTTTTTCGCCGCTCGGGAGCTCGATCGGTGTCCGATGGGTGCCGGGCGCTTTGATGGGCGGGTCGGCCCATGGGTCGCCGTCCCACGTGAGTTCGAGCAGGCACCCGCGGCTGGCGCGAGTGGGGCCGCTGATGGTGCCCGAGCCGAGCAGGTCGCCCGGGTGCAGGTTGCACCCGTTGGATGTGTGGTGCGCGAGCATCTGGCCGAGCGTCCAGTACATGTCCTTGAACGAGCCGCGGGAGAGCCGGTGCGGCGAGAGGCCGCGCTTCGACATGTCTTCGGTCAACAGGTACGCCTCGACCGTGATGTCGATCGCGCCGCGGTCGCGATCGTGCGCACTGTCGAGGTGGTCGAGCGGGTGAGGATCATCCGGCGCGCGCTCGGCTCGCTGTGCGCGGAAGGGCGCGAGCGCCCCCATCGTCACGATGTAGGGCGACACGGTGCTCGCGAAGCTCTTGGCGAGGAAGGGTCCGAGCGGCTGATACTCCCACTTCTGGAGGTCGCGGGCCGACCAGTCGTTCAGCAGGCACAGACCAAGGATGTGGTCCTCCGCATCGTCGATGGAGACGGGCTCGCCGAGCGCGTTGCCGCGGCCGACGATCGCGCCGATCTCCAGCTCGTAGTCGAGCAGCTTGCACGGGCCGAAGGTCGGCGCCCCGCCGTCTTCCGCGGGCGCCCGCTGCCCGAGCGGCCGACGGATCTCCGTGCCCGAGGCCACGATCGACGACGCCCGCCCGTGGTAGCCGACGGGGATCCACTTGTAATTCGGCAGCAGCGGGTTGTCGGGGCGGAACATCGAGCCGACGTTGGTGGCGTGGTGGACCGAGGCGTAGAAGTCGGTGTAGTTCGGTGTGTAGAGCGGGTGACCGAGCCGGGCTTTGTCGCGAGGGATCAGTATGTCGTCACGCTCGGGATGATCCTGAAGGGATCGGTTTTCTATGCTCAGCAACGCTGCGAGCCTGCGCCGGATCGTGGACCACGACTCATCGACGAGAATGTCCTCGACAGTGAAGAACGACCACTCATCGGCCTCTTCATCTGTGATGATCTCGGTACTCCTCACATGATTCAGGTCGAGCACAAAGTCACCAATCGCAACACCCACCGATGTCTCGATTGACTCCTCATCCTCGTTCAGGATGATTGTGCAGAGCGGCAGATTCTGAATCGGAAAATCCGTCTCGGGGTCGTTCGCGCTCTCGACCCAGCTCTCTAGGTTCACGTCGTGCGTCTCGTCGATCTCGTATGCCACAGCCAGCCTCTCGCTCGGTGATGGTGATGGGCCACGCAGCGTAAACGATGTGTTCGCGGAGGCAGAATGCCTCCGCCACCGGCTGCCAACACCCGGGTGCCGAGGTACTCGCCAAAGGCGAGAACCCCACGCGCGAGATGTCGGTACGCCGACCCACCTGTTCCGGCTTCTCGCTCTGCGGGTAGCAGGGCACCCGGCTGCGCGAATAGCCGGGCGCCCGCACACCCCGGCACGCCGAACTCGGTGGTGCGAGCGTCCCGCTCGCACGAACGCGCACACCCATCGGCATCGACCAGCCTGTGTGGGAGCGGGACGCTCTCACCACCGATTACTCAGAATCGTCGCCCAAGCCGAACCCCGCGTGCACCGCCTGCAGGGCCCGCTTGCCATCGTCAGCAGCCACGAGCGCACTGATCTTGATCTCGCTCGTCGAGATGTTCGAGATATTGATCCCCTCTTCCGCCAGCGCTTTGAACATTGTCGCAGCGGCCCCCGCGTGCGATCGAATGCCCACGCCCGCGGCGCTCACCTTCGCGAACCCCGTGTCGATCGAGAACGAGCCGCCAAGGTTGCCGAGCAGCGTCTCGATCACCGGTGTCGCCCGGTGAATATCCCGGTCGTCAACAGTGAAGCTGACCGTCGCGTGCCGCTCGCCATCGCCCGACGGCGTGACCACCGTCTGGATGATGTCGTCCACGTTCACACCGGCCTCGGCGAGCGTGCCGAAGACGCCCGCGACGATGCCCGGTCGATCCGGGATACCATCGAGCGTCACGCGGCCGAGCCCATCCTTGAGCGCCACGCCCGTGATCACCAGCCGCTCCATCCGCTCGGCGCCGGCCTCTTGGGCCGCCTCCAGATCGCTCATGCGTCGCTCCACTTCGTCGATGGTCGTGATCAGTGTGCCCGGTGCATCCGTCTGCGAGTGCTTGACCCATAGAGGCACCCGGTAGGCCGCGGCCAGTTCCACGCTCCGCGAGTGCAGCACCTTCGCGCCGGTGCTCGCCAGCTGCAGCACGCTCTCATAGTCAACAACATCCAGCCGCCGCGCATCGGGCACCACACGCGGGTCGGCGGTGTACACGCCCTCCACATCGGTGTAGATCTCGCAGGCGCTCGCCCCGAGCGCCGCCGCGATCGCGACCGCGGTCGTATCCGACCCGCCGCGGCCGAGCGTGGTGATCTCGCCACCACTCGTCACCCCCTGGAACCCCGCGATGACGACCACACGCCCGTCCGCAAGCTGCTGACGGATCTTCTCGACGCCCACGCTCGCGACCTTGGCCTGCGTGTGCGCCGCATCGGTCATGAAGTCGATCTGCCGCCCGGTGAAGCTGATCGACGGCTGGCCCATCGCATCGAGCACCATGGCCATGACCGCGATCGAGATCCGCTCGCCCGAGCTGAGCAGCATGTCGAGCTCGCGCCGCGGCGGCGTCGGCGATGCCTCGTCGGCAAGGGCCACGAGCCCGTCGGTCGTCTTGCCCATCGCCGAGACGACGACCACCACATCGTGCCCGCGCTTGCGGGCCGCGATGGCCTTCTCGGCGCACCGCCGCATCTTGGCGACCTCGGCGACCGATGACCCACCAAACTTCTGCACGACAACACCCATGGGTCAACCACGATACTGCGCAAGAGCGAGCCGGCCTGTGCCGGGTGGAACCCGCTGTGCGCGCAGAGCCATAGGGGCGCCCAAAACCACATTGCATCGGCGCGATGTGGCTCGCAACCTCCGATCGGTGTGCGCGGGAGTGGGACGCTCCCGCCACCGATCACCGCGGGTCCAGGTCCACCACCACCGGCAGGTGGTCCGACGCATCGGTATCGGTCGGCTCGAGACCCATCTCCGCGAGCGACCGCGAGGACAGAATCGTCGTGTCGAGCACGAACGCCGCTGTCACATCGGCCATCGAATCCGCATAGGCGATGAAGTCGAGGAGCGACCGGCGGTACCCGCGCGTCGGCCCGCCCCACGTGTAGACCGCGTTCTCGCCGAGCACGAGCGTCTCCGCGAGCGTGAGCGGCGAACCGTCGGCATCGAGTCCATCGATCGCGGTCTCAGCAACCAATGGGTGCCCGTTGTGGTTGTAATCGCCACCCAGCACGACGACTGCGTTGGGGCCCGCTGCAGCGGCAAGGGCGCCCATCTCCGCCTTGATCGCGCGGGCCTCGTCGAACCGCCGCTGATCCTCGGGCGTGCCGAGCATCCCGCAGCACTTCAGGTGGATCGAGCCAACCACAAACGGCCCGTGCGGCGTCTCGACCACCGCCGAAACAAGCCGCACCGGGAAGTCCCACCGCGTGAGCGATGTCGTACGGATGTCCCGCGGGCCCACCGCGCGCACCGGGTGCGGCGTCACGACCGCCACACCCTGCGCCTCCGACCGCACCGCGGTCCACGTCGCCTCGGGGTCGACATGTGCTGCGAACCACGCCTCGAGATCGCGTTCGTACTGCTCGCTCCAGTCGTCACGCCCCCACTCCTGGATCAGATAGATATCGGCATCGAGTGCTTGGTACATCCGCGAGAACGGCGCGGCCGTCTCCTCGGGGTTCGACCACAGCACGTTGTGCGCGATGAGCCGCACAGAGTCCTCCTCCTTGGCGGGCACCTCGGTGTCGACCATCCCGCCGGGCACCATCGCGGGGCGCTCGAACGACTCGAGCATCACCTTGCCCTCGTCCCCGCGCCCGCTCGGCGGGAGCGAGATCAGCGCACGCCCCCACCCGGCGTCCTCGAGCAGCGGGTGCGCCGATCGCGCGATCCGCACCTCGTACGCGTCGGACGCGTGCGTCGGCGCCACGAGCGGACGCGTGACCTCGGCCTCAAGCTCGGTGTCGTCGCCGTCCTCGTCATACGCCGTGATGACGAGCGACCGGCCGGGTCCCCACCGGCCCTCGGCGATCGTGAAACTCAGCTGAAGCTCAACGCCGATCACACCGCCCTGCCGACCCGTCGACGAGTCCATATCCAGGTCGAGCGCGACGCGAGTCGGCTGCGCCTCATCGTAGATCGCACGCACATTCTCGAAGGGAACCCGCAGGTACAGGTGCTCGTCATCGACCGCGACGAGCACGTCGGCGGACCACTCGTCGGTCTTGCCATCGAGCACGAACCCGGCCGAAGCAAGCGGTGCGAGCAGCGCGATGGCCGCGCCGGAGGCGGCCCCGAGGGAGGTGTATGGCGTCATGCGCGGAAGCATCGCCGACCGCCCGCGGCCGGGCAACCCGCCCCGCTGTAGCATCGCGCTCACTCCAGGAGGTTCACCATGTCCACCGCGACCGCGTCGAGCAATGCCGCCCTCACCACGGCCCCGCATACGGGTTTTTCGGGCCCGTTCGGCCGATTCGACGACCAGAACCGCGAGTACGTCATCGACCGGCCCGACACCCCGCTGCCCTGGATCAACTACCTCGGCGCCGAGTCGTTCCACGGCATCATCTCGAACACAGCGGGCGGGTACTGCTTCTCGCGCGACGCCCGCCTGAGGCGCCTGACGCGGTACCGGTACAACAACGTCCCGCTCGATTCAAACGGCCGGTACCTCTATATCCGCGACCGCGAGAACACATCGGCCCCGATCTGGAACCCTGGGTGGAAACCCTGCCGCGCAGCGCTCGACGCCTACGAGTGCCGGCACGGGCTGGGGTACACGACGATCCGCGGGCAGAAGGACGGCATCGCGGTCGTCCAGACCTGCTTCGTCCCGCAGGGGCTCGCGGTCGAGATCTGGGATGTCACTATCGAGAACACCTCCGACCGCCCGCGCTCCATCTCCCTCTTCGGCTTCGTGGAGTGGTGCCTCTGGGATGCGCACGACGACGCGACCAACTTTCAGCGGAACTTCTCCATCGGCGAGGTCGAGACCGGACCGGGTGTGATCTTCCACACCACCGAGTACCGCGAGCGCCGCGACCACTACGCCTTCTTCGATTGCACCGCCGAGACCGCGGGCTTCGACACCGCCCGCGATGCGTTCATCGGCGTGCACGACGGCCTCGATGCGCCGCGCGCCGTCCTCGCCGGTGCATGCACCAATAGCCATGCGCACGGATGGGCACCCATCGGTGCCCACCAGATCGACCTCGACCTCGCGCCGGGCGAGCACCGACGCTTCCAGTTCCGGCTCGGCTACTGCGAGCACGGCGAACTCCCCAAGTTCGCCGCGCCGCACCAGATCAACCGCGAGCCGTACGAGCGAGCAATCGCATCACTGACAAACGATGCCGCGGTCGACCGCGCCCGGGCCGACCTCGCCGCCTTCTGGGAACGCACGCTGTCCAGCTACCAGGCCGACATCGACGAGCCCGGTGTCACCCGCATGGCCAACACCTGGAACGCCTACCAGTGCATGGTCACATTCTTCATGTCGCGCTCGGCATCCCTCTACGAATCGGGCATCGGCCGCGGCATGGGCTACCGCGACTCCAACCAGGACACTCTCGGCATGGTGCATATGGCGCCGGACCGCGTCCGCGAGCGGCTCTGCGATCTCGCCGCCACGCAGCTGTCCGACGGCACCTGCTTCCACCAGTACCAGCCGCTCACCAAGAAGGGCAACGCCGATGTCGGCGGCGGCTTCAATGACGACCCGCTCTGGCTCATCCACTCGGTGTGCGCCTACATCAAGGAAACCGGTGACCGATCCATCCTCGACGAGCCCGTCGGGTACGCCGACGACGAGGAGCGCGGGCACACCGGCCCCAAGGCGACCGTGCTCGACCACCTCGAGCGCTCGCTCGCCTACACCGCCGAGCACCGCGGCCCGCACCGCCTGCCGCTCATCGGGCACGCCGACTGGAACGACTGCTTGAACCTCAACTGCTTCTCAACCACGCCCGGCGAGAGCTTCCAACTCGCGGGCGATATCGAAGGTGGCATCGCCGAGTCGGTGATGATCGCCGGGCTCTACTGCGCGTCGCTGCGCGAGATGGCCGCGCTGTGGCAGCACCTCGGCCAGGAGCCCAAAGCCGGCGCGTGCGACACCAGCCGGGCGGACATGCACCAGGTCGTGCTCAAACACGGGTGGGACGGCGCCTGGTTCCGCCGCGCCTACGACGCGGATGGCGCCCTCGTCGGAAGCGATGAATGCGATGAGGGCAAGATCTTCATCGAGCCCCAAGGCTGGTGCATCATGGCCGGCATCGGCCTCGACGACGGCAAAGCACGGGCCGCGCTCGACTCGGTCGCCGAGCACCTCAAGACCGCCCACGGCGTCGTGCTCCAGCAGCCCGCCTACCAGACCTACCACTTGAGCCTCGGCGAAATCAGCTCCTACCCGCCCGGCTACAAGGAGAACGCCGGCATCTTCGCCCACTCCAACACCTGGATCCAGGTCGCCGAGACGATCCTCGGACGAGGCGACGAGGCGTGGGACTACTACCGCTCGATCTGCCCCGCGTACGTCGCTGGCGAGCACCAGGGTCACTACCGGTGCGAGCCCTACGTCTACGCGCAGATGATCGCGGGCAAGGATGCGCCGAACCACGGCGAGGCCAAGAACTCATGGCTCACCGGCACCGCGGCCTGGACCCACGTCGTCCTCACCCACCGGATCCTCGGCGTGCGACCAACCTTCGACGGGCTGGTGATCGACCCGTGCGTGCCGACCAACGCCGGCGACGCGTGGCGCGAGTTCCGCGTCGAACGGCGGTGGCGCGACAAGACCTACGCCATCACCATCCGCGATCCCAACGGCGTCGGCTCGGGCGTGGCGCGATGCATAGCTGACGGCCAAGACCTCGACCGCCCGGTCGTGCCGCACGAACTCGGCACCGAGCGTGTCGACGTCGAGGTGACGCTCGGCCGCGAGGTGCTCGCACCGCGACCGATCTAGACCAGATCACCTATATGTGCCTCCGATGCCGTGGTCTGGAGGATGCCGCAGACATCCGAAGGCCACGCAAGCGCCGCTTCATACAAGGCACATCGTGGCCTTCGCTGCGCTCAGGCCAGGGCACCGACGTGAAATCTTGCGACGGCGCACACTGGCTCGATGACGAGCTCACTCGTGCTGGGACTCCCACTCGAGGCGCTCAGCGGCACCGGTCAGCCCGTGCTCTCGCTCGAGCTCGGCGATCGCCAAGCGGATCTCCCGCTCCCCGCGGTTGAAGAACTGCATCACCCACGAGAGCTCGCCCGTGCGCACAAGCTCGTGAAAATGGAAGACCGACTCCTCGCAGAACTGCGTGCCCACCCCATCGCGGAGGATGGCGAGCGCCCGCTCCGATGCCTCCTCTCCCACCTCGGGGCGGTAGGGCCGCACGCTCGTGAGCGCATCGAAGCAGTCCGCAACGGAGAAGTACCGCGCCACCGTCGGGATCTCCTCGCCCGCGAGCCCGTCGGGGTACCCGCTCCCATCGATCCGCTCGTGGTGATGCCGCACCACCGCGATGATCAGCTCATCCTTCACACCATCCGCAGCGAGTCGCGCATGACCGAAGATCGGGTGCTCACGCATCAGCGCGAACTCCTCCTTGGTGAGCTTGCCGGGCTTGCGGAGAATGTCGAGCGGCACATCGAGCTTGCCGAGGTCGTGCAGCGCAGCGCCCTCGCACGCACGCTCGATCAACGCATGATCCATCCCCGCGGCCTCGCACAGCGCCCGTGTGTAGAGCACGACCCGCCATGTGTGCGCGACCGTCGTCGCGTCGCGACGCTCCACCTCCGCCAACGCCCGCTGAAGACTCTCTCGGCTGAGTCTCGGCCCCGCCGGAAGTGCCTCGGCCTGTGAGGCAAGCCCCGAACTCGACTGCACCCGCGCGCGCAGCGCCGTGGTGTTCTCGAACTCGGCGTTGTAGGCCGCACGATCGGCGACGCGTGACTTTGACACGCTGGCGTCCGACACAGCTCCCTCCTCATCCATCAATCAGCGTGCGCACACGCTCGGCCCGCTCGCGGGCCGGGCCGACCAGCTTGTCGACCTGCGCATCCGCGTGGTAGCTCGAGCGCACCATCGGCCCAGACTCGACCACCGCGAAGCCCTTCGCCTCGCCTTGCTCCCGGTACCACTCGAAGGTCTCCGGGGCGACCCATCGCGCGATCGGCAGGTGGTTGCGAGTCGGCTGCAGGTACTGCCCGATCGTCAGGATGTCGCAGTTCGCGCCGAGCAGGTCGTCCATCAGGTCGAGGACCTCGGTGTCCTTCTCGCCGATCCCGACCATGATGCCGCTCTTGGTCACGAGCCCCTGATCCTTGGACCGCGCGAGCAGCTCGATCGATCGCTCGTACCGCGCCTGCGGGCGGACCGCGGGGTACATCCGCTTCACGGTCTCGAGATTGTGATTCAGGATCTCGGGCCGGGCATCGATCACGACCTGCAGCGCCTCCCAATCACCGCAGAAATCCGGGATCAGCACCTCGATCGAGAGGCCCGGGCACGCCTCGCGGGTGCGGAGCACCGTCTCCGCCCAGATGCCGGCTCCACCATCCCGCAGTTCGTCGCGGTTCACCGACGTGATCACCACGTGCTTGAGCCCCGCCTCCTCGACCATCAGCTTCATCGACTCCGCGACGCGCCGGGGCTCATCCAGATCGAGCATCGGCGGCCGCCCGGTCTTGACGTCGCAGAACCCACACGAACGCGTACACGTGTCGCCCAGGATCATGATCGTCGCCACGCCACGCGCCCAGCACTCACCCATGTTCGGGCACCCCGCCTCCTCGCAAACGGTATGTAAGCGATGCTCCGACAACACGCTGCGCAGCTTGGCGTACCCGGGCCCACCCGGAAGCTGCGCGCGGAGCCATTTGGGCTTGCGCTTGTTCGCCAGGGTCGACGGGGTCTCGCCTCGGTTGTTCAGGACCATCGCCGAAAGGCTGACCCGCGGCCGATCAACACGGCGGAGTGGATCGCCCCCGAGCGGTCGAGGATGTCGGGGCGCCGGGTCGGCGCCGGAGAGGGATGTGGAGCACGGCATCGGGCGATCGTAGCCGGAACATGGCGTGCGGCTTGCGCTGGTTGGCAATCACTGTTGAATATCGGGCGTCAATCGGTCGATAGGCAGTGAACGCCAATGCGGAAGTGGTCGTACATCCGGTGCGGGTCCATTGCACCATCGCCCCGCGACTTGTAAAGTATCTACTAGCTTCAAAGCACCGCCCGCGAACACCTGTGAAGACGATGTCCCCACTCGAATCCGATCGCCGGTGGTCCCGCCCGACTCTCGGCGCGCTCGCTGTTGCACTCACCACCACACTGCTCGTGGGGTGCCACCCCGAGGGCGACTCGTACTTCGACCCGAGCGTCGTCGGCCGATGGGAGCGCACCCCCACGATTGTTCCGATCCTCGACCGGATCGACGCCATTGAGACCGACACCGGTGAGTTCGTCGACGTCACGCCGGTGCGCCCGGAAGACCTCGAACTGCGTGTGAGCGAGTACCGGATCTCAGCCGGCGACTTCCTCGAGGTCACCATCTTCGACTTCATCCAGGCGGGCATCCCGTCGGTCTTTAACCGCGGCGTGTCGGAGACGGGCGAGATCTCGCTGCCGCAGCTCGATCCCATCCGTGTCAGCGGGCTCACCTCCCGCGAGGCCGCGACCCAGATCAGCCGCGCGGTTCAACGAGCCGGTGTCCTCGATGACCCCGAAGTCGGCATCAACCCGCTCAGCAGGCGCGAACAAACGTTCACCGCCTTCGGCGCCGTGCAGAGCACCGGCCGCTTCGCGATCCCAGAGCCCGACTATCGACTACTCGACGCCCTGACCGACATCGGCGGCATCAGCCCGATCATCGAGAGGGTCTTCGTCATCCGAGAGGTCCCGGTCGCGGAGTTGCCCGAGCCCGCAGCTCCCGCCGCACCGACGGGCGGCGGCCTCCCCGATCTCGGCGGACCTTCCGGCGATGCCCCGAACCTGCAAGAACTCATCAACATCCTCACGACACCCGAGGAGGACACCCCGCCATCGCCGGGTGCGAATGCCCCGGTTGGTCTCGGTGCCATCACCGCAGCCAACGATGTGGGTGTCGAGGTTCCGGAGCGACGGTCGACCTCCACCGATGACGCGCCCCCGCCGCTGATCGACCTGCCGGATTCCGAACCCGTCTCGTCACCCGCCCAGCCGCCGGTCTCGGTCGATGCCGAGCTCGCACGCGAGATCGATGCCGACCAGCCGGTGTCAGGGACCGCGACACCCGGTCAATGGATGTTCCTCGACGGCCGGTGGGTCAAGGTGGTCCGCGCCACGGCCGAGGGCCGTCTGCCCGAGGGCGAGGATCCGCTCGCCGACTCCGCCGATGTGGGTTCGGCGGTCACTCAGCGCGTAATCGAAGTACCGACCGGGCCGCTTTTCCAGGGCGTGCCGCAGTTCAACCTCGTCATCCGGCCGGGAGACCTGATCCGCGTGCCTGCGCCCGAATCCGGCGTGGTCTACGTGCTCGGCCAGGGCATCGCACGACCGGGGACATATAACCTCCCATTGAATGGGCGTTTGACCCTGAAGCGTCTCATCGCTGCCGCGGGCGGGCTTGCGGCGATCGCCATCCCCGAGCGGGTGGATATCACCCGGATGGTGGGCCCGAATCGCGAGGGCACGGTCCGCATCAATGTTCGGGCGATTTACGAGGGTACCCAACCTGACCTCTTCGTCCGGGCGGATGACCTCATTAACTTCGGCACGAACTTCTGGGCCACCCCGCTCGCGGTCATCCGTGGCGGATTCCGGGCGAGCTACGGCTTCGGCTTCCTCCTGGATCGGAATTTCGACAACGACATCTTCGGTCCGGACGGCGCGCTCTCCGAGGGCAGCATCTTCTGATCGTGCCGTCTAGACGACTGGATCCGCCGATCTGGGCGGGTTCCTTTCACCAAACACCGAACTCTCTTTCCTCACGCGGCGTAAGAACCGATCGCTGTTGGTTGCCCTGCATCCACGAGCTTGGTTTCATGACCCCATGAGCACGGTGAGCACCGTACCTCCGCCTTCGATGCGTTCTCACGAACAGGTGCCGTCCGCGCGCGCGCCCTTTGGGGCGGCGCTCGTGCGGGGCGATTGGACCGCAGCGGCCCTCGCGATCACGCTGTCTGTCCCCCTGCTCGTCCTCTTCTGGACGTTCATCGATCGGCAGCTCGGGATCAGTTTCGAGCCCTTCGGCTGGCAGGGCGGCACGTCGTGGGTGAAGCCCGAGGACTGGGGACACAGCTATCTGGTCCCGCTCATCAGCGCGTACTACGTCTGGCTCCACCGCGACAAGATCCAACGAGCCACCACCACGGTGTTCTGGCCCGGCGTGCTGCCGTTGCTGCTCGGCGTGCTGTGCTACTTCTACTTCACCATCATCTTCTCGAATCACATGTTCCAGGGCGCCGCGTTCGCGCTGACGCTCTCGGGTGTGGTGCTGACACTTCTCGGCCCGCGGGTTTTCGCCCTGCTCTTCTTTCCAATCGCGTTCTTGATGCTCGGGGTGACGGTGAGCGAGGCGGTGATGATCCAGCTCACCTTCAAGCTCCAGCAGATCGCCGCGGCGGGCTCCTTTGTCATGCTCAATATCGTCGGCATCGAGACGCAGCTCATCGGCAATCAGCTCCACCCCATCGACCCCTTCTCGGGCGATGCGTTGCCGCCGCTCAATGTCGCCGAAGCGTGCAGCGGCATGCGCATGGTCATCGCGTTCGTCGCCCTCTCGACCGCATTCGCCTTCTTCGGATGCACCGAATGGTGGCAGCGGATCTCGGTGATCTCGCTCGGTGTGCCGGTCGCGATCTTCATGAACGTGATCCGCGTCGCGCTGCTCGGCGTGCTGAGCCTGATCGACCCGGAGCTTGCCGGAGGCCAGGCCCACATGGTCATCGGGATGATCCTGCTTGTGCCCTCGTTCCTGCTGTTCATGGGCTGCGTCTGGGTGCTTCAACGCATCATCACGCCCGCCGACCCAAGTGCTGAGGAGAGCACCGCCACATGAAGATCCTGACGCTGCTTCATCCCGCCTTTTTGGTGAGCTTCCTCGTGCTGGTCGGCGCCGCCGCATCGCTCGAGGCCACGGTTCGTATTTTCGACTTCCATCTGCAGAAGAAGCCGATCCAGCCGCAGAGCGGGCTGACCTTCAGCTCCCTGCCCACCGACTTCCCAAGCTGGCACCGACTCCATCCCGATCAGCAGCTGAGCGTCGAGGTCATCGACGAGCTGGGCACGGAGAACTACCTCTCGCGGTGGTACACGGAAAAGGACCCTGGAGAGGGGCGTGAGCCGCGCGTATTCGAGCTGCATCTCGCGTACTACACAGGCGTGATCGACGCGGTGCCGCATGTGCCCGAGCGATGCTTCGTCGGAGGGGGCATGACGACCGCGGGCGGCACGCAGCGCGACCTGTCGGTGCCGCTCGATCTCTCGTCGCTCATCCTCAACGAGTCGGATGAGGCCGCGTTTATGAGTGGGCCGGTCTACATGGCGCGCAGCCCCGAGCGGCACGACCGCGTCAACCTGCCCGTCGGCGTCGACTCGCTCAAGATGACCGCCACACCCTTCACGAGCGCGAACGGCTCGACCATCTGGGCCGGCTACTTCTTCATCGCGAACGGCGGCACCGTCTCATCGGCCGACCAGGTCCGCCTGCTCGCCTTCCAGCTCGAGGACGACTACGCCTACTACGCCAAGGTCCAATTCCTCTCGAGCGGTGTGTCCTCCGCGGACGAGCTCGCCACGCTCGCCGCCGATGCGCTCGATGAGATGTTCGCCGACATCATGAGATGCCTGCCCGACTGGACCGAGGTCGAGGCGGGTGTGTACCCACCCGAGTAGGCTCCGCCCCCCACTTTCTGCCCAGACCCCACGCACCACACACGCCACGGAGTGTCACGCCATGGCCGCTCGCGTTAACACATCGTTCGTCATCGGGCTTGTCGTTGTCTTGCTGGCCATGGTCGGCGGCGTCGCAGGCCTGGCGTACTTCTCGCTCAGCCGGTCGGGCGAGACGCTGATGGAAAGCGGAGACGAGTACTACGCCGCGGGCGACTACGACCGCGCCGCCAGTTACTACGGCCAGGCTGTCTTCAAGGACCAGACCAACTACGACTGGCTGGTGAAGTACCAGTCGGCCCTCGAGAAGACGACACCGTCGAACGATCTCTCCTACGCGGAGCAGTACCGCAACCTGTACACGAATGTGAAGCGCAACCGAGCGCTGGCCCGCCCGCAAGACCTCGACGAGCAGGTGCAGTACGTCGACGAGCTGGACCGATGGCTCCGACTCAACACCGGCGGGTCGGCGAATCTCCTCCAGGCGATCGTCGACGCTGTCGAAGAGCGTCTTGCCGGCGGCCTTGACCCGCAGGCCGAGGACATCGGCAAGCTGCTGAGATACCGAGGACTCTCGCAGCTCGCGATCGCACATCTTGGTGGCGTCGAGAGTGAGACCTTCGAGCAGATCCAGAGCGATCTCGAGGCCGCGATCGGTGCGGACCCGGCCGATATCGAGTCGCGGCTCGGGCTTCTCGAACTGGGGTTCGTCAAGGCTCGGAGCGAACGGGTCGCAGGACGGACCATCGATGCAGCGGCCGCGTTCGAGGAAGCCGATGCCACCCTCGAGGCGTACCTCACCCAGAATCCGAACGATCCCGGCGGACTCGCACTGATGATGGTCCGCGAGCGAGAGCTGGCCGCATCACTCCCCGGCGGGCTCACGAGCGATGAGGCACGAGCCCGGCTCGATGGTGCAGCAGAACGCCTCGTCGTGGGGCTCGAGCAGGCCGACCCGAGCACGCTCTCGATCGGCATGCTCAACCCACCGGCGACCGCCGCGGCGTTCCTAGACCGCGACGACCTCACCGAACGAATCGAGGTGGTCACCGGCGCGATCGCGGGTGCGGAAGGCGAGACGCGGATCTTGCCGGCAATGGCGTCTCTCTTCCACGCGCGTATGCAAACCCAGGTGGGCAAGCTCGAAGAGGCGATGGTTACGCTCGAAGAGCTGATCCAACGCGAGCGTCCGCCGCTCAGTCTCGAAGGCTCGCTGCTCCCCGAGCATCAGGTCGCCGCTCGCGTGCAGCAGCTCGACATCGCGATCCGGATCTTCGAGCCCTCAGAGGGCGAGGAACGACAGGCCATCCGCGCCCGCATCGACGAGATCCTCGCGGCGCTCGACAACGAGATCGTTGCGCAGGGTCGAGGTCAGATTGACATCCGGCGTGCACAGCTCGATCTCATCGAAGGCCGGCCCGGTCGGGCGGTCGAGACACTGTCGCGGCTCACGAGCGAGCAGCCGGGCAACGTTCAGGTCGCGCTCTTGTTCGCTGAGGCCCTCCGCCGCACCGGGAGTCCGGGCGAGGCGAGACGTGTCTTCAACACACTCATCATCGAGGGCCGTGGCACCGAGACGGTGTACGCGCGGCTGGCCGAGACGCTGCTCACTCTCGAGGATGTCGACGAGGCCGAGCGCGTTGCCCGTACCGGACTCGAGAGCTACGAGAACTCGGAATCACTCCGGAGCGTCATCGCACGAATCGAGTCGCTCCGCCAGGCGCAGGCGGGCAACTACGACGAGGTCTCAGACCCGGTGATCCGTGCGCTGGTCGAAGCGCGGCGGGTCGCGGCGGCCGAAGGACCGGAAGCGGCTACAGCGCTGATCGAGAACGTACTCGGTGAGGCACCGGACGATTTCCGCGTGCTGAAAGAACTCGTTCAGTACGACATCGCACGGGGTGACCGAGAGGGGGCCGGCGCCCGCATCGATGCCGTCATCGCCGCCAACGGATCGACCGATCGGCTCGAACAGCTCAAACTCGTCGTGTTTGCCAACGACGAGAAGACGGCGTATCTCGAGCTGATCGACCGCAACGATACGCTCACGGATGCCGAGAAGGAGGTTCTGCGTGCCGACGTGTGGCGTCGGGCCGGCGAACTCGACAAGGCGGAGGCCGCGGTCGATCGTGCCATCGAGCTCGACCCCGAACAACCCGCCGTCATCGGCGCACGGTTCGCGCGGATCCTGTCTCGGATCGAATCCGCCGCTACCGTCGATGCGGCACTCGAGCGCGAGGCTCGGATACTCCTCGAGCGTGCCGCTGAGCTCGACGCGGACCGCGTCGATGGGCGACTCTTCTCGGGCCAGCTCAACCTGGCGCTGGGTGAGACCAGCCGCGCGATCTCGGACTTCGAGGCCGCTGTCGAGGCACTGCCGCAGAACCCTCCCGCGTGGCGGCTGCTCGGCCGGGCGCGACTCGCCGCGGGGAACGCGCTGGGCGCTACCGAGGCGCTCGAGCGCGCGCACCAGGGCAACCCACGGGATGCCGGGATCCGTTTCGACTACGCCAGGGCGCTCACAGCAGCGAATCAGGGCCGAGAAGCGCTCGAGCTGCTCGCGCCGGGTGGCACGCCGCGGCGCGACCTCGGCACCGATGCGGTCGAACTCTGGCTCACACTCGAGGCGGAATTCGGTGATCGTTCGCGCGCGATCGCGGTCCGTCGGTCGGCCTTCGAGCAATCGCTCGAACAGGCGAGAGGGACGAGCGATCCGGCCTTTTCGCGCAACCTCGCTGCACTCTCGCGCCTGCTCGAGCTGGCCGGGCAATCCGAAGAGGCCGACGCAATACTCAGCTCGGCGGCGGAGCGGGCGGAAGACCTCGACCCGTTCGTCGTGACCGGACTCCGAGCACGCCTGTTGGTGCAGCGTGATGAGCGCGACGCCGCGGTGGCCGAGATCCGGTCGTACCTCGATGCCACCCCGTCCGAGCAGCGGACCATCCCCGCGTACTTCCTGCTCTCTCAGATCCAGTCCGACGCGGACAACCTGGATGGTGCGATCGAGACGCTCACCGAGGCGCGTCAGTATCAGGACTCGACCAGACGCGAAGCCGACCGCCGGCTGGGCGACATGCTCACCGACCGGGCACGGCTGCTCATCCGGACGTCTCGGCTCACACGCGAGAGCGACCCCGAGAGCTCGACGGCGCTCGAGGCCGAGTCTCGAGAGCTATTCGGCCGCGCCGCGGATGCGTATCAGGCCATCGTCGATGCCGGAACCGACGACGAAGACCTCACGGTGACCAAGCGGCTCGCCGAGGTCTTGCTCCTCGCAGACCGCTACGACAACGCACGTGTCGTGCTCCAACAACTCAGCCGAACGCTCCCGGACGAGCGCAGCGTGGTGCTGCTGCAGGCGGAACTCGCGCAGTCCGAGGGCGACCTCGACCTGTCGCTCGACTACTACAACCGCGCACTGCAGATCGACGACACCGATGCAAACATCTTCCTGCGTCGGGCGCGTCTGCTCAACACCATCGGTGGCCGCGAGGCGGATGTGCTCGCCGATCTCGACGAGGCGGTGCGGCTCGATCCCTCGAACATCCCCGCGTGGCGCAGCCTCGTTGGCATCTACACCGATCTCGAGCGTGACGACGAAGCGATCGATCAGCTCCGCCGAGCCACCGAGGCCAACCCGAGCAATCGGCAGCTTCGTCAGACGCTCATCGCCAGTCTTCGGAACAGGCCGGGTCGTGTAAACGACCTCGTCACCGAGATCTCCCGCGCGATCGAGGACTTCCCGAGTGAGATCGGTTGGGTGAAACTCGCCGGTGATGTTCAGTTCGAGCAGGGCCGCTTCGCCCGGGCCGCGGAGCGTTACGAAGAGGTCTACGACCACTTCCAGGAGAGCGACCCGGACGGCGAGCGAGCCGATCTGGCAGCGGCCGACTATCTCAACTCGGCCATTCTCGCGGGCGACGAGTTCTCCAAGCGCGAGCTGCGCATCTTCCTGGAACGCGTTCAAGAAATTAGAGAACCGACGGCGTCGAACTTCCTGCTCCAGGCCCGTGCGTACTTCACGCTCGGCGAGCGCGAGACCTCGAACGAGTTGATCGACGATGCGTTCGAGCGAGCGAAGAAGGGCGAGATCGATGAGCAGCGGATGTTGGTGCAGCAGATGGGCCTCATGTTCGAGAACGACCATCGGCAGATCGCGCAGGCGATCGAGTCACGGGCCGAGTTCGATGAGCTCACACCGTTCTTGCAGGTCTCGCTCGTCCGTCAGGTTCACTTGGCCAAGACCGGTGTGCCCACGGACCGTCTGCTCGAGCGACTCCGGACCGTCGAAGTCGCGGACGATGACAACATCTTCCTGCAGTTCGAGTACCACCGGCTTGTGTTCGCGCTCGCCTACGAATTGGAGCGGTACGCCGAGGCGGTCGAGTCCGGCGAGCGGACGCTCGTGCTCTCACCGTCGAATGTCGAAATGAACAACAACGTGGCGTACACACTCGCGAAGTACCTCGACCGCCCCGAGGATGCCCTGCCGCGAGCGGAGATCGCCGCCCAGTTCGCCCCGCGGAACTCCGCGGTGCTCGACACCTACGGCCTCGTCCTGATCGAGTTGGGCCGACATGCCGAGGCCGCCCCGATCCTTCAGCGGGCCGCTGATACCGCGCCGAACGACCGTCAGCGAGCGGTCGCCCTCGCCCACCTGGGCCTCGCCCAGTTGGAGACCGAGGGGGCCGACTCGGCGCGGCGTTCGCTCGCCGACGCCGAGAGCGAACTCGCGAAAGTCCCCGATGGACCAGACCGTACAGATGCAGAACAAGCTGTGAGCGACCTCCGCGCCGCGCTCACCAGTCCATAACCCGCCTCACGAACACCCGCGATCTTGCCGATGGGCCGACCGAACACTGCGCGGCGCGGCGTCGTACGAGAGGCTGGACCCGGTAACAGGGGGCCGGCCGCACGGAGCCAGATCATGAGTACCGCTTCTCGAGGATCCTCGTCTGATGCTGTCTCCGCCGGTGTCGGCGGCCTCGACATCCCCCAGATTGTTCGGTCCTATTGGATCATCGTGGTCATCGCGGGCGCCATCGGGCTCGGCTTGGGCTACGCCACGTTCCGCTATCTTGTGAAAACACAGCCGCGGTACACCGCGAGCCTTGTGATCCAGATCCTGCCGCAGTTCTCGCGGGCCGAGGATGTCGGCGTCGGCTCGACGCTTGAGAACGAAAAGGAGATGGAGATCTACCGGGAGGTGCGCCGGCAGGATCTCGTTTCGGATGATCTGCTGAAGGAAGTGCTCAACGAGCCGGGCATCCGTGACCTCAGGTTCCTGGCCGAGTTCCGTTCTCAGGGTGGGGTCATCCGTGAGACGGATGCCGTCCTCGCGATGCAGAACGTTGTGCGAGCGGTCGCAATCCCCGGCACACTCGCCATTGATCTCAAAGTCACGCTCCCGAACGCGCTCGAGGCCGCGAACCTCGCCAATGCGATCCGAAACGTGTTCCTCGCCGACGGCGAGCGTCAGAACCGCCGCAACCGTGAAGAAACCATCCGGACCTTCGTCGAGCGCATGAGCGAGATCAACACCGAGATCGAGCGGATCGATCTTCAGAAGGCCAATCTGCTTGCTGACCAAGGCCTCACCTCGACAGCGATCGGCCAGACGGAGGCATCGATCACACTCGGGACCCTGCGGCCTGAATTGATCGCCACACGCACGCAGCTCGCCGAGATCGGCACCACGCTCGGCAGTTACTACGAACTCCGGAACAACTCCACCGGGATCGTCTACCCCGAGTCGGTCGCCTCGGCGGCACGCGCTCAGCCGGAGGTCGCCCGGTACTTCGCACAGATTGGCTCCCTGGAGGTCGAGATCCAGACCCAGCGAGAGATCGGGCTGGGTCCCGAGAACCAGCAGATCCGCGCCCTGCGGGCACGGCTCTCGAATGTGGAAGCGCGATACCGAGAAGCACTCGCCGGGGAACAGTCCAACCTGTTCGAAGCACTCGTGGAGAACACCGAGCAGGTACGGGACGAGCTGCTCGCGAAGGAGCGAGAGCTCGTCGATAAGGTCGACGAGGCCGAGCGGCGGTTGACCGAGATCCAGGGCACCATCGACGAGTACAACCAGTTTGAGGAGCAGCGGGCCGAACTGGTCGCCAAGCGCAACACCTTTGAGGCCACCCGAGAGAACCTTCAGCTGCTCAACGAGACCGCTGCCGCACGCGAACGTGCCGGACGTGCCACACCACCCTCGGCTCGCTCCTCACCGAAACTCCCGATCGTGGTCGGCGGGTTCACCATCGGCCTCGCCGGTCTCGCAGCGGGGCTGGTGCTGCTCAAAGAAGCTACCGAGACACGCATCCGCAGCCCGCGCGATGTTGCTGCGATTCCGCGCACGCGCACGCTCGGGTTTGTTCCCGATGTCTCGATGGATCCCGCTCGACCGCCGCGCGCCGAGTACGCCTGTGTGGATCACTGCGAGGGCTCGTACGCCGAGCAGATCCGCCAGATGCGCACGCAGCTGCTCGATGTCACGAGCACCCGGTCCCACAAGAGCATCCTGCTCGCCTCGGGACTGCCCGGCTCGGGGACGAGTTCTCTGATCACCAACCTGGCATCGAGTTTCGCCGCGGTGGATCGCCGCGTGCTGATTATCGACGCCAACCTCCGCCGCCCGTCGCAGCACACCGCTGCGGATCTCAACGTGGCGCCCGGCCTGGCCGAGGTGCTCCGGGGTGAGTTCGAGATCCAGGATGCCGTCCAGGAGACCTCTCACCACGGCGTGTCGCTGCTCGCTGCCGGATCGGACCGCCGGAACGCCTACGAGCGGTTCGCGACCCGCCGCATGGACGAGGTGCTGAAGACCGCCCGCGACACGTACGACTACGTGTTCATCGATGTCGCGCCCGCGGTGGTTTGCAACGACTTCGCGGCACTCGCGGCCCGTACGGACGCGTCGATCGCGGTCGTCCGTGTTTCACACGAGAAGCGCGGCCTCCTCGCTCGCCTGCGCAACGCGCTCGTGGCCTCGAACAGCGAGTTCTACGGCGTGGTGCTCAACGGCGTGAAACCGAAGGCCGGCGGGTACATGAAGCGCAACTTCCGGGTCGCGGCGCAGTACAACACCGCCATGCATCAGCCCTCCGAACGCCAGACCCGCTCCTCCAGCAAGAACCGCTCCCGGGCGTCCGGCGGCCAAGCCGTCGCGGCGACCACCGACGAATCGAGCCGGGACGAGTCGTGACCCCGCCAAGGGCGCTGGTGACCGGCGGCGCCGGATTCATCGGCTCGCATCTGGTCGAGCACCTACTGGCGGATGGGGTAGCGGTCACGGTCATCGACGATCTGTCGACCGGTCAGCGCGCCAACCTCGCGGGCGCGGCCGCCGGTCCCCACGCGGACCGTCTTGAGTTTACCGAGGCCTCGCTTGGTGACGCCCTGTCCACATTCGAGGATGGTCTGCCCTTCGATGAGGTTTACCACCTCGCCGCTGCCGTCGGCGTGCAGCGTGTGGTGGACCAGCCCGTGCAGTCGATCGAGAACAACATCGCGCCGACCTCCGCGCTGCTCGCGATGGCGGCGCGTACACGCCCTCAACCGAGGGTCTTCATCGCCTCCTCCTCGGAGGTCTACGGCAAATCAACCGAGCTGCCATTCAGAGAAGATGGCGACTGTGTGTTCGGCCCGACGACCGCGATGCGGTGGTCCTATGCCGCGAGCAAGGCAATCGACGAGTACCTCGCGCTCGCGCACCACGCCGCCGATGGGCTGCCCGCGGTAGTCGGCCGCTTTTTCAACACCGTCGGACCACGGCAGGTCGGTCGGTACGGGATGGTGCTGCCTCGGTTTGTTGCCGCGGCGCTCGGTGGGGAGCCGCTTCGCATCTTTGGGGACGGTCATCAAACGCGGTGCTTCTGCGATGTCCGGGACGTGGTACCCGCGGTCGTCTCGTTGCTCCGCCACCCGGGCGCCGCAGGGGGCGTGTGTAACATCGGCTCGGACCAAGAGATCACAATTCGCGACCTCGCTCAGCTCGTGATCAAGACGCTCGGGAGCCATTCCGATATGACGCTCGTCCCGTATATTGATGCGTACGGGCCGGGTTTCGAGGATCCGCCCGCCCGTCGACCCGACCTCACAAAGCTTCGCTCGCTCATCGACTTCCCCGCCGGCCGCGACCTGACGCGGACCATCGCTGATCTCGCCGAGTCGCTTCGTCCAGCTGAGCCCGCAGCGGAGAGCTGATCACCCCATGCTGCTCACCACCCTCGCCCAAGCCGCCGACGCCACACCCGGCATCCGGGTCGGATCAGAGGGTTTCCTCGACATCTTCAACGGCTACATCGTGATCTTCGCGGTGGCTTTCGTCGTCACGCTCGCTGTGACGCCGCTGATGCGAAAGTTCGCGATCGATAACGGCATCATCGATCGCCCCGACGATCCGCGCAAGGCGCACTCGCTTCCGGTGGCCTATCTCGGTGGGATCGGCGTGTTCATCGGGCTCATCGCGGCCCTGGGCTTCGCGTACCTCGCG
Organism: Planctomycetota bacterium; assembly: GCA_038747915.1. Lineage (GTDB taxonomy): Bacteria > Planctomycetota > Phycisphaerae > Phycisphaerales > UBA1924 > JBCDAP01. The sequence continues at coordinate 2,157 of JBCDJJ010000025.1, read as the reverse complement.
CCGCACCTGCCCGACACGATGTTCTACTTCCACGAATCTGAGAAGTTTGGATATCGGTTTCTTGAAACGCAGCTCCTGGTGCCGCCCGCGGTGCTGCTCGGCATCGTCGCGATCACCATCACCGGCCTGCTCGACGATGTGCTCGGGCTCGATCCACGGCTCAAGATCGTCGGCCAGTTGATCGCCGCAGCGGCGCTCGCGCTGGAGGACTTCGGCGTCCGCCTCGCTGAGGGTCTGATCATGCCCTTCGCCCGGGCCGCGAATCTCCCGATGATCGAGATCACCTCACCGACGACCGACGTCACGCGGGAGTCACTCGGTTTCATCATCGATCTTCCAGCCGGCGCCTTCGGCGGCACCCTTGAGATCGATCTGATCTACTGGATCGGTACCGCCATCATCGCGATCTTCGTCCTCGGCGGGTGCAACGCCTCCAACCTCATCGACGGGCTCGATGGCCTGCTCTCCGGCGTGACGGCGATCGCTGCCTTTGGCCTCTTGATCATCGCGGTCCACCTCGCCTCGGTCGACGACGGCCCACGAGATGCCAGCCGCATCATCCTGTGCATGGCTCTGATGGGGGCCTGCTTGGGCTTCCTACCGCATAACTTCAACCCCGCCACGATCTTTCTCGGCGACTGCGGCTCACTCCTGCTCGGTTACCTGACGATCGTCATCGTGCTGTCTCTCGGCGACACGGGTCAGACGCACTTGGTCGTGGCTGGGCTGATCGTCTACTCCATCCCGATCATCGACACGTGTCTTGCGATCGTCCGTCGAAAAATGGCCGGCAAGCGGATGTCCGCCGCGGACGATCAGCACCTGCATCACATGCTCAAACGCCGGCTCGGCGTGCGCGGCGCGGTCATGGCGCTGTACCTGCTCGGCGCAAGCTTTGCAGCCATCGGTGTCTGGCTGAGCAGCGGACCGATCCGTCTGGTCTTCACCGTGGCGATGGTGCTCTTCGGATTCGTGGGGGTTACCGCGATCAAGTTCGCTCGACGAGCAGCCATCGAGGCCCAGGTTGCCAAGCTGGCCACGCCAGCGTCGATCCGGCCTCCAACCGCTGCGACCACACCGCCGGCGGTCTCATCGGGAGCTGGTGCGTACACGAGCTCACCCGACGCCTCGCCGTGATCTCGGCACGCGACGCTGCACAAGTTATCCACACCTCGACGGCCCCGATCGCCATCGCAGAATCACCGGCTGAGGCTTGGCTTACTCCACCTGTGTAGGCGATCTCCCGGTGTGTCCGTCCACACTGCCGACGAGACCAGACGGACGCATCGGTCTACCACGCTGTGATCAGACTCAGCAGCGATGTGCCCAGGGTGAGCAACCCAAGCATCAGCACCAGTTGTGCCGCCATGACGAAGACCGCACGGGGTGATCGCCGACGCGCGCCGCCCCGAACGGACTTGTACCCAAGGGCAATCAGCACGCACAGCGGAAGGGCCGTCACCCACCACCACGGCCCATCGAGCGCGAGCGGCTCGACCACAGGCGTCCATGCCAGCATCATGACCGCGCCCCCGCAGCACGCCCTGGCTCCTCGGAACCAACTGGGCTCCACAGGTTGACCAGCACGAGCAGATTCAGCAGCCCGGCCGCTGCGATGTACAGCGAGCCGATCTCGGTGGAGCGACCGAGCGATGCCCGCGGGGTGAGTGGCTCGCCCGGGCGGTGCGGCACGATCGCTGGCCGCTCGCCCTCGAGCGTGTGCGGGTCCGGCTCCATGGCCACCCGCTCGCCATCGACCGGCAACCTGAGCACGCCCTGAGAGCGACCCTTCCACGTGGTCTGCACGAGAGAGTCGACCACCCACACCGTCACGCCCGCCGGGGCCTGCAGCATGAACCACCACCGCTCGTCACGACGATCGATCACGCCCACCCCGCCGATCAGCACCCCCCCGACCAACAGCCCGCCGATGGAGACGAGCAGCGCCAGCGCCCGCCGGGGCTCGCCGCGGACCAGCGCACCCCCACCCGGGATGGTCAGAGCAGCAAGGGTGGCAAGAACCGAGTTCCACATGGGTTTCGACCGTCTCGGCCTGACGTGCCGAGGTCCCGCTCGCTGCTGCGGAGGAAGTGTGAGACATTTGCTTCAGCCGGTTTGACGACGCCCCGCCGCGCAGTAGCTTACCCCGCACCGGCC
>JBCDJJ010000024.1:0-43885 GCA_038747915.1 Planctomycetota bacterium | reverse complement strand
TCGCCGCCCCGGCCGCCGCCACCGCGGCGGTCGTTGCGTCCGCCGCGTTGGTTGGTCTTCTGGCCGATGGTGTTGACGGGCGCCGCCATCTTGGTGCCGCCGGATGGGCTCGCGGGCATAAAGAGGGCACCGCGATCGAGCCGCTCGTCGACCTCGGTGTCGCCGATCTCGACGCCGCGGAGGTCGGCGAAGTAGCTCTTGGGGCGGAGCTGCGCGAGGCCGTCGAGCGTGGCCTTGGCGAGGTTCTTCTTGTTGTTGGAGCCGTAGCTCTTGGTCATGCAGTCGGTGATGCCCGCGAGCTCGAGCACAGCGCGGACGGTAGCGCCGGCGACGACGCCGGTCCCCGGCGAGGCCGGGATCAGGCGGACCTTCGCGCTGCCGAACCGACCCTCGACCGCGTGCGGGATGGTGCCGCCCTGCAGGTGGACCCGCCTGAGCTGCTTTTTGCCCTCTTTCTGGGCTTTCTCGATGGCGGGCGGCACCTCGTTGGCCTTGGCGTAGCCGAGCGCCACACGGCCCTGGCGGTCACCCACGACCACGAGCGAGCCGAATGAGAAACGCCTGCCGCCGGCCATCGTGGCGGCGGAGCGGAAGATCCCGATCGTGTTGCTCTCGAGATTGCCGGAGTCTTGGAGTACTTCTGCCATGTGGATCTCGGGTGTCGGGTTTCCGATCTCGGGTGTCGGTGAGCTGCTTCTGCAATCACCGGTTCAAACCCGGACCTAATGCCTATTGCCTAATGCCCAGTGCCTCGGTTTCAGAATTGCAGCCCACCCTCGCGAGCGGCATCAGCGAGTGCCTTCACACGCCCGTGGTACTGCGAACCACGACGATCGAAAACGACCTCCTCGACGCCCTTGGCCTTCGCAGCCTCGGCGATCTTGGTGCCGACGGCTTTGGCCGCCTCGACGTTGCCCGTGCCGGAGACGCCGAGCGACTTGTCCTGCGTCGAGGCGCTCGCGATGGTCTGACCCTCGAGATCGTCGATGACCTGGGCGTAGATGTGCTTGAGCGAGCGGTAGACGCACAGCCGCGGGCGCTCCGCGGTGCCCTGCACACGCTTGCGGATGCCCACGACCCGCCGCCCTCGCCGAACCTGCTTTGCCTTCTGACGATCCATGGTGTGTTCCGATCCCAGGCTCGGTGCCTGGATCCTGGTTCGTGGTGCGCTGCGGTTTATGAGCCGAACGCCTTGCCCTGCTTCCGCTGAATGACCTCGTCGATGTACTTGATGCCCTTGCCGTTGTAGGGCTCTGGCTTGCGGACGGCACGGATCTTGGCAGCGAGCTGCCCGACCGCCTGCTTGTCCGCGCCTGTGATGGTGATCTTGGAGCCCTCGATGTTCACCGAGATGCCCGGCGGGATCGCGACCTCGACCGTGTTCGCGGTGCCGCACTTGAGCCCGACCGCCTGGCCCTTCATCTGGGCCGTGTAGCCGACACCGACGACCTCGAGCTCCTTCTTGTAGCCCTCGGTCACGCCGACCATCATGTTCTGGATGAGCGCCCGAGTGAGGCCCCAGAAGGCCTTGGTCTGCTTGTCGCGGGCATCCTTCTCGTCGATGGCGACGCGGACTTCCTTCGCATCCGAGTCGACCTCGACACTCACCTCCGGGCGGTGCTCGAACTCGAGGGTCGTGTCACCTTTCTTGACGATCACGTTCCGCCCGCTTACCGAGACGTCGACGCCGCTCGGGATGCTCACTGGTTTTTTGCCAAGCCTGCTCATCGGTGATCCTCACTCACTGCAACGCGGCGGGTTCGTCGTGCTTCGTTGCGGTCAAAGTGTCGTTCGTTCCTGATTCCTGATCTTTCGTGCGATCGCCTTACTGCACCGTCGCAAGCAGCTCGCCGCCCACGCGCTCCTCGCGGGCCTTGCGGTCGCTCATCACGCCCTTGCTCGTGGACACCACCGCGATGCCGAGCCCCTGGAGCACGCGGGGCAGATCATCGGCCCTGCGGTAGACGCGGCGGCCGGGCTTGCTCTCACGCTTGAGCTCGTGGATGAGGGTCTCACCGCGTGGGCCGTACTTGAGCTTCACGCGGATCAGGCCCTGCTTGCCATCGTCGATGACATCGAACGAGTTCACGAAGCCCTCGTCGACCAACGTCTGTGCGACGCCCTGGCAGACCTTGCTGTTGAGGCACATGACCTCCTTCGCGCGGTTCGCGACGGCGTTGCGGATCCGGGTCAGCATGTCCGAGACTGGGTCGTTCACCGACATCGATGGGTGGTCCTTGTGGTTGGGCTGGGGCTCACCAGCTGCTCTTGCGCATGCCGGGCACCTTGCCCTCGAGAGCCAGCTCGCGCAGCTTGATGCGGCTGATCCGGAACTTGCGGTACACGCCGCGCGAGCGACCGGTGATCTCGCACCGGCGCACGGTCCGCGTGCTGAACTTCGGGGTCTTGCGACTCTTGGCGACTTGTGCCTTGGTGGCCATGTGATCCGGTGCCTCGTGTGGGTCTGGCTGGTGCCTGCTTACTTGCCCTCTTCCTCGGGGCGCTTGAACGGGAAGCCGAGCTCGCCGAGAACGAACTTGCTTTTCTCTTTATCCGAGTTGTAGAAGACCATGTTGATGTTCATGCCGTGGGTGAACGAGACCGAGGCCATGTCGACCTCGGGGAAGATCGCCTGCTCGGTCACGCCCATGGAGTAGTTGCCCCGGCCGTCGAAGCTCGTGTCGGGCAGACCGCGGAAGTCCTTCACGCGGGGGATCGAGAGGTTGATCAGGCGATCGAGGAAGTCCCACATCCGCCGGCGGCGGAGGGTGACCATGAACGCGGTGTCGGCGCCCTCGCGGACCTTGAAGTTCGACACGCTCTTGCGGGCCTTGAGCGTGACCGGCTTCTGGCCCGAGACGCGGTGGAGCGTGTCCAGCACCGTCTCGCGGATGGTGCCGGGGAGCTTGTTGTTCTCGAGGTGCCGACCCACGTTCACGTTGAGCACGATCTTCTCGAGCCGCGGACGAGCCATGGGGTTGCTCACGCCGAACTTCTCGGCGAGGGCGGCGGCGATCTCGCCGTCGAACTTCTGCTGAAGCCGGTGGATGCCCTCGGCGGGAGCCGAGGCGGCCTGGATGACCTCGTCGGTGAACTTGCGCTTCGCCATGGGTCAGCCCTCTTCCTTGGGTGCGGCCGCGGCGCCCGACTTGGACTTGGCCGACGCCGACCGCACCTCGCTCAGCACACCCCCCCCGCGCACCGCGATGCGGACCTTCGAGCCGTCGGCACGGGTCTCGAAGCGGACGCGGGTCGGCTTGCCGTCGACCGCGGGCGAGACGTTGGAGATGTGGAAGCTGCGGTCCACCTCCACGCGGCCGCCCTGCGGGTTGACGCGTGTGGGGCGGATGTTCCGCACGATGCCGTCGATGCCGGGGCCCTGCACGACCACGCGGTCGCGGTCGGGGATCACGCGGACGACCTTGCCGGTCTTGCCGCGGAAGCGACCCGAGGTGATCACGACATCGTCACCTTTGCGCACGTGAGCGGGCATGATCAGATGACCTCCGACGCGAGGGAGACGATCTTCATGTACCCGCGGTCGCGCAGCTCGCGGGCGACAGCACCGAAGATGCGGGTGCCCTTAGGGTTACCCTCGGGGTTGATGACGACCACGGCGGGCTTGTCGAAGCGGACGTAGCTGCCGTCGGGCCGGCGGGTCGGGTAGGCCGAGCGGACGACCACGGCCTTGACCACATCGCCCGACTTGATGTCCGAACCGGGCAGGGCCCGCTTGACCGAGCACACCACACGGTCGCCCACGCCCGCGGTCTTGCGGGTGAACTTGCCGCGGGCGGTCGAACCGCCGAGCACGCGGATCACGTACGCCTCCTTGGCGCCCGAGTTGTCCGCGACTTCACATCTCGATTCTTGCTGAAGCATCGTGAATCACCTTTGCAGCGCCACCATGGGCGCTCAGACGCTCGCCCCCGGGGCCTTCTCGACGACGCGGACGAGCCGCCAGCTCTTGGTCTTGCTCACCGGGCGGCACGGGGCGACCTCGACGCGGTCGCCGAGCCGGGCCTCGTTGCCCTCGTCGTGCACGTGCAGCACGGTGCGCTTGCGGAGGTACTTGCCGTACTTGGGGTGCTTGGCCAGATAGCCGACCACGACCTTGACGGTCTTGTCGCGCTTGTCGGACTCGACCACGCCGACGCGCGAGCCCTTGACCTTGCCCGCGTCGGTCACCGCGCTGGTGAGGGGGGATTTCGCCATCAGGCTTCACTCCCGGCCATCGCTTGCTCCTTGCTCTGCTCCGCTCGCACGACCGCGAGACGGGCGGTCCGCTCGGTCCGCAGGCGGGCGATATCGGCCCGCACCTTCTTGAACTGGCTCGGATCCTCGATCTTCTCGGTGCTCGCCTGCGTCCGCAGGTCGAACAGAAGACGCTGAAGACGATCGATCTCGTGATCGATCTCCTCGCCGTTCATCTTTCTGACTTCGCTCATCTTCACTGGCGATGCTCTTCGTTGAAGTCTGCGTCCTGGGCGGTCACATCAAACAGTCGATCGATCACACTCGAAACAACACTCACACGGTCAGCCGGCGGCCGACGAAGCGGCACCGCACCGGCATCTTCATCGCGATGCGGGCCATCGTCTGACGGCACACGTCTTCGGGCACGCCCGCGATCTCGTACAGCATGGTGCCGGGCTTGACGCGCGCGGCCCAGTAATCAACATCCGCCTTGCCCTTGCCCATGCGCTGCTCGAGCGGCTTCTTGGAGACGGGCTTGTCGGGGAAGACGCGGATGAAAATCTTGCCCTGACGCTTGAGAAAGTGCTGGGCCGCGATGCGGCCGGCCTCGAGCTGACGGGCGGTCATCCAGCAGCCATCCAGGGCCTGGAGGCCGTAATCGCCGAAGGCCACGAAGTTCCCCTTCGTTGCCTTCTTGTCGAAGTTCATCCGCCGCATCTCTTTGCGGAACTTCGTTCTCTTCGGCAGGCGTGGCATGGGTCAGTCCTGTGTGTTCGCGTCGGTGGAAAAAACCGGGGTGGTGAATGACAACTCAGCGGCGGCCGCGGGCACGGGCGCGTCCGCCGGCGGCATCGGTGGTCGTCTCGTCCTCGCCCGCGACGTACGGGCCCTTGTAGATCCAGACCTTCACGCCGATCGTGCCCGCCTTGGTCACGCTCGTCGTGAAGCCGTAGTCGATGTTGGCCTGGAGGCTCGAGAGCGGCATAGAGCCCAGACGCGTGTCCAGACGCCGGCGCATCTCGGCGCCGCCGAGGCGACCGCCCAGCAGGATGCGCACGCCCTGTGCGCCCGCCTGCATCGCGCCCTCGGCACGCATCTTGACGAGACGGCGGTAGCTCGCCCGCTTCTTGAGCTGCTCGGCGATGCCCTCGCTCACAAGCTGGGCGTCCATGTCGGGGTTCTTGATCTCGATGATGTTGATCGAGACCTTGCGACCGGTCATGAGCTGAAGCTCTTCGGTGAGCCGGTCAACCTCGGCGCCCTTCGGGCCGATCACGAGGCCGGGGCGGGCCGTCTTGACGATGACCTTGAGCTCCTCGCGCGTCCGCTCGATGTGGATGTCGCTCACCGCTGCGAAGGGCGGGGTGCGGTTGAGACGGTGATCGACGAACTCGCGGATCTTGAAATCCTCGACGAGGAGTTCGCCGTAGAGCGCCTTGGGCGCGTACCACCGGCTCTTCCAGGGTTCGGTGATGCCGCAGCGGAAGCCGTAGGGATGAACCTTCTGACCCATTACGCGCGCTCCTCGACGCTGATCGTGATGTGGCTGGTCTTCTTCTGGATCGGGTGGGCCCGGCCACGGTCTTTCGGTTGGAACCGCTTGATGATCACGCCCTCGTCGGCGCGGGCCTCGGTGACGATGAGCTCGCCGACGTCAGCGCCCTGCGCCTCGGCATCGGCGATCGCTGCCGAGAGTGTCTTGCGGACGAACACCGCGGCACGTCGCGGGCTGAACTCGAGGATGTCGAGCGCATCGTCCACGCGGCGGTCGCGGATCATGTCGACCACGAGGCGGGTCTTCTGCGGTGTCGACCGCACGAAGCGGGCCGAGCTGGTGAACCGGGCGATGTCCTGGGCACGCACCCCGCAGGCCTCGGCCATCGCGAGGATCTGGCTGGCCCGGCACCGCGGATGATCGCGGCCGGCGAGCCAGTTCTTGACGGCTTTCTCGGTCTCGGCGCGGCGCTTGCGGTCGCCCTTGCCGTCGGCCAGGCCGGACGAGGCATCGGCGCCGAACACCGCGTCGACCAGCGCCTCCGTCGTGACGTTCGCCGACTCGGCCGCTGCTCTGAGTTTGCTCGCGATCAATCGCATGACGTTTGGCCCTCGGAACCAGCCCGGGCGGCCCGGTGAGGTCACCGGCCGGACTTGATGCCTTCCTTCTTGTTCGTGTGACCACGGAAGTGACGAGTGACCGCGAACTCACCGAGCTTGTGCCCGACCATGTCCTCGGTCACGAAGACGTCGAGGAACGCACGGCCGTTGTGCACCTGGAAGGTGTGCCCGACGAACTCGGGGACGATGGTGCAGGCGCGCGACCAGGTCTTGAGCGGCTCGCGCTTGTTCTGCTCGTTGAGCTTCTCCACCTTGAGGTAGAGACGCTCGTCGACGAACGGGCCTTTCTTGAGCGATCGTGACATGGGTGTGTCCTGGTGACGGGTGCCTGGATCCTGGTGGCTTATCGAAGCTGGCCGTAGCGTTTGGTCTTGCGGCGACGGATGATGAGCTTGCTGGAGAACTGCTTGCGGTTGCGGGTGCCGCCGCCCTTGGAGGGAACGCCCGACTTGCTGACCGGCGCGCGTCCGCCCTTCGAGCGGCCCTCGCCGCCGCCGAGCGGGTGGGCATCGTGGCTCATGGCGACGCCGCGGGTCTTGGGGCGGCGTCCGAGGTGACGGCTCTTGCCGGCCTTGCCGAGACGGCGGAGGGTGTGGTCCGAGTTGCCGACGACGCCGATGATCGCACGACAATCGATCGGCACGCGACGCAGCTCGCCGGAGGGGAGCACGAGCGTGGCGTACCGGCCTTCTTTGTTGGTCAGGCGGGCCGAGGTGCCGGCCGAGCGACACAGCTGGGCGCCCTTGCCCGGCGCGAGCTCGACGCAGTGCACATCGAGACCGGTCGGAATGAACCGCATCGGCATGCAGTTGCCGACCTTCGGTTCGATCGCCTCGTTGGCGGTGAGCACGGTGTCGCCGTCGGCCAGGCCTTTGGGGGCGATGACGTAGCGCTTGACGCCGTCCTCGTACTTGATGAGGGCGATGTGCGCGGAGCGGTTCGGGTCGTACTCGATGCACTCGACCACGCCCTGGACGCCCACGCGGTCGGCCCGCTTGAAGTCGATCTTGCGGTAGATCCGCTTGTGGCCGCCGCCGCGGCCGCGGACCATGATCTTGCCGGTGTTGTTGCGGCCGCCCTTCTTGGGGAGCGGCGCGGTGAGACTGCGCTCGGGACGCTTGTTCTTCGGCGCGGTGATCTCGTCGTTGAGGTTCACCGACGCGTTGCGGCGTCCGGCGGAGGTCGGCTTGTAGACGCGAATGGCCATCAGAACAGCTCGATCCGATCTTCGGGGTGCACGCGGACGATTGCCTTCTTGGTCCGAGGACGTGTCACCACGCCGTAGCGGTACCGACGCTGACCACCCTTTGTGATCGCGGTGTTCACGCCGACCACGCGGACGCCGTAGAGCGACTCGATCGCGGCCTTAATCTCATCCTTGCGCGCGGTCCGGGTCACCTCGAACGCGTAGCGGTTCAGCTCCGACGACTCGAGGGTGTGCTTCTCGGTGATGAGCGGCTTTTTGACGATGTGGTGCGGTTCCATCAGCCCTCACCTCCCTCTGCCGGTGCGGGGGTCGGCGCCGGCTTCTGGCCCGCGATGTAGTAGGTGCCCTCGGCGACGCGGTGCTTGTGACCACGCTTGGGCCGAGACCGCTTGCGGGTCTCACCGCCGCGGAGAGCTGCAGCGGTGCGGTCCTTCCCGCCCTTGGCGGTGTTCTTGGAAGGCCCATCGAGCCAGGCCTCCAGGTCGCTCTTGGCGATGACCACGAAACGACTCTGCAGCAGCTCGAAACAGGTGAGCTGGTGCGCGTTGGCGACCGTGACGCCGGGGATGTTCCGGGCGCTGAGTCGGCCGTTGGTGTTCTCAGGCGCGAGGGCGACCAGGCAAGAGCGGTTGATGCCGAGCGTGTCGAGCATCTCGCGGAAGGGCCTGGTCTTGGGCGAATCGAAGCTCAGGTCGTCGATGACCTTGACCTCGCCGTCGACCAGCTTGGCGAGCAGGGCGTTGCGGTTGGCCTTGCGGCGCATCTTCACCGGCATGTCCTGGTGGTAGCTCTCGCGCTCGCGCGTCTTGGCGAAGGCCACACCACCGCCCTTGCGGATGGGCGTGCGCTTCGGGCCCATGCGGGCGTTGCCGGTGCCCTTCTGGCGGAAGAGCTTCTTGGTCGAGCCCTCGATCATGCCGCGGCTCCGCGTGCGGGCCGAGCCCTGACGCGTGTTGGCGTGGTACATGACGAAGGCCTGCTTGATGAGGGCCGGGTTCACCTCACCGCCGAGCGACTGCTCGTCGATGGCGAGTGTGCCGACCTCGGTGCCCTGCTTGTCGAGGATGGGGACGTCCATGGCTTGCTCCACTGGCCGCGATCAAGCGGCGGACAGCGACTCCTCGTGACGGGTCCGCTTGCTCTTGAAGAGGCGCGCGGGCGAGCGGACCTCGACCATCGCCTTGTTGTGCCCGGGGACGGACCCCTTGACCAGGATGAGGTGCTCGTCGGGCACCACCCGGACGACCTCGAGCGACCGGACGGTCACCCGCTCGGCGCCCATGTGGCCGGCCATCCGCTTGCCCTTTTTCACGCCGCCCGCCATACCGGCGTTCGAGCCGTGGCTGGCGATCGACCCGGGCGAGCGGTGCTTGCGCTCCACGCCGTGGGTGGCGAGCTGGCCCTTGAAGTTATGCCGCTTCATACCACCTTGGAAGCCCTTGCCCTTGCTCGTGCCGATCACGTCGACAAACAGGTGGCCCTGGAACTTCTCGACAGTGAACTCTTGCCCGAGTGCATACTCACCAAGGTCGCTCTCGTCGACTCGGAACTCGCGGTGGAACCGCTTGGGCGCGGTCCTGGCCTTCGCATCATGCGCGATCATCGGCATGGTCGAGTTGCGGGCCTTCATGTCCTCGAAGCCGATCTGTATCGCGGCGTAGCCATCGACCTCGGGGGTACGCACCTGCGTGACCACGCACGGGCCGAGCTGGATCACCGTCACCGGCACGCTGACACCGTCCTCGTCGAAGAGGAGGGTCATGCCGATCTTTCTGCCGAGCAGCGTGAAGCTCATCGCAGCGGTCTCCAGAGGGGGTCAGTCCAAAGAAAAGAGCCCGACGCGTGTCCGCGTCGGGCTCTTGATGTGGTTCGTGATCAGGCCTTGATCTTGACGAAGACGCCGGCCGGGACGACGAGACGGTTGAGGGCCTCGACGGTGCGCGCGTTCGCCTCGGTGATGTCGATGATCCGCTTATGGGTGCGGATCTCGAACTGCTCGCGCGACTTCTTGTCCTTAAAGGGACCGCGGAGCACGGTGTACCGCTCGATGCGCGTCGGCAGCGGGACCGGGCCGGCCACTTTGGCGCTCGTGCGCTTCGCGTGGTCGACGATCTCGCGCGCCGACGCATCAAGGGCCTGGTGGTCGTAGGCCTCCATCCGGATGCGAATGCGTCCGCCGGTCATGCGCCGCTCCGTGCCGGGCGCCGCGAACGGCGCCGTCAAGCGAGTCGAATTCCTTCGTCAGCACCACCGTGGTGCCGACACCTGCAACCCTCGCTGCTGCCGGGCCCATGGGGCGGACGCCAACAACACCGAAGCGTGTCTCGCGAATCAGGCTTCGCGAACGTCTAAGTTGTGCTCGGCAGCCGCCTCGGCCGTGACCGAGTGCTGAAACACTCGGCCCACCATCAACCGACGTACCCGCGTGTCCGGGCTGCGCGACTGCCCCGCCTTGCGGCGAGCCGAGCAGAATAGCAAGTCATCTCATGATGTCAACAGTCGGGATGCACGGAAATCGGACGGGTGTGGACAGATCATGAATCGAAGACGGCGCCGACACAGGAGTACACTCGCGCTCATGGAGTTCACCCCAGCTCGACCCACCGGCCTCGGCCGGCACCTCGGTCTCATTCTTATTTGTTTGTTCTTTGTTTGCTCTGCTGGTGCTCAGGGTGGTGATGCTGAAGAACCGGCTGCTGCCCTCGTCGCCGGGGGCGTCGGGCTCACGGTCCCGGTCGAGGTGCCGCAGCTCGGCCTGCGTCTGCTCGCGCCGCCCGAAGCCACGATCCAGATCGACGGCAACCGCCCCGGCAACGCCTCGCTCACGCTGACCGGCCCCGAGGGCGGGTGGACCCTTCGGATTGCAGCGGTCCCGACGCCGGATCCCCGGCTCGAACCGCGACTCGCGGTCGATGACCTCGCGCGAGCGGTCGAGAGCACGAGTCAGGCGTTCGACGAGTTGGATCGGCCGACCGGCTCGGCCTTCTCGCGCGAGCTCGAGGAGGACGGCATCGAGTTCGACCGCCGCCCCGCGGCCCGCATCGATCTGGTGGGTGTGCTGGCCAGACTCTCGCAGTTTGTTGGTCTCGCGGTTGTGCGCACGGACAGTGCCGGCCTGCTCGCGTTCCGCTTCGATCACCCGCTTGAGTCAATCACCGATGCGCAGGTCACCAATGCTGCGGCGCTCTTCGAGGGGTTGCTGGCCTCGGCCAGGTTCGTTGACGAGACCGAGCGCGGCGATCAGCGCGGCATCGCCATCGCTGCAGCGGAGGCCTTTCGGCTCACGCTCGGCGATGAGGACTACGAGCGGGCGCTGCTCGACGAACCGGTGACGTTTCGGATCGTGCAGGATGCGCCGGGCGGGATCGAGCGAGAGATCGGCTTTCAGCACCTGCACATGCGCCTGGGCCAGCTCGGCGAACTCCAGGAAGACCTGCCGCGGCATCGGTGGTCGCGCGAGGACCGCGAGATCGGCTACCTCGTGACGATCCGCGCCCGATTGTTCAGGCCCGTGCGCGCCGACTCGGTCGCGGGGTTCTTCATGAGCCGCGACCGGCTCCACGAGGTCGGCCGCGTCGTGACCACCACCATCCAGGGCGAGCAGCGGGTGACCGCGGTCGAAGAGTTCTTCCGCCGCGAGAACCGGCTGACCGTGCGTACACGCACGACCAATCGCCCCCCCGCTTCGCTCGAAGCCACGCTGCCCCGGGAGGGGTACCTCTCCCGCGTCGAGGTGTACCTGATGCCGCGTCTTGTGGCACTGCAGCACCCGGTCGATGCGCCCGGCTTCTACGACTTTGGGTTCTACGTCTACGACTCGTCACAGTCAGCGATCGTGTACCGGAGCGACTCGTTCGAGCGCGATCTCCCGGATTGGGCGCAGACGACCACGCCCTTCGAGCACGCGCCCACCACGGTCAGCACGCTCAGCGAGACCGGACGGGTGCTGCGACAGGTGACCGCAACCGGTCAGCGGATCGAGCGGATCGAGCCCCGCGAGCTGCGCCGGATCTACGAGCAGAAGGGCCTGCCCACCGGCCCGCTCGATCGCGAGTGAGCGCGTTCACGCGGTGCGCGGCGGACCGCCATCGTCGCTCGGGCGGCCGAACATGGTCTCATCGCCGTGCAGCTCGCGCCCGGAGTGACGCTCAACATCCGCGCGATGGGCATCGGGCGTGGACACGAGCGTGTGTGTCTCCTCGTCGTAGCACCCCGCTAATTCATCGAGCGAGCTGCCCTCCCACGGTCGGATCCGAACCATGTACGCAGCTCGGGCGATCAGGTGGCTCGCGATCGGCGCAGTGAGGAAGAGGAACCCGACGACGAGCAGGCACTGCACCAGCACATCCAGGCTCCGGTAGTGCAGCCCCACGCCGAGCATGACGCACCCCACGCCGAGTGTGCCGGCCTTGGTGGCGGTCTGCATGCGCATGTAGAGGTCGGGCATGCGGGCGAGGCCGATGCTCGCCAGGATGCAGAACCCGGCCCCGACCACGAGCAGCGCCGAGGTCACAAGCTCGTTGAAGCGGATCTCGAGCAGGATGGCTGAGAGTGTGAGCGGCGAGGTGATCTCGATCATTGCCGCCTCCCGGACTTCTCAAGGTAGAGCGCGAAGGCTGCGGTCCCGACGAAGAGAATCAGCGCCATCACGATGGCGACCGAGACGAATTCGAAGCGGCCGGTCTGCATCGAGAAGACGCCGATGGCCCCGACGATGAAGCTCGCGAGCAAGTCGAGCGCGACGACGCGGTCGGCGAGCGAGGGCCCCTTGACCAGTCGGAACGCCGTCGCCCCCATCGCCACGCACAGCGCGACGATCACCACGCCGAGCAACCGGCCGAAGTAGCCGGTCGGTGGCTCGACGCCCGACCCCGCGTGCTCCGCACCCGGCGCGGCGGCGATCGCCATCGATCCCGCTGCCTCGATGATCATGAGGCCTGCGCTCATCGCATCACCTCCAGCACGCGTCGTTCGAACCCATCCTTGATTTCTCGCCGCTGCGCTTCGGCATCCTCGACATGCATGAAATGCACGAACAGTGTCGAGCGATCGCCCGACACATCCATCGAGAGCGTGCCCGGTGTGAGTGTGATGAGGTTCGCGAGCAGCGTGATCTCGGTATCCGACATCGGCTCGATCGGGATGGCCACGATGGCCGGGCGGAGCGTGTCGATCCGCGAGAGCGTCTGCACCGCGACCTTCACGTTCGCCGAGATCAGCTCCTTCAAGAAAAAGGCCGCGAACGAAATGATCTTGGGCAGCTTGTCGAAGTACGGGTTCGGCGCTCGGCTCCCACGGTTCCAGGCGATCCGCAGCGCGACGTACCCGAGGGCCAGGCCGAATAGGAAGTTCGCCGGCGTGAAATCACCGATCGTCACCGACCAGATCAACGCCAGCAGCACGTTCACGACGAAGGCGGTCATGGCGTCAGCCCTCCGATCACATCATCGGCGGCCTCGACGAGCTGGCCCTGGGCCTGCATCGCTTCGAGCCGGGCGGGGTTCACCGCCTCGACGTAGACCATCGGCTCCAGCACGCCTCTCGCGGCGCTCATGCACAGATCGAAGAGCGGTCCGACGCCCACGCCGATGAACAGCGCGATGGCTGCGAAGCTCGCGGTCGGTGCGAACATGAGCGCCATGCGACCGGCGGTGGGCCGGAACTCGATGGGCACATCGTCGCCGTCGTCCGGCTGGGGCTTCCAAAAGGCCTCGGCCCAGATCTTGGTCATGCTGAAGAGGGTGAGGATGCTGACAAAGAGCGACACGCCGATGACCAGATACTGTCCGCTCATCAGCCCGGCGCGCACCAGGGCGAGTTTGGCCCAGAAGCCCGACAGGATCGGGATGCCCGCGAGCGCCATCGACGTCACGAAGAACACCGCAGCGAGCGGCCAGTCGTCGGAGAACAGGCCGCCGATCCGCTTGAGCTGCGCGGAGCCCTTGCGCTTCTCGATAAGCCCGGCGATGAGGAACAGGTTCATCTTCACGATGCCGTGGTGGAAGATGAAGTAGATCGATCCAGCGAGCGCGAGGGTGGCCGCGGTGCGGAGCGAGGCGGCGCTCGTCGCATCGCCGGCGAGCTGCGCCTCTCCGGCGCCGTGCCAGGCCAGGGACGCGATCGCGAAGCCCATGAGCATGTAGCCGACCTGGCTCACCGAGTGGAAGGCCAGGATGCGCCGCACCTCGTACTGCACCGCGGCGCCGAGCACGCCCGAGAGCATGCTGATCGTCGCGAGCACGAGCAGCACGGTGTAGACGAAACCGGGATCGTGACCGAACACGAGCGTGAACACACGCACGACCGAGTACACGCCGACCTTGGTCAGCAGCCCGGCGAAGATCGCGGCGATCACCGGCGGGGGCGTGTGGTAGCTCGCGGGGAGCCAGAAGAAGAACGGCCAGAGCGCCGCCTTGATCCCGAACGCTGCGAGGAACAGCATCGCGATCAGCGTGAGCATCTCCTTGGAGTCGGAGTTGGCCGGATCGGAGAAGTCGACGGCCTGGAGCGCCACATGCAGGTCGGCGAAGTTGAGCGTGCCCGCGAGCCCGTAGAGCAGGCCGATCGCGGTCAGGAAGAGCGCGGAGGAGACGAGGTTGAGCGTGACGTATTTGATCCCACCTTCGAGCTGGGCGCGTTCGCCGCCGAGCGTGATGAGCACGAAGGAGCTGAGCAGCATCACCTCGAACCACACGTACATATTGAAGATGTCGCCGGTGAGGAAGGCACCGCAGACGGCGGTGATGAGTGTGTGGTAGAGCGGGTGGAAGAAGGCTTTTTCGCGCCGCGCGTCGAGGGCGCCGAGGGCGTAGATCAGCACGCCCAGCTGCACGATCGCGGTCATGACCACGAGGATCACCGAGAGCTCGTCCGCCACGATGGTGATGCCGTAGGGCGCGAACCAGCCCGCGGCCTGAGACGCGATCGGGGCGCCGTCCGCGTGCACCCGCAGCGCGACGGCCGCGGCGGCGACGACGAGCGCCACCGCGCCGGTCACGCTCACCGCGCGCATCGCGGGGATCGAGTTCCTGACGAAGAGGCACACGATCGCGGTCGTGAGCGGGATCAGGATGGGGAGCATCGGCAGAACGAGCATGGTGTGGGTCGCGTTTGGGGTCTCAGGCGAGGTCGGTCGAGATCATCTTGTCGAGGTCGTCGGTGCCGACCTCCTGGTACGCACGCTTCACGAGCACCGCAGCAAAGGCCACGATCGCGAAGCTGATGACAATGGCGGTGAGGATGAGCGCGGGCGGCAGCGGGTCGGCAACGGTGCGGGCGATCTCTCCTCCGAGCGTATAGCTGCCCTCGGTGATGAGCGGCGGGTTCCCGCGGACGCCCGACGCATCCACCATCCCAGCCGTATAGATCAGCAGGTTCGCGCCGTGGCCGAGCAGCGCGAGGCCGATGATCAGCTTCACCACACTCCGGCGAAGGATCATGTAGATCGACATCGCGTAGATCAGCCCGACAATGAGTGAGAGCAGCACGACCATCAGGCGGTCTCCGCCAACGAGAAGATCATCATGAGCGTGACACCGACCACCGTCAGGTACACGCCCACATCAAAGATGAGGGGTGTGCCGAGCTTGAGCTCTTCCTCACCGATACCGGACAGGTCGAGACTCACCCACTGACCCTGCATGAACGGGTCGCCCACCAGCAGCGCGAACACGCCGGACGCGAGCCCGATCGCGAGGCCGCCGGCGATGTAGGTGAGCACATCGAGCCGGAGCAGCTTGCGCGTGGCATCGGGGCCGAAGGCGATCGCGTGCAGCGCGAAGGCCGACGCCGTCACCAGACCCGCGACGAAACCGCCGCCGGGCAGGTTGTGGCCGCGCATCAGCAGCACCATCGAGAACACAATGAGCAGCGGGAGCAGCAGCTTGGTCGCGGTGCGCAGGATGACCGAGTTCATGCCGGCTGCTCCTGATGGACGTTGCTCGACCGGCGGAGGCCGACGTTTGTCTCCTCCATCGGGTCACGATCGTTGAGCGGGCTCGGCGGGCCGGGCGGTGGCTTGCGGGTGCGCAGCTTCATGAGCGTGTAGACGCCGATCGCTGCGATCCCCAGCACCACGATCTCGCCCATGGTGTCCAGCACGCGGAAGTCGACCAGGATCACGTTGATCACGTTGCGGCCGCGGCCCGTGAGCTGACCGGCGGGTGCCTCGCCGCCGGGGCCGAGGTACGCCCACTGCCCGAAGTACTCCGAGATCGGCTCGGCGATGCCGACCGTCGACGAACTCGAGAGCAGCGTGAGCGTGGTCATCACGAGACCGAACACGGCGGCGACCACGATGTCGAGCGATCGGGCCCGCCAGGTTGAGAGCTGCAGGAAGGCGGGCAGGTGGTAGATCACCAGCACCAAGATGATGACGGTGAGCGTCTCGATCGCGAACTGGGTCATCGCGATGTCGGGCGCGCCGAAGACGAGGAAGACCGTGGCGACGGCGTACCCCACCAGGCCGAGCGATGCCACCGCTGCGAGCCGGGAGCGGAACACCGTGGTGAACACGGCGCCCACGAAGATGAGGGCGACGAGCACGCCATCGAACACGCGCACATCGGCGAGGGTGGACCACTGCTGCTCGATCGCGGGCACGAGCGCGCTGAGGCCGCCGCCGCGGAAGAGCGCGAGCCCGAGCAATCCGATCGTCGCGCAGATGCAGATCAGCACATACCGGCTGAGATACCCCGATTGGAGCAGCTTCGTCTGCCACTTCGCAAAGTCGAGCACACCATCGAGCGAGGCGAAGTAGCCCCGCTCGGGCCCGAAGCTCCACGCGTTGTGCGCCGGAGCGGTCGCGCGGCGCCACGTCGCCCTGGCAACGAAGAACACCAACCCGGCGCCGACGGCACCCAGGCTCGACAGCAGCGCGATGCCGGCCTTCGAGTCTTTCGGGAGCAAGAGCTTGTCGAGCGTCCAGGCGATCGGGTAGCCGTGACCATCGCTATACGAGCCGTCACCGGCGTGCGCCCCATCGTCGTCCGCAACAGCGACCAACTCGTAGCCGGACGGCGCCGCGGTGTGATACGTCTCCGATTCGGTCGCCGCCGGCGGCGAGATCGACGCCACCGTCGCCTCGACCATCGGCTTGGCGAACAGCATCGGCGCCAGACCGCCCACAATGCCCAGCACCGCGAGCGTCACCGGACCGGCCCACATGCGGAAGGGTGGCTCGTGCGGGGTGACCGGTGTCTCGACCCGGCGCCCGTAGAAGGGCTTCCACCCCACGCAGAACGCGATCATCACGTTCCATACGGCGCCGACGACCGCCGCGAGCCAGAGCAGCCACACCCAACTCGGCGCATCGAGCGTCGCCTTGAGCAGGAACTCCTTGCCCTGGAAGCCCGCGAGGCCCGGCAGACCCGCCATCGAGAGCGCCGCGAACAGCGCCGCGAAGAACGTGATCGGCATCACCCGCCACAGCCCCGAGAGCTTCTCCGCGTCCTTCACGCCCGTCTCGTGCGTCAGGATGCCTGCCACGAGGAACAGCGTCGCCTTGAACAACGCGTGCGCCAGCAGGTACGCCATCGCAGCGGTCAACGCGTAGTGGTTGCCCGCGCCGAGGCCGATCATGAACACCATCAGGCCGAGCGAGCTGACCGTCGAGTAGGCGAGCAGCTTCTTGAGCACCGTCTGCCGCGAGCCCATGTAGGCCGCGAAGACCATCGTGAATCCGCCGAAGATCGTGAGCGTGGTCGACCACGCCGCGACACCGTCGAACACCGGGTTCAACCGGGCGATCAGGAAAACACCCGCCTTGACCATCGTCGAGCTGTGCAGGTACGCCGAGACCGGCGTCGGGGCCGCCATCGCGTTGGGCAGCCAGTAGTGGAACGGGAACTGCGCACTCTTGGTGAAGCACCCCGCCAGCACGCACACCAGGATCCCGGGGAGCAGCGGGCTGTTCTGCACCGCTTCGATCCGCGCCGGGTCCGAGATCAGTTCGCCGAGCGACCACGTCCCCGCGGCCTGCCCGAGCAGCACGAGCCCCGCGAGCAACGCCAACCCACCAAGACCGGTGGTCACCAGTGCTTGCAGTGCGCTCGTCCGGCTCGTTTGTTCCTTGTGGACCCACCCGATCAGCAGGTAGCTCGTGATCGAGGTCAGCTCCCAGAACACGAAGATCAGCAGGATGTTGTCGACCAGCACCAGCCCGAGCATCGAGGCCATGAACGCCCCGAGGAACGAATAGAACCGCCCCTCCTTCTCGTCACCGGGCATGTAGCTCGAGGCATAGAGCATCACCAGCGCCCCGATGCCCGTCACGAGGATGGCAAAGAGCAGGCTCAGCCCGTCGAGCCGCCACGCGAAGTCGACCCCGAGGGCCTCCGATACCGCGAAGCCGCCCACCATCGGCCCGTTCTCGATCACACCGGGCAGTTGACTCACGAACCACGCGCACGAGAGCGCCGGAGCACCCGCGATCACCACCCAAAGACGCTTGCCGAGCACGGGGCGCAGGAACGGCGCGAGTGCCGCCACCACGAACAGGATCAGGACCGGGATAAACGCCACCGTGATCCTCACGCGCCGCATCGGACGCCGCTGCACACGCGCCGGAACCCCCGCCGCGCGTTGTTAGCGATTTCTTCGTTCGGGGCTGTATCGGCCCCATCACGCGACCATCGTAAGCGGCAATCCCGTGCGCGCGCCCAAGACATGCTCATGACACACTACGCAACGCGCAAGTCTCGCCGCATCTGTTCATCCACCGCGGCGGACCGACCGAATACGGATCGGCCCCGTCGCGGTCGACGGATCAACCACCACGCCGCCCTGGGTGATTTCCACAACGCCAGCGTCGACCAGCCGCCGCGCCGCCGAGCGGGCCCGCTCCATCAGCTCACGCCACGCCTGCGGATCAACCGCTCTGGCCGCTTCGCTCGGGCAGATCGACGTGCCCCGCCCGCGGCGCTCGAGCAGCTCGACGATCGCCGCGGTCAGTGCTTCGTCCGTGGCATCGAGTTTCGCTCGCTTGCACCGCTCCGAGCAGTAGCGCACCCGGTCCCAGTCGCGTTCCCACTTCTTCCGCCACCGAATCTCGCGCCCGCACACCGCGCAGGCCTTCACCGGCAGGTCGCGGATGGTCAAGGGGAGGTCTCGGCGAACAGCGTCGACTCGGCCTCGGCGTCACCGCTCGGCTCCACGCGGATGCTCAGGATCCGCCCCGCCGCTGCGGATCCACTCAGGAACGCGCCCTCGACCCGCGGCCCGGCGCACCAATCGCCGCACACCGCGAGCCGGTGCCGGGCGTCCCACAGGCACCGATCCTCGATCGGGCGTGTGGGCAGCGCGTACCGCCACCGGTGGGCACTCGCGAACGCGTGCGACGGCAAGGATCCCTCCACGAGCGTGCCGAACTCGCCCAACAGCGTGTCGAGCACCGTGTCGGCCGGATCCTCCAGATGCTCGATCGACCAATCCGGCCCACCGTGCAGCACCCACCGCGACCCCGGGGCATCGTCGCGACCCGGCTTGCTCGTGTCACAGGCCACCCAGCTCAGCGCGCCGCCGGCGGCGCCGTTGACGAACGCCGCGTCGAAGTCGATGTCGACCGGCTCGTCGAACGCGATCATCGCGGCCCAGCACGGCGCGATCTCCGCGGCACCGGCGCGCTCGGCGAGCCCGGGGCACACCTCTTGAATCAATTCTACCGTCTGCGGCATCGGCGCCGACACCACAGCGGCATCGAAACGTCCGAGCTCCTCGCCGTCCTCATCGACGAAGAGCCAGTGGTTGCCCTCGCGGCGAAGCGGTCCGACGCGCGTGCGGAGCCGAAGCTCGAGATCCGCTGCGAGGTGCTTGAGCACCGCGTTCATGCCGGGGACGCCCACGAGTCGCCGCGCCGAGGCCGACTTGTCGTGCCGCAGACCATCCGGATCGATCGCGACCACGCGACCGTCCCACGGCTCCACCACACCGATCCGCTCCCACGAGTCGACGAATCGGGCGAAGCGCTCGTCGCGGACCGTGAAGTACTGCGCGCCGTGATCGAAGCGGCACGGCAGGCCATCGGCATCCACGCGCCGGGTGCTCATCCGCCCGCCCGGCCCGCGCGATTTCTCGAACACCACGACATCGTGGCCCTGGTCCGCGAGCGTCCGCGCCGCGATCAGACCCGACATCCCCGCCCCGATCACGCCGATGCGCACCGGTCCTCCGGCTCCGGGCACATCGAACCGGTGGCGATACTTCGCGAGGTCGAGCCGCTGCGCGTGTTCGGCGGTCTCGCGGGGCCGGATCGTGCCCAGGACCTCTCGCTCGGGCTCGAAGGGGCGATCGAAGAGGCCGAGGCACCACAGCAGGCCGCCGTAGCTGTTCGCATCGCTCCCATCGAGCGCGTATCGGTGGTTCAGGTCGATGAGCCACGCGAGCGCCGCGCCCGGACCGGGCGTCCACGACGCCACGGCCTTGCCCCAGGTCATCCGGACGTTGTTGTGCAGCTCGCCCTGACGCAGAAGCGACCGCTGGGCCGCGTCCCACAGCTCGTCGCCGGACCGCGCCCGTGCGAGCTGTTCCCACACGAGCGATGGCTCGCGCGCGTCGTCGGCGTGCGCGCGCAGCGTCTTCACGGCCCAGGCCGGGAGGGCGGCGCTGGACTGCAACGCTGCATCCGAATCATCCTCGAGCGATCGGTGGAAGCACCAATGGTGCGCGAGCTCACGCCAGACGAACAGCTCATCGATGAACTTCTCGCTGCCTTCGTTCCTGATGTTCATCGTCTCGCGGACGAGGCGGTGCGGCGAGATCATGCCGTAGTGCAGGTACGGGCTGAGCCGCGAGACGCCGTCGATCGCGGCGTTGTTCCGCCTCTTCGCGTACGCAGCGAGCCCGTCGTCCCGGAATCGCGTCCACCGGGCGTAGCCCTCGGTCGACCCGCCCCGCGTGTGCCGGACCGGGCCGATCGTGTGATCGATCTCGCACCCCGCGCATAGTTCATCGATGCTTGCGCGCTCGAAGTCGACCGGCTCGAACGGGAGGTCCAGTACCTCCGGTTTCGGTGCTGCGGTGTTGGCCGGCACGTCCTCCCATGGCCGTTGGGCCCGCGGGTAAAAGAGCTTCGCGGCGCTGCTTCGGAATTTGAAGGCTCGGTCCGGGGCCTTCTTAAAGGTCTGCATCGGCACGATGCAGCACGCGTCGATCGCGAGCACCGGGCACGATGCACGCTCGGCGAGCCGGTTCGTCCATCGTGGCATCGGGGGCGCCGGGAAGTCCTCGCACACGATCACCGCGGCCCGCTCGCTCAGCTCGCGGAGCGGCGATGCCTCACCGGACTCCCGCGGCACCGAGAAGGCGTACGCGAGCGGCTCGCCCGGTCGCTGAGCAAGTGCCGGAGCCAAGTCGGCCGCGCCTTCAAGAACGAAAGTGTGGTGCCGATCCGAGTTGAAGCGGTGGTGCCCGCCGAGCCCTTGGTACACCAGAACAGGCAGCTCGAGCGAGTTCGCCACCCACGCAGCAACATCAAGCATCGGGTTCTCGTGCGCGCGCAACGCGTGGTGCATCCAGCAGAGCACGAACGCGCCGCCCGCGCGCGGCTCGCCGTCGCGGAGCACACGCACCCGCTCGGCCAGATGCTCTGGGAGGGCAAACCGATCGATCATGGCTCGCTCTTTCGCGCCACGGGCACCTCCAGATGCCCCACGGTGTCCTCGATCCATCCCAACTCCGATGCAAAGCCGAGCAACGCCGACCGGTACCACCCCGCGTCCGACATCAGGTCGTGGTGGCGCGAATGCCTGGTTAAGAGGGTCGTCTCAGAACCGGCTGCTGCGAGCGCATCCGCGTGCCGGGCCGGGATCACGCGGTCGCCCGTGCCGTGCAGCACCAGGATCGGCACCTCAAGCTGCCCGACCACATCGACGGTGCGAAACTGGGAGCGGATGAGCCAGTGCGGCACCGCGTAGCGCCACGACAGGCGCGCGATGCTGGTGAACGTGCTCTCGAGGATCATCGCGGCCGGTGACCGAACGCGCGCGAGGGCCCCGACCACGCCGCCACCGATCGAGCGTCCGTGGAACACCACGCGGCTCGCGTCGACCTCCTCCCGCGCGATCAGCCGGTCGTACCAGCGCGCGAAATCGTGCCGCACCCGCCGCTCGCTCGGTCGGCCCGGGCTCTCGGCGTACCCGCGGTACTCCGGCACCAGCACGTGCATCCCCGCCTCGGCGTAGAGCTCGGCCAGATCCAGGTTGTGCTCGGCGAGCGCGGCGTTGCCGTGGGCGAAGATCACCGCTGGCCGCGGCCCCTCGCCGCGCCGCGCGGGCATGTACCACGCGAACAGCTCACCGGACGAGGCGTCCGTCGAATCGAGCAGCATCGTCCACCGATGCACATCCGCCGGCGGCACGCCGCGCGGCAGCGCCATCGACTGCCCCGGGAAGATCACCTGCCCCTGCCCGAGCGACAGCGCCGCGACCCACACGAGGTACAGCCCCACGATCGACGAGAGCCAGACCATCACTCGCCACCCTCGGTGTGCGCCGGGGCGGCGAAGATGGTGTCGGTGAGAAAGCCCAGGATCGTACCGTGGTACCACGGCCAGTCCTGCGCCAGATCGTTGTGCCCCGCGGGGCGTGTGTCGAGTCGTCCATCGCGAGCTGCCGCGAGATTTCGGTGCGCGTGCGAGACCGGGATCAGCGTGTCCTCGGTGCCGTGAAGGAACAAGATCGGCCGGTCGAGCTGTTCAACGACCTTGCGGGTTCTCATCGGCGACCGCAGCAGAAACGGTGGAAGACCCCGTCCCCACGCCATTGATTCAAGGCTCGTGAAGGTGCTCTCGAGGATCATCGCGGCGGGCTCGCGTGTCCGCGCGGTCGCGGCCATGACTCCACCCCCGATCGACCGGCCATGAAAGATCACCCGTGAGGCGTCGACATCGTCACGGCTCACAAGCCGGTCGTACCACCGCACCATGTCGGCACTGAGCGTTGCCTCGCTCGGCGATCCGACGGCGCCCGCGTACCCGCGGTACTCGGGGATCAGCACATGCACCGCGCGAGCGTGATAAAGCTGAGACAGGCCGAAGTTATGCTCGGCGAACTCCCCGTTGCCGTGTGCAAAGATCACCACCGGACGAGGGCCGACCTCCGGTGGCGCCGCGGGCATCCACCACGCGAAGACATCCCCGTTCGCGCCCTCCGCGGGCATCGTCCACTTCTCCACGCCGAACGGCGGCGAAACACGATTCAGCGCCATCACGCGGCCTGGGAAGATGGCGTAGTTCTGCCCAAGCGTGAGCAGCACGACGTACACCGCGTAGATCGCCACCACGACCACCACCAGGCGCCGCGTGCGCTTCCACCACGTTGGACGTCGGCGCTCGCTCACAGCACGCGCCGCGACCTGGGATAGCTCCCGAGCACCATCAGATCCGCGCAGTGCTGCCCGGCCTCGGCCAGTGCCGAGGTCATCGGCTCCTGATCGCGGTGCCCCACGGCATCCAAGAAGAACGTGTAGTTCCAGCTCGTCGCCTTCATCGGCCGCTTGTCGATGTGCGTCAGGTTGATGCCCGCCTGGTCGAACACGCTCAGCACGCGGACGAGCGTGCCCGGGCGATCATCGGTGTTGAACATCACCGATGTCTTGTCCTCGCCGCACGGACCGGCCTCCTGCGTGGCGATCACGAAGAACCGCGTGACGTTGTTCGGATCGTCCTCGATCGCCTCGAACAGCGTGTTCACCCCGTACTCCTCGCCCGCCATGGCCGAGCCGATCGCCGCTGAGCCTCGACCTGGCTCGAGCAGCTCTTCGGCCTTGGCCGTCTGCACCGCGCGGGCCGTGCTCGGCGCCGGTATCCGCTCGGCAGTTGGGTACTGCACCGAGAGGAACTGCCGGCACTGGCTGAACGCCTCCGGCTTGGAATGCACACGCCGGATCTCGCCCGGCTGACAGTTGGCGAGCAAATTGTGATGCACGGCGAGCTGTACCTCGGCGTAGATGCGCACATTGCGGTGCATGGGGTCGCGGAACGCATCGAGGGTCTCGACCACGCCGCCGCCGATCGAGTTCTCGATCGGCACGATGCCGTACTGGCACCGCCCGGCTTGCACCTCGGTGAACACGCCGGCAATCTCGTGCATGTCCTCGAAGCTGACCGACCGGCCGAAGTGCTTGGTGGCGGCCTGATGCGAGAAGCTGCCCTTCGGGCCGAGGTACCCGATCCGGAGCGGCTGCTCGAGCGCGAAGCTGCCCGACATCATCTCTTTCCAGATCGCCTCGAGGGTGCGCTCGGGGAGCGGGCCCTGGCTCGCGTCGAGCACCTTGGCGAGCACCGCCTGTTCCCGCTCGGGCGCGTAGATCGGCGTGCCGTGCTCGCGCTTGTACCGACCGACCTGCACGACCAGGTCCGCCCGCTCGTTGAGCAGATCGAGCAGCCGGGCGTCGAGCCCGTCGATCCGCGTGCGGAGCTCCTCGAGATCGAGCGCTGGAACGTCGCCGGTGCCCTGGGGTGAAACGTCTTCGGAGGACATCCCAGCACGGTACGGTAAACGCGATGTGCATGGGTGTGCTCATCCTGGCTCAGCAGGCCGGCTCCGCATCGGCGACCGGCGTGGCCGATCTGCCGCTCTCGGCCCACACGCTCATGGTCGGCGTGCTCCTCGCGGGGCTCTACCTGTGGGCGTTCGGCGAGCGATCGGTGAGGACCGCCCTGTCGGTCGTGGGGCTGATCGTGGGCGGGATTCTTGGGTACTTCGCCCTCGGCTCGCTCCTCGGCCCGCTCGGCGTGCCCCCGATCGCCCTGGGCATCGGCGGGGCGATCGCAGGGTTCATCAT
Organism: Planctomycetota bacterium; assembly: GCA_038747915.1. Lineage (GTDB taxonomy): Bacteria > Planctomycetota > Phycisphaerae > Phycisphaerales > UBA1924 > JBCDAP01. The sequence continues at coordinate 19,587 of JBCDJJ010000024.1, read as the reverse complement.
CGCGATGCTGGTGTTTAAGGGAGCAGTGGCCGCGACCTGCGCGGTGATCGGCGGGCTGTTCTTGCCGCTGGCCACGCTGGTTGCACTGGAGGTCACCAACCCAACGGCGCCGCCCGCGAACGAGCCCTCGCTCGCCGACCAGATCGGCGGCGTGGTGAGCACCTCCCCCGCGATCGAGCCGCACCAGCTCACCGCCGAGCAGATCGAAGCCGGCCGCGAGGTGCTCGAGCGGGTCACGCCCTCGGCTAGCGATGTGATCGAAACCGCCGAGCGCGGGGCCGCGCAGGTTCGGGCCTTCGTGGGCGGGCTCTGGCACCACGTCCGGCCCACGTGGGACCGTCTCCCCGCGAACCGGCAGCTGCTCGTGGTGCTCGCGTGCGTGCTGGGCGTGATCGCGGGCGTCGGGGCCGGCATGCTCATCACGAAGCCCGCAGCGATCGTGGCGACCACCTTTGTGGGTTCGGCCGCGTGGCTCAGCGCCGGTGTGTGGCTGCTCCGAGCGGCGGAGCGTGCGCCCGCGTTTGTCGATCGATGGGCGGCGTGGCACTGGACGATCGCCTGGGTCACCAGCGCAGCACTGGGCCTCACCCTTCAGCTCTTCGTGACCCGCCGCAAGAAGACCAAGACATCAAACGAGAAATCCGACTGATGGATGCGACCACCTCCGTGCGCGCCCCGCTCGGTCGGACCGGCCTGGTGACCTCCAGAGCCGGCCTGGGATGCGGCGGCCGACCACGTCTCGGGCTCCGCCGCGACCTCGGCGAGGCGCACGCGGCGTCGCTCGTGACCCTCGCATTCGACCTCGGTGTGAACCTGATCGACACCGCGGCCACCTACGGCACCGAGCCGGCGGTCGGACGCGCTCTGCGTGAGCTGCCGCGGGACGAGCTGATCCTCTCGACCAAGGCCGGGCTGTGGCGGACCGAGGGCGACCCGCCGCCGACCGGGGCGGACATCGTGGCCTCGCTCCACGCGTCGCTCGAGCGGCTCGGCACCGACCGTGTCGAGCTCTTCCACCTGCACGGCCTGACCGCGGCGCAGTGGCCTCTCGCCGAGTCCGAGATCGTGCCGGCGCTCGAGCGCGAGCGCGATGCGGGTCGCATCCGTCACCTCGCGGTGAGCGAGCACTTCAACTCCGACCCAGGTCATGAGATGTTTGGGCGCTCTTTGCCCGCTGATCGGTTCGATGTCGCGATGGTCGGCTTCAACATCCTCAACCAGACCGCGCGAGAGACGGTCTTTCCGCGCACCATCGAGGCCCGCGTCGGCACACTCATCATGTTCGCGGTGCGCGACGGGTTCTCTGACCCGGCGGCACTCCGCACGCTGCTCGACCGCGCGAGCGCTTCGGGCGAGCTCCACCCCGAGTCGCTCACCGGCCCCGTTGACGACCCGCTCGCTCCGTTCCGAGCTGCGGCGTCGGCCCGCACGAACACGGAGCTGGCCTACCGCTTCTGTGCGCACGAGCCGGGGTGCGATGTGGTCCTGACCGGCACCTCAAGGCCCGAACACCTCCGCGAGAACGTCGCGGCCATCAACGCCCCGCCGCTGCCCGGAGATGTAACGAACGACCTTCGGCGCATCTTCTCCAACGTGCGCACACTGACGGCGCAGCGTCCGAAGACATGAGCATCCGAACCGCGTGCGTGAGCATGTGCGGCGCATGTGTGATGGCGACGCGGTATGGAGTTGCCCACGCTCAACTTCATCATCAACGGCCGAGGTTCGAGCCTTGGCGCGCGTGCTCACGCACGCGGCTCTGACTCTCGTCACTCTGGCGCGGCGAGGGTGATGCGATCGCCCTGTGGCTCGGCCGAGGCGGCCTCCTGAGGTGTCGACCCCGCGGCGCCCGCGGCCCGCATGAGCGATGTGGTGAACAGCGCGAGCGCCACGACCGAGCCGGCGGACAGCACCGCGGCGGCCACGCGCGGGAACGCCGGCGAAAGCCGGATGTCCCGCTCGCGCTCCGACTGATCCTCCAGAAACGGTGCCCCCGCGAGCCGCAGGTAGTAGAACGCGGCGATCGCGCTGGTCACGCCCAGCAGCACGACGAGTGCGATCTCGCCCGCTGAAACGGCCGAGGTGAACAGGTGAAGCTTGCCCCAGAAGCCAAGCAGCGGCGGCAGGCCGAGCAAGCTCAGCGAGCCGAGCACCATCGAATACCCCAGGAGCGGCCGGCCGGCGCACAGCCCACGCAGGTCGTCCACCGTCTCGATCGACTCGCCGCGCCGCTCGAGCGAGGCCAGCACCAGGAAGGCCGCTGGGTTCATGCACCCGTAGCACAAGAGGTAGAAAAGCGTCGCCGCCACGCCGTTGTCGGCCACCGCGATCGCCGGACCGGCGATCAGGCCGACCAGCATGTACCCCGAATGCGCCACCGACGAGTAGGCCAGCATCCGCTTGACCGAGCTCTGCAAGAGCGCCAACACGTTGCCCACCACCATCGTCACCGCGGCGAGCACCCATAGCAGCTCGCGGATGGGCGTGGGCAGCGAACTCCCCGCCACCCCGAAGTCCCACCCGACCGTGCCGAGCAGCAGCACCAGCGCGAAGATGCCCGCGGCCTTGGGCACGAACGCCAACATCGCGGTCACACCCGGCGCGGCCCCCTGGTACACATCGGCGGTGTAGAAGTGCATCGGCACCGCCGCGATCTTAAAGCACAGCCCGATCACCGAGAGCACCAGCCCGATGGTCGCGAGCGTGCCGATGCCGCCCGCGGCCTCGGCGGTCGCGGAGGCCTCGCGCATGTCGAGCAACGCCGTCATGACGGTGGGCACACCGGCGTCGCCGAACAACAGCGTGGTGCCGGCGAGGCCGTAAAGCATTGCGAAGCCCAGCAGGAACGTCGCGGCCCCGAACGCTCCGAGGAAGAAGTACTTGACGCCCGCCTCCTGGCTCCGGGTGCGGGCGGTCGAGATCGCCACCATCACGTAGGTCGGGAGCGAGGTGAGCTCGAGCGCGAGGAAGAGCCAGATCAGATCATCCGCGGAGGCGCACAGCATCAGCCCGCAGAGCGAGAACAGGAAGAAGGCGTAGAACTCGCCGCGGTTGGTGCGGATCGCCTCGAACGCCTGCCTGCCGGACTGGAAGCTCCGCTCGAGCGCGACATCGACGGTGCCCGCCAGCCCCATCACAAGGATGATGCCGACGATCGCCACGAGCCCCTTGGCGTAGGGCACGAACTGCGGGAAGGGGTGCCCGGCCATCGACTCGGCCACGTGCCCACCCGTGATCGCCGCCATCACCCCCGCGGCGATGAGCGAGAGCACCGCGAACGGCACGCACGCTTTGCGGACGCTGTGACTCGGCGAGAGCCCGAGCATCATCACGACGCACGCGCCGACGAACAGCACGATCTCCGGCACGATCAGGCCGAGTTTCTCGACGATGGGCGTGGCCTCAGCCAGTGTCACTGCGTTCACCATGACCGCACCACCTTGGCATCACCCTTTGCTTCTGCGGTGTCAGCCGAGAGACCGGCTGTCGGCGTGGCCACCGGTACACCGTCGGGATCCGACCACCGGTATCGAAGCTCGGGGCGCTCGGTAGGTTCCGGCAACGGCAGACTGACGCGGATCCCCCTTACCTCCACGCCATCCACCTCGACGCGTCCGTAGTCCACCTCGACAAGCTCGGCTGCGGGCGTCGCGGTCGTTGCACTCTCGGCAATCCTGTAACGACCCATGCGCGGAAGTCTCACCTCATGCTGATCGTTGCGCATGATCAGCACCGAGCGGAAGCCGGTCTGAATCACCGTGCCCGGCGGCAGCGCCATGCCAATCTGCGCGACCTGTTCGACGCCACCGGGTGCGGTCGCGCGAACCGACCCCGCCACCTCGGTCACGACGTACCTCTCGATCAAGGCCGGCGGCTCGGGCGCCACGTCCGCCCCCTCACCGACCGCGGCATGCTCGTGACCATGGCCGTCGTCGCCCTCGTGCCCGTACACACCAAGCGTCACCGCCACAGGGTGCTCGAGTGTCGACAGCACCGGCTTCGGGTAGATCCCGAGGATCAGGCACGCCAGCGCGAGCGGCACGAGCACGCCCACCTCGCGCGCCGAGAGATCCGGCGGCAGGGCGGGGCCGTGTGAGCTGTCGTCGTGCGCGTGGCCATCGGGCTCCTTGAGCGGGCCGAACACGATCTTACCCACCATGAACAGCAGGTAGATCGCGGCCACGATCATCCCCGTGCCCGCAACCGCGGCGTACCACGGCCCGAGCGGCCCGTACTGCCCGCCCACGCCCGGCGCCCCCGACTGCCACGTGCCCAGCAGACACATGATCTCGCTCACAAACCCGTTGAGCCCCGGCAGCCCGACCGACGCCATCGTGAAGAACACCATGAAGAACGCCCAGATCGGCATCCGAGTCGCGAGGCCGCCGAGCTCGTTGAGGCTCCGCGTGTGGTAGCGCTCGTACATCATGCCGATGCAGAAGAACAGCGCCCCCGTCGAGAGCCCGTGGTTGATCATGTATAGGATCGAGCCGCTCAGCCCGACCCCGGTGAGCGCGAAGAGCCCGAGCACGCAGAAGCCCAGGTGGCTCACCGACGAGTAGGCCACGAGCTTCTTCACGTCCCGCTGCACCCAGCAGATCAGCCCGGCGTACACGATGCCGATGAGCGCCAGCACCGCGAGCACCGGGGCGTAATGCACCACCGCATCGGGCACGAAGGGCAGCACGAACCGGTAGATCGCGTACGTGCCGAGCTTGAGCAGCACGCCCGCCAGGATCACCGAGCCCGCGGTCGGCGCCTCGGTGTGCGCGAGTGGGAGCCACGTGTGCACCGGGAAGATCGGCACCTTCACGCCGAAGCCGAGCATCAACGCGCCGAGCACCAGCGCCTGCTCGCCCAGGCTCATCGCCTGGGCCGCGGCCTGCAGGTCGGTCAGTGCGAAGCTCCACTCGCCCGCTGCAAGCGCGTGCTGCCAGGCCACGTACACCAGGCCCGCGAGCGCCACGATCGAGCCCGTGAACGTGTACAGGAAGAACTTGACCGCGGCCTTCCGCCGGTTCGACGAGCCGTACAGCGAGATCAGCACGTACATCGGCACGAGCGTGAACTCGAAGCAGATGTAGAACAGGATCAGATCGGTCGCGGCGAACACACCCACGATCACGCCCTGCAGCGCGAGGAGCCATGCGTAGTAGGTCTTCACGCGCGTCGTGATCGCGCTGAACGAGCCGAACACCATGAGCGGCCCGAGGAACGCGGTCAACAGGATGAGCCACATCGACACCGCGTCGGCGCTCAGGCCGAGGGTGATGCCAAGCTCGGGGTTGAGCACCTGCGTCCACTGGATCGTGCCCGGCTGGGCCGCGAGATCACCGCCCGCCGACCAGTCGAACAGCGCTGCGGTGGCCAGGGCGAGCACGAGCTGCCCGACCGAGCCGAGCACCGCGAGCGTGCGCGCGAGCGAGGCCGGCGCCAACCAGATCGCAAGTGCTGCAAGGATCGGAACGGCGATCAGGAGCACCAGCATCGCTCACGACCCTCCGTTCGCGAGGACAACGAGCCACACCGCCACCAGCACCAGTGCGATGCCGAAGGCCATGCCCGTCGCGTAGGTGTGCAGGATGCCGTTCTGAGCCGGCCGCAGCGCGTGCGCGATGCCGCGCGGGAGGATGCCCGCGAGGTTGACCAGCCCATCCACCAGCAGCTTGTCGATCGTCTGAAAGACGTAGCTCAGTAGCCGGAGCGGGCCGACGATCACCAGGTCGTAGAACTCGTCCACGTACCACTTGTGCTCCGCCCACTTCGGGATCGGGCCGAGCTTCGCGGCGACCGCATCGGACCGAGCCTCCGCTGCTGTGGTCCGCCCACCGATCATCAGCCCGGCGATGCCCTTGGGCCCGTGCAGGAATGCAGCGATCAAGATGCCGATGAGGCCGACCACACCCGACACGTAGTACATCACCTTGTGGGGGTCGAACCCGAAGAGCGAGGCGTGGTGCGCCTTCTCCTTCGGGTACGCCGCAAAGCGCCCGCCGGCTTCCGCGGCCGCGGCGCGGCTCAGGTCCGTCGCTTGGTCGAACGCGTCGACAGCCGGGATGAGCGCCAACTCGGTGCCGCCATCGTGCAACAGTGAGTGTGTCTCGCCCTCGCCATGATGCTCGTCGCCGGTGTGCGCACCGTGCGTGTCGTAGTACGCCTTGTGTACGACCTTCTGGTCGGCCGACGACGCCACGACGAAGTCTTTGATGAACACACCGGTGTCGGTCGAGCCGGGCTTGACCAGCGAGGGCAGGAAGTACGTCGTGCTCGCGAGGAGCGTGAGCACGGTGAGCGTGCCGAGCACCAGGTTCATCGCAAACTGCGGCGGGTGCGGGTGGAAGTGGTCCGCGTGGTGATCGCCGTGCTGCGCGGTGTCGTGGAGCGACTCTTCGCCGCCGGCGTGGTGGCCGGCCTCGTCGTGCTCGTGATCATGCACCTCGTCGCCCGGCTCGTGGTGGGCCGGGCCGACGAACACGCGGAAGAACACGCGGAAGGTGTAGTACGCCGTCAGCCCCGCGGTGAAGAGCAGGATCCACCCGATCGCCTGCATGCCCGGCCGCGTGAAGCTCTCGGCCAGGATGATGTCCTTGGACCAGTAGCCCGCCATGAACGGCACGCCCGCGAGGTTCAGGCACCCCACGAACATCGCGATCGTCGTGATCTTCCAGCCCTTCTGGCTCCACAGGCCCGAGAGCTTGCGGAGGTCCAGTTGACCGGCGAAGCCGTGCATCACCGCACCGCACGCCAAGAAGAGCATGGCCTTGAAGAACGCGTGGGTGAACACGTGGTACACCGCGCCCGTGGAACTCAAAACACCCAGCCCCGCGAACATGTACCCAAGCTGCGACACCGTCGAATACGCCATGATCCGTTTGATGTCGAACTGGGCCATGCCGATCGTCGCCGCCAGCAGAGCGGTCAACGCCCCCACCCAGGCGACCACGTTCAGGGCCGTCAGGTTCGGATCGAGCGTGAACAGCGGGAACATACGCGCGATCAGGTAGATGCCCGCGGTCACCATCGTCGCCGCGTGGATCAGCGCGGAGACCGGCGTCGGGCCCTCCATCGCGTCGGGGAGCCAGACGTACAACGGCAGCTGGGCCGACTTGCCGAACGCCCCGATCATCAGCAGACACGGGATGCCCCACGTCTCCCACCGCCCAGCCAGGGCGTCGCCCGAGCCATCCACGCCCGCCTCCACAAGCTGGAACAAGGCCGTGTATTCGACCGTGCCGAATGTCGTGTAGATCAGGAACACGCCGAGCGCGAGCCCGAGGTCGCCGATGCGGTTGACGATGAATGCCTTCTTCGCTGCGGCCACCGCCTCGGGCTTCTTGTAGAAGTAGCCGATCAGCAGGTACGAGCACAGCCCAACGCCCTCCCATCCCAGGTAGAGCAGGAAGAGGTTGTCGCCCATCACCAGGCAGCTCATCGAGAAGACGAACAGGCAGAACGCAGCGAAGAACCGGCCGTACCCGCGGCCGACATCGTGCGACATGTACTCGCTCGCGTAGAGCGCGATCAGACCGCCGAGCATCATCACAAAGGTCATCAGAGCCAGGACAACCCGTCCATGTAGAGCCCGAAGTCCGCTGAGACCCGGTCGGTCTCGCTCGAGCCCCACTGGAAACCGATCCACTCGTACACGCTCACCACCGTGGGGTGAGCACCCGACGCGAGCCACTCGGTGAGACCACCGAGCGTCGCTGCAAACGCCAGCCCGATCGTCGCCACCGCGAGGTAGGCCGGCAGCTTGCTCGCCACCTTGCCGAACGAACCCGCCAAGCAGAGCAGCGCACCCACCAGCGGGAGCAGCGGGATCAACACCCACGCAGCCGGCCCATCAAGGCGCAGCCCGTCGAGGAACGACGAGGCCCCGGCCGAATGCGCACCATGGGCCGCCTCGGCCCCAAGTGTCAAAATGTCCGTGAGCACGGTCTCCATTGCCTATTGCCTATCGCCTGTTGCCTGGCTCACCCTTCGAGCTCCCGCCACGCATCCGCGTCCAACGTCTCACCCCGCCTGAAGAGCAGCACGACCAGCGCGAGCGCGAGTGCCGCCTCCGCTGCAGCGATCGTCAGCACGAAGATCACGAACACCTCACCCGTGCGGTTGCCGTGATACTGCCCGAACCCGACGAGGCACAGCGCGACGCCCTGGAACATCAGCTCCGTGCATAGGAACATGATGATCAGGTTCCGCCGCGCAAGGAAGCCGACGACACCCATGCCGAACATCGCCGAGCCGAGCACGAGGTAGTGCACCAGGCCGACCTCGGCAAAGCCGGCCGGCACGACTTGGCCGAGCGCGAGCACCTGGGTCATCACATCAAGCCCGCTCATGCCGGCTCTCCCGTGACCATGACGTGCCGTCCGCGTGCCACCTTCGAACCGGTCTCCGGATCGGCCTGACCGTTCGGACCACCGGAGTGCCCGTCATCATCAACGGCCGCCATGCCCGCAGCGGCCTCTTTCTCGGCCTCGCCGATCTCGATCTGCTTCCGAGCGAGCACCACCGCCCCGAGCATCGCCATCAGCAGGATCACACCCGCCAGCTCGAGCGCGATCGGGTGATCGGCGATCAGGGCGAAGCCGACCGCTTCGGCGTTCTCGACCTCCAAACCGGGTGGCAGCAGGAGCGTGACGCCCTGCACAACCCCCTCCGCGGTCTCTACATCGCGGAGACCCGCGTTTCCATCCACCACCTCGTCACCCATTGTCACGGGTGGCATCACAAGCGCCGCAATCTGGGAACGGTTGGCGACAAGCTCGCGCCACCGCTCCGCATCACTCACCCCAAACGTGATGGCACCGGAGAGCTTCGCATCATCGGGAAGGGTGACCACCAACCGGTCAGACACCTCGTCGAGCTCCGGCCGATCCAGCGCGGGAAAGACCCCAAGCCGTTCGTACACACTCAGCACCTTCTTCGGCATCTGGAAGAGCAAGGCCTGATCTGCCTTGGTGTTGCGCGCCTCGAACCCGGGCTCGCTCACACCCGACACCATCGACCCCGTCAGCACCGCGATCAGCGTGAACCCCAGCACCACGCTCAGCACCGGCTCGCGGGCCTGGGCGTCGTACGGACTCAACGCCTCCTCCTGCTCCTCGGTCGGCGCCTGCGTCGCCAGCATGATCACGAACAAATACGTGATCAGGATCGCCCCGGCGTAGATGATGATCAACGCGAAGCCCATGAACTCCGCGCCGGTGATGATGAAGAGCGAAGCCGAGCTCAGAATCGTCAAGATGAAATACAGGGCGGCGTATACCGGCCGCGGGTGACTGATCACCCGCGCCGCCGAGGCCAGCGCGATCAGCGCGAAAACGTAGAAAAACGGGCTCGGCAGGCCCGCCGGCCCATCGGTCTCGCCGGCGCGCACCAGGGCAGGCACCACGAGCCCGATCGCTGCAAGTCCAACAGCCAGAATCCCAATCAGCAGCCCGATCAGATGCGGGTTCACCCCGCGCCTCGGCAGCGCGATCACGACGCCGATAGCTCCGAGCACGATCCCGCTGTAAACAAGGGCAGGATTGATCAGCGTTTCCAAGAGAAGTCGCGTCCTACGAGCGGTCTGGAGAAGCCGAAGTCCGGCGGGAGGCGGGCGGAGGATAAGGTGGGCAGCGCGCACCAGCAAGATTCCCGCGAGCCAAGAGCACGCGCGTCATGACCCGCACGCCACCAACCAACCACAATGCGTCAGAGCCCGGCACCGCTCCGCCCACACCTGGGGAGTCCGGACCGCTCGTCACCGGCCCACTCGCGCACCTGCCCAACGCACTCACCGTATTGCGACTCATTCTCGCCATCGGCTTCTTTGTCGTGCTCTCGGCATATCGCTTCCCGGATCAGAACGCCTGGGCGCTGCCGATCGGCGCGCTGCTCTTCACCATCGCGGCCGTGACCGATGCACTAGACGGGTATCTCGCGCGGCGGTGGCGGGTGATCACGGTCTTCGGCCGCATCTTCGACCCGTTCGCCGACAAGTTCCTCGTGCTCGGCGCGTTTATCCTGCTCGCGGGGCCGATGTTCGCGTCCACCGTCCACGGTGCGGACGCGCCGCGGCAGGTCTCCGGTGTTCACCCGTGGATGGTCATTGCCATTCTCTCGCGCGAGCTGCTCGTGACGACCATCCGTGGCGCGTGCGAGTCGCGCGGTGTCGACTTCTCCGCCACCTTCAGCGGCAAGCTGAAAATGATCGTGCAGTCCGTGGCGGTCCCGCTCATCCTGGTGAGCGTCGCACTCGTTGAGCGGGCGTCAACCGGCGAGAACGGCGGCTTCACCGGCCTTGCGACCTTTGTGGGCTATGTGCTGCCAACGATCGCGTGGATCGTGGTGCTCGTCACCATCTGGTCCGCGATTCCATACACCGTCCGTGGCCTCCAAGCGCTCAAGACATCCTCGCCACAGGCATAAGTACTCGGGCAGTTGCAAGACCAACGTCGCACGACACGCAGGCTTGCGCTCGTGGCTCATCTTGCGTCCCTCACGTGCATCAAGCGGCGAGGTCCACTCCCAATACGAGCCACGGGCGCGAGCCCGTGGACCGAGCCACGATCAACGTCATACCGGGTACGAATCGCCAGAGGCCGCGTGCTCGCGCTCACGGCTCCGATGGCCCTCGGCCCTACTCCTTCTCGCCATCGAAGAGCGGCGTCGACAGATACCGCTCCGCGAACGAGCAGCAGATCGTCACGATGTGCTTGCCGGCGAACTCGGGCCGCTGCGCCACGCGGTGCGCCGCGTACACATTCCCACCCGCAGAGATGCCGCCCATGATGCCCTCTTCGCGGGCCAAGCGGCGAGACCATTCGAAGGCCTGGTCCGAGGTGACCTGCTCGACACCGTTGAGCAGCTGCACGTCCAGGTTGCCCGGCACAAAGCCGGCGCCGATGCCCTGGATCTTGTGCTTGCCCGGCTCGCCGCCGGTGATGACCGGTGATTCGACCGGCTCGACCGCGAACGCCTGGAACTCCGGCTTGTGCTGACGGATGAACCGCGTAACGCCGGTGATCGTGCCGCCGGTGCCGACACCCGCGACGATCGCGTCGATCTCGCCGCCGGAGTCGGCCCAGATCTCGGGGCCGGTCGTGGCCTCGTGGACCGCCGGGTTGGCGGGGTTGTCGAACTGTTGGGGCATGAACACGTTGTGCCCGCGACTCCGCTCGTTGTCGATCAGCTCGCTCGCCGCCTCCACGGCACCCTTCATGCCCTTCTCACCGGGTGTGAGCACGAGGTTGGCGCCGAGGTGCCGGAGCACCGCGCGGCGCTCGAGGCTCATCGTGTCGGGCATGCACAGCGTGAGCGCGTAGCCCTTGGCGGCGCACACGAAGGCGAGCGCGATACCGGTGTTCCCCGAGGTCGGCTCGATGATGTGCGTCCCCTCGGTGATCTCGCCCGACCGCTCGCCGGCCTCGATCATGGCTTTCCCGATACGGTCTTTCACCGAGTCCATCGGGTTGTCACACTCCATCTTGAGCCAGATCGTCGCGCCCCCCTGGGGGCTCAACCGACGCAGGCGAACCATCGGGGTATTCCCGACTGCCTCGGCAACGGAGTCGTACCGCCGACGACGGATGGTCTCGGTCGGGTCGATCTCTGTCACTGCCATGGGGACCTCCTTCGATTCATCATCCGCAACCGCTCGACGACTCTAGGTCATCGGCGAGCCTGATCTATACCCCCCGGGGAAACAGGGGTTGACCCGGCGTCCGCACCACCCGCCCCGCCGGCCGGAGGCTGGCCCGACGATTCTTCGCCAACCGGCAGCCCACGGGCCCGCCACGTCGCGTATCCGCCCTCGAGCAGGGCCGTCGGGTGCCCGATCGCGAGCAACCGCTTGGTCAACGCGATCGATCGCCCGTCCACGGGATCTCGGCCGTACACCACGTACCGAGCCGCTGCGGGAAGTCCGAGATTCGGGCCGTCTTCCCGAACCGAGGGCAGCGGCGTGTGCGTCGCGCCCGGGATCGCGCCCGCAGCAAACTCGTCCTCGGATCGGGCGTCGAGGATGGCCACGCCCTCCTCTCCGGTGGCGATCAACGCCGCCACCTCGGACGAGGTCACATACCGGATATCCCTATCCGAGACGCTTCGCGAGCACCCACCAACCAGGAACACCCCCATGACCATCCAGAACGTGGTAAGACCAATGCACGCGAGCCTGGGAACTTTGTGCCGCATCGGTGGAACAATACCGTGCTTCGAATGGCTCCACGAACGATCAACGAGAGGATCCGAGTGACCACCGCAATGCATCGATTGTCTTGGCGTTCATGGTTTGTTGCTATCGCGTCTGTGAGTGCCATCGGGGCATCGGCATTGTTGACGCTCGCCTCGACGTCGCACGCACAGGGCTCGCCGCTCGATCAGATGCTCGCCGAAGAGCCCGATGGCAACACGCTTGTCACACCGAGCTTCGTCGTGCCGGATCGCCCCCTTGAGCGAGGCACATCGTCGACACCCACGCATCTCGGCGTGAAACTATCCGTGGCTGCGGACTGGCACATCTACTGGCAGAACAACGGATCCAGCGGCGCGCCGCCGTCGTTCGAGTGGTCTGCGCCGGATGGTGTCGAGATCGGAGCACCGCGCTGGCCCGTGCCGGAGCGGAAGCTGCTCTTCGGCGGAGAGGCCGTTGACTACGTCTACCACGGTGCGCCGGTGCTGCTCTTCCCGGTCACCGTTGATCCATCGTTCGAGGGCGAATTCGCGGAGATCTCGCTCTCGGTCTCCTGGCTTGTGTGCAAGAGCGTGTGCCTGTTCGGCGAGGGCGAGATCGACGTCACCGTGCCCGTTGCCGACCCGGCTCCTCGCACCACCGTCATCTCCGATGAGCTGGCCGACATCATGGATACGATGCCGCGTCGCACACTGCCCGCAGATGTGTCCCTGGTGCGGCGTGGTGCGATCGTCGCGGTGCGTGCGCCGGGCGCCGAATCGTTGGCGTTCCTCCCTCACCGCCACGAGCAGATCACGATGAGCAACGAGTCGAAATCGGGCGCCGCGGAGGGCGAAACACTGCGTTTCCTGCTCGATGGCCCGCCCGGCGCGCTCGAGGAGTTCTCCGGCGTGCTCGTCATCGAACGCGGCGGCGATCGCCGCGGGTACCGCGTTGACTCCATGCCCTAGCTCACCTGTGTTTCGAATCGTGCACCGTGCTGCTCACCGTAGCGGGCGAGTGCGTTGACCCTTTCCCCCACGCCGAGGCCGAGCCTCGGCTCGACCCGAGAACGGAGCGTTCCCCCATGTTCAACTCCATCCGCCACAAGCTCGCCGCTGCCTGTGCTGTCACCGCGTCCGCGCTCGCGCTGACGTTCGCGCCCCTCCCCGCCGCCGTCGCCCACGGCCATGGCCACGAGCATGCCACCGCCAAGGTCGGCGAAGCGGCCCCCGACTTCACGCTCACCGACCTCCGCAACAACGAGCACACGCTGAGCGACTTCACGAACGAGGGCAAGGTCGTCGTGCTCGAGTGGTTTAGCCCAAGCTGCCCGTTCGTCGTCAAGCACTACGCGGATGAGGAACGCCAGACCATCAACTCGATCGCCGCGGATTACGCCGATCAGAACGTCGTGGTGCTGGCCATCAACTCGGCGCACCCCGGGCACCCATACGCCGATCCGGCAAAGAACCTGAAGGCCATCGAGTCGTGGGGCATGTCGCACTCGATCCTGATGGACCCAACGGGTGAGGTCGGCAAGACCTACGGCGCTCAGAAGACCCCGGAGATGTACATCGTCGATACCGAGGGTGTGCTGCGCTACGCCGGTGCGCTCGATAACAACAGCAAGCCCGGCCGCGGCCAGATCGGCGATGTGAATTACGTCCGCCAGGCGCTCGACGAAATCCTCGCTGGCTCAGCCGTCTCCACGCCGACGACCAAGGCATACGGGTGCAGCGTGAAGTACGCCAAGTGAGGCTGATCCGACACTGCTTGATCGGCACAGCACTACGGGAATGCCATAGTTTTGTGTCGCGGCGCTGGACAGCCTCCAACTGCTGAGCTATAAACCTTGTACTTTCTCCCTCCGGGCCCGACCCGCTTATACGGCGGGCGGGCCTTTTTCTTTGGCACGCGTCCGATTAACGCGGCTTGGGTCGATGCGAGATCAATGCCACGACCGTAAAGCCACTCAGGACCGCAACCGACCCCAAGCCAACTGCCTGATATCCACGATCACCGTCGTCCTGATGCTCGGAATTGTCGGTTTCGGCAAACTCGGCCGCCTCATCGGGGGACGCTCCCAATGTGGATAACGCACGCGGCGCGGTTCCGAGGATGAGCAACACGGGCAGCACTAAGCCGGCGTGAATGCCGACGAAGGAGATCACCCGACCGGGTGGAGCGAATGCCGAGAGGGCCGCGAGCACGAACGCGAGCACCGCAGCGGCTCCGGTCACGATCAACGCCGTCGCTGCGTTCGCCTCCGGCGGTGCTGCAGCAGAGGTGAGCCCGCCGATCAGTACTACAGCAACGCCGTAGGCCGCGAGCGTGAGGGCAAAGGCACGCGGCGCCGGGGTCGACGGGGCCGCGGAGCTTGGAAGGGACGATGGGCTTGGGTCGGTCATCACCCAGGCTAGGCAGCCTGGGCAGCGGAGGTCGCGGCAGCGACCGCTGCATCGCCGAGCAGCTCGACCGGGTCAACGAGCCGATGGGCGATCGACGCCACGTCGAACATCACCGACGACTCGGAGTACCCGAGAATCACCGCCTCGCACCCGCGGGCCGCGAGCCGCTCCACGGCACGCTGCACACGGTGGCGTGACTCGGCGGTCACCCGCCCGTACGCCGCTTGCCGGAAAATGATCTCGTCGAGTTCGTCCGCCTCTTCGACCGGAGGCACGAGCAGCCGCACGCCACGGAGCCCGAGCGCCGTCTGATACGTCGAGCCACGCGTGACATACGTCGTGCCGATCAGGCCGACCGTCGAGCACTGCATGGTGCGCACGTGGTCGGCGACCAGCTCGACCATGTTCACGATCTCGAGCGGGGCATCGACCTCCGCCATCGGCAACGCGTGGTGCGCCGTGTTGTCGGGCAGCACGCAGAAATCCGCGCCGCATCGGGCGAGCGCGCGCGCCGCATCGGCGAGCAGCTCTGCCACACGCTCCCACTCGCCGGCCTCGATGGCCTGCATGTAGCTCGACGCTGGCGGGGAGTGCAGCGTGATGGTCGGACGCTCGGCGTCGGTGTCGAGTTCGCTCAAACGCCCTGCGATGAGCCGGTAGCACGACGCACCGCCCGCCGGTGTGCATCCGATGATGCCGATGTGCTTCGAACCGCGCAGGTGTTCCATTCGGTCTCCCGTGTCTGCCGGATGTGGATTGTCAGGGCGAGCGACGGCGGAGTCCATCACTGGGCTCGCAGAAAATGCGCAGATGCCCCAGATTGCTCACGATCACGTCTCCACGACGGTGGATATCCTGAAAATGTGGATAGAAACGCAGTTGCACAAGTCGGCTTGACCGCCCGTGACCTCCCGCCGCTGACACCAGAGAGCATCCGCGCTCCCGAACTGGCGCGGGTTGACCCACGCGGATGGTTCGAGCACGCCGATCGCCCGTTCGAGATCGAGATCGGCTCCGGGAAAGGCACATTCCTGGTTCAACAAGCACGCCTCCAGCCCGAGACCAACTTCCTCGGCATCGAGTACGCCGGCGAGTACTACCGCCACGCCACCGATCGTGTCGCACGGCACCACCTGCTCAACGTCCGCACGCTCTACGGCGATGGTCTCGATTTCCTAATGTCTCGATGCCCGGACTCGATCGCCGCGGTGATCCACCTGTATTTCCCGGATCCGTGGCCGAAGAAACGTCACCACAAGCGCCGCATGGTTCAAGACCCGTTCCTGGCAGCGGCTCACCGCGTGCTCGTCCCGAGCGGGGAACTCCGTGTCGTGACCGATCACCCCGATTACTGGGGATGGATGGAGCGGTACTTCGGTGAATGGTGCGCAACCGGGCGCCACGCGCGCTTCGAGCGCTGCCCGTTCGAGCGGCCGCCATCCGCTCGGGAGGGGGAGTGCGTGGGGACCAACTTCGAGCGGAAGTACATCGCGGAGGGTCGGCAATTCCACGCCGCGATGCTGCGGCGGGCGTGACCGGAGACACTCGATGCGGGGAAACCCACACGACGCCGTGACAAGAACAGAGGACCGGCTATCATCCGCCGCAATTCCTCCCGGCGAGAACGCGTCCGGTTTGGCAGCAGTCTCGAATGAACGCGCATTCCACGACGGGTGTCAGCGACTGGTAGATGGAGACCTCGAGCGTGTCGCAGATCTCTGGGCAAGTTCTTCCCGGCTCTCAGCCGGGCGACCGGGCCGACCTCGCCCGCTCACTCGTCACGCTGACCAAACCCGGCATCGTCCGCCTGGTGGCGGTGACCGCGATGGTCGGCTTCACACTCTCAGCACTCGGGCGCGACTGGTCGCTGGGCGGCCTGCTGCTCGCGGTCGTGTCGTGCTTGATCGGTACATCGCTCGCCGCGGCCGGCGCAAACGCGGCGAACCAGGCGATGGAGGCCGACCGCGATGCGCTGATGCCTCGCACGCAGGATCGTCCGGTCCCAAGCGGCAGGGTGTCTCGGCGCGCTGCAATGGTGTTCGGGCTCGGGTTGATCGCCGCCGGGGCGATCGTGCTACTGGTTGGGGCCTCGCTCGCCGCGGCCGTTGTCGCGTTGCTGAGCGCCGCGAGCTATCTGGCGATCTACACACCGAGTAAGTCGCGCACGCCGGCATCGACGGTGATCGGCGCCGTACCTGGCGCACTGCCACCCGTGATCGGGTGGACCGCTGCCGCAGCGGCGAGCCAGGGCGCCGGATGGAGCGAACTGGCCGACACGGGCGCGTGGGCGTTGTTCGCGATCATGTTTGTTTGGCAGGTGCCGCACTTCATGGCGATCGCGTGGAAGTATCGCGGTGAGTACGCACGCGGCGGCTTCAAGGTGCTGCCCACCATCGATCCCACCGGGCGGCGCACGAGTCGTTCGGCCATTGTGTGGTCGGTGGCGCTGCTGCCCGCGGCGTGGCTGGTCACGCTCTCGATGCCGAGGCTAGTCTCGCCGGTCTCTGCCCTATTGGGCTCGGCCGCCGCGGTCGCGATGATCTGGGCGAGTGTGCGCCTGGCGCGCGAGCTCAACGACGCTGCGGCTCGCCGCTTGTTCTTCGTGTCGATCGCGTATCTCCCCGCGGTGCTGTTCCTCTTCGTCGGCGATGCCCTCGCGACCACGCTGCGTTGATACCGCCTGCTGGCATGGTGCGTGTGCCGATGCCTCGGGCTCGTGGCTCCAGGGGTGTTGAGCCCGGTGCTCGCCACCGGTGGAGCTGGGGCGGGTATGTTTCTTATTATCGCTCACCCCTCGCGCTGCAAGCCCCACTATGGCCATGGATGACCACACCCCACCCTCGGACTCACCTGCCGGCCCCTCGGGCGTGAACACCATGCGACTCACGGTCGTTCTCGTCGTGATCGCGGTGTTCGGCCTCATCACGGCGTTCCTGTTCTGGCTGCTCGTAGCGGGAGGTTTCTCCACGGTGCGGGACGAGGCCGCGGCCTCCGGGCCGGGCGCCGCGGTGCTGCCCGCGAGCGTGAACGTCGACCTCGAGCAGCTCAGCGCGCTGCAGGTGCCCAGTCTCGACGGCTTCGTCGATCACGGGGGTGCGCCCGTCGGCCGCGATGTCTTCGAGGACGAGTGGACGATCCTCGCGTTTATCTTCACGCGCTGCCCGCTGGTCTGCCCCACCACGATGGGCAATATGTTCCAGATGAACCAGTCACTCGGCGGGGCGCCGGTCCGCTTCGCGTTCATGACAGTCGACCCCGAGCACGACACGCCTGAGGTGATGTCGGGCTACCTCGAGAGGCAGGGCTACGAGGACGCTCGCCGGCCCACCGCGTTGATCGCACCCTCCGCAACCGCGATGCGCGACGCCATCGAGGGCTCGTTCCTGCTCACCGCGGGCATCGACGAGGCGTTGCTCGCAGCGGGCGATGCCGACTCGCTCGCGAGCGTGGTACACCCCACGCGCATGCTGCTGATCGGCCCCGAGCTGCGGATCCACGGGATGGCCTCGAGCCAGGAGAACGAGTCGGCGCTCTGGCTGGCGGCGCACGCGGCCCAGCTCGCGCAGGGTGGGTGACGCTCACTCGGGTCGATCCGCCTGCGCCGATTCGGCACGCCGCTTCAGATCGAGCAGCTCCGGTTTACAGCGATCTGGCCAGCGTGGGACGCCTCGTGCCACGCGCTTGCGAACACGAACCGGCCGGTTGGATCGGTCGCAGGCACGGTCATGGCGACCTCCTGCTCATAGATGTGAGGCCAGCCAACGCGCATCCCGCTCAAAATAGGCGTGTTTACAGCAGCGCGAGGAGACGAATCGCCGCCCACCAGGCTGTAGATTGTGGAGAGGTTGGACATCTCGGAGGGTTACATGGGCCAGCAGGCGGAACCACCACGACGATTCACACTGAAGAATCCGAAGGCCGCGAACGAATCCTACAAGCTCTTCGCTGTGGGTCTCGTGCTCGTCTTTGTTGACATCACACTGGCCTTCAACACGCTCTCTGTGGACGCGTGCAGCGATGGCGTCGGCTACCTGCTCTGGCTCATCGCAGCGATTCAGCTCAGGTCGGCATTTGTCATCAGGAGCACCGCGAAGAGTCTCAATCTGATCCTGTGGGGAGTTGTCACCGTCCTTGGATGGCATGTCGGGAGCCCGGTACTCACCGCGATGATGAGTAGCCGATATGACCAGCCGATCATCACAGCAACGCTGCTTCTCCTGGAGAGTTTGACGGGTATCCTGTACAGCCTAGCGCTCATACGGTTTGCGCGTTTCAACAATGCGTTCTGCAAAGAGGGCATGTGGCGAGATCTCGCTGCATCGTGGGCGGCCATCGGTGTGCTCTCATGGTGCTTCCTCCTCATCGCTTGTGCGTCAGCACTGTTCTCGCTTTGGTACATCCTCACGCGGCAGACCTTCAGTTTCTATTTCCACGCCGATCTCACATCGGAACACGCGCTCTTGGTGTTCCTCGTCTTTATCGTTCTTGGTCTGCTCGTCCTCTGGATCACGGTCGTGCTCTGGAGCACCGGCCGTTACGCCGGGTTGCAACCCGCGCACGGCTCGACACCAACGACTTACGACATGACCACTTCAGATCCAGCACCGCACGGAACGAGCGAAGTAGACAATCCGTCCTGACTTGCTCCTACCATCAGGCCATGATCGCCACCGCTCCCACGCGCCAGCCCTTCGACCTCGTCACCGAGCACACCCCCACCGGCGACCAGCCCGAGGCCATCGACGCGATCGTTCACCACTTCGAGCAGGGCCACCCCGGCGTCACCCTCCTCGGGGCCACCGGCACCGGCAAGACCTTCACGATGGCCAACGTCATCGCGAAGCTCGCCCGCCCCACCCTCATCCTGAGCCACAACAAGACGCTCGCGGCCCAGCTCTACGAGGAGATGCGCGAGCTGTTCCCGCGCAACGCGGTCTCCTACATAGATACCCTGCGCTTGGATACCAATAGCGCCTTGTTCGAGGCGGTCAGCTTGTATGAAAGTATGGGTTGGAC